>JAJXUO010000007.1 GCA_021782815.1 Pseudomonadota bacterium
CGACGCGCGCCTGATGGCGCGAAGCCAAGGGTTTCGGAGAAACCCGCCCGGCGCATGAGGGTGCAGTGATCGGTTCCGATCACTGCAATTTGGTATAAGGCCGCGGCCAAGCAATCCGGAGGACTGCACCCGGCGAGGGGCATATCAAAGCTTAGATCGTGATGCACGATTTAATGCATCACGATCTAATGCCAATCCATCTTTTGGTGGAGACAGTCCTTCTTTTATCGATAGGATTAAATTTCAGTATGAATTTTAGTTTTTGCATGTTGGAATGATCCCAGGAAATACCATCTTCCTCGGAAGACCTTTCCATCAGGAGTTGGGAAATGTTTTGGTCCTCGCGCAAAAGCAACGAATCCACCGCCATTCTGACCGCCCTGGACAAATCCCAAGGCCGCATCAGCTTCGACCCCAACGGCACCATTCTGGATGCCAATGAAAACTTCCTGGCTCTGATGGGCTACCGCCTGGAAGAGGTCAGGGGCCAGCACCATAGCCTGTTCGTCGATCCCAAAGAACGCGACGGCCAGGACTACAAGGCCTTTTGGGAAGCGCTGCGCCGCGGCGAGTTCCAGGCCCGCCAGTTCAAGCGCATCGGCAAGGGCGGCAAGGAAGTGTGGATCGAGGCCAGCTACAATCCCATCCTCGATCCTAACGGCCGCGTGGTGAAGGTGGTGAAGTTCGCCAGCGACGTCACCGCCGAGAAGGCCCGCCTTATCGACATGCAGGGCCGCATCGAGGCCATCGGCAAATCGCAAGGGGTGATCGAGTTCACGCCCGACGGCACCATCGTCGACGCCAACGACAATTTTCTCAAGGTTCTGGGCTACCGGCTGGACGAGATCAAGGGCAAGCATCACAGCATGCTGGTCCCGTCCGAGGAACGCGACGGCCCGGCTTATAAAACCTTCTGGGAAACCCTGCGCCGCGGCGAGTTTCAGGCCCGCCAGTTCAAGCGCGTCGGCAAGGGCGGCAAGGAGGTGTGGATCGAGGCCAGCTACAATCCCATCCTCGATCCTAACGGCCGCGTGGTGCGGGTGGTGAAATATGCCACCGACATCACCGCCCAGATCACCCTGCTGAACGATCTGAAGCGCCTGATCGACGTCAATTTCGCCGAGGTGGACAGCGCCATGGCCCAGACCGCCCAACAGGCCGACAGCGCCAACATGGCGGCGGGGGAAACCTCCAGCAATGTGCAGATGGTGGCTTCGAGCTCGGAGGAGCTGGCCGCCTCCATCACCGAGATTTCCCAGAGCATGAGCAAATCCCAGGCCGCCACCGACGCCGCCGTCGGCCAGGTGACCAATGCCGGCGGCGCCACCGAGCGGCTGGCGGCGGCGGCCCAGGCCATGGGCGGCATCGTCGGGCTGATCCAGAACATCGCCGGCCAGATCAATCTCCTGGCCCTGAACGCCACCATCGAATCGGCCCGCGCCGGCGAGGCGGGCAAGGGCTTCGCCGTGGTGGCCAACGAGGTCAAGCATCTGGCCAACCAGGCCGCCCAGGCCACCGAGCAGATCGGCCGCGAGATCGAGGGCGTGCAAAGCATCTCCGGCGAAGTGGTGGGGGCGTTGAACACCATCCGCCAGTCCATCGAGAACGTGCGCGAATATGTGGCCGCCACCGCCTCGGCGGTGGAGGAGCAAAGTGCGGTGACCCGCGACATGTCGGCCAATATGAGCAACGCCTCGCAGGCGGTGGATACCATTTCCGGCAACGTGGCCGGCATCGCCGCCGCCGTGCAGCAGGCCGAGGCCGCCATCGCCAAGACCAAGGAGGCCGCCGCCGTCCTGGCCCGCTAGAAAAGGGAGGGGTGGCGGCATCCTTGGCCCCACCCCGCGCCCGTGATATGGTGCGCCGCTTCAGAGGAAGATGAGCGGCGGACGCCTTGAGCAGCAAGCAAAAGATCAAACTGGACCATACCACCTGGGCTCTGATCCGCCGTCTGGTGCGCGAAGGGGTTTCGCCCTATCGCGGCAAGGTGCTGGCCTCGCTCCTGTGCATGGCCCTGGCCTCCGGCGCCACCGGCCTGTCGGCCTGGCTGATGAAGCCGGTGGTCAACGAGGTGTTCGTCAGCAAGCAGGCCTCCATGCTGTGGCCCATCGCCCTCGGGGTGATCGCCACCTTCCTGGTCAAGGGCACCGCCACCTATCTGCAATCCAGCCTGACCTCGTGGTACGGCCTTCGGGTGATCGCCGATATGCAGAACCGGCTGTTCGCCCATCTCACCACCATGGACCTGGCCTTTTTCCACGGCGAATCCACCGGCGTGCTGGTGTCGCGCTTCACCGTGGACATCAGCCTGATGCGCGGCGCCGTTTCCAACGCCCTGGTGGGTCTGGGCCGCGACACCCTGACCACCATCATCCTGGTGGGGGTGATGTTCTGGCAGGACTGGACCCTGGCCGCCATGGCCTTCGTGGTGTTTCCGGTGGCCATCCTGCCCATCTCCAAGATCGGCAAGCGCATGCGCAAGGTGACGGCCAACACCCAGGAGCAGATGGGCGAGTTCAACACCCTGCTGGAACAGAGCTTCCAGGGCATCCGCATGGTCAAGGCCTACGGCATGGAAGGCTACGAGCGCGGCAAGATCGCCGCCATCACCGAAACCCTGTTCCGCCTGACCTACAAGGCCGGGCGGGTGCGCGCCGCCTCCAGCCCCATCATGGAAACCTTAGGCGGCGTGGCCGTGGCCATCGTCATTCTTTACGGCGGGCATCGCGTCATTACCGGCGCCACCACCGCCGGGGCCTTTTTCGCCTTCATCACCGCCCTGCTCATGGCCTACGAGCCGGTGAAGCGCCTGGCCAACCTCAACACCAACCTGCAGGAAGGGCTGTCGGCCGCCGCCCGCGTCTTCCACCTGATGGACATGTCGCCGTCCATCACCGACGCCGCCGAGGCGAAAGAGCTGCGGATTTCCGGCGGCGCCGTGCGCTTTCAGGACGTGGAGTTCAGCTACGACGGTGAACGCCAGGCCCTGAACCGCGTCAATCTCGAGGCGCCGGCCGGACAAACCGTGGCCCTGGTGGGCTCGTCGGGCGGCGGCAAATCCACCATCCTCAATCTGATCCCCCGTTTCTACGACGTCGGCGGCGGCCAGGTGCTGGTGGACGGCCAGGATGTGCGCGCCGTCGGCATGGCCTCGCTGCGCCGGGAGATCGCCCTGGTCAGCCAGGAGGTGGCGCTGTTCGACGACACCATCCGCGCCAATATCTCGTTCGGCCGCTTCGAGGCCAGCCAGGACGAAATCGAACAGGCCGCCCGCCATGCCGCCGCCCACGACTTCATCATGGCCCTGCCCCAGGGCTACGACACCATCGTCGGCGAACACGGCATCAAACTGTCGGGCGGGCAGCGCCAGCGCCTGTCCATCGCCCGGGCCATGCTGAAGAATGCGCCCATCCTGCTGCTGGACGAGGCCACCTCGGCCCTGGACACCGAATCCGAGCGCCAGGTGCAGGCGGCGTTGGAGGTGTTGATGCGGGGCCGCACCACCATCGTGGTGGCGCACCGCCTGTCCACCATCGTCGATGCCGACCTCATCCATGTCATCGACAAGGGGCGGGTGGCGGAATCGGGCAGCCATGCCGAACTGCTGGCCCGGGGCGGCATCTATGCCCGCCTTTACGCCCTGCAGTTCGCCGAGGACGGCAGCGCCGCCGTCCCGGAGGCCTGACCCCCATGCGCGGGTTGAAGCAGGTTCTGAAAAGCGAGCCGGTGCGCGCCGCCCTGTGCTGGCTGGGCGCCCTTTATATCCGCCTGGTGTGGCTCACCGGGCGCTGGCGGGTGGAGAACGCCGCCACCGCCGAAGCCCACTGGGCCCAGGGCAAGCCCTTCATCCTGGCCTTCTGGCATGGCCGCATCCTGATGATGCCCATGTGCTGGCGGCGCGGCCTGCCCATCCAGATGCTGATTTCCCAGCACCGCGACGGCCAGATCATTTCGCGCACCGTGGGGCATTTCGGCATCGACACCGTGGTGGGCTCGTCCTCCAAGGGCGGCTCGGCGGCCCTGCGCAGCATTCTGAAATACCTGAAAAACGGCACCTGCGTCGGCATCACCCCGGATGGACCGCGCGGCCCGCGCATGCACGCCTCCGAGGGCGTGGCGCAGATCGCCCGGCTGTCGGGGGTGCCGGTGATCCCCTGCAGCTATTCCTGCCGCCGCCGCCGGCTGCTGGGCAGCTGGGACCGCTTCCTGGTGGCCCTGCCCTTTTCGCGCGGCGTCATCGTCTGGGGCGAGGCCATCACCATCGACGGCGGCCCCGAGGCGGTGGACCAGGGCCGCCTGGCCATCGAGGCCGAGCTGAACCGCATTTCCGCCCTGGCCGACCACCTGATGGGCCAGCCGCCGGTGGAGCCCGCCCCGTGCTCCTGACGCTATACCGCACTCTGACCACCCTGGGCGCGCCGCTGGTCAACGCCTATCTGGCCCGCCGCCTGCGGCGCGGCAAGGAGGAGGCCGCCCGTTTCGAGGAACGGCGCGGTCAGGCCGGCCTGCCCCGCCCGCCCGGACGGCTGGTGTGGCTGCACGGCGCCTCGGTGGGGGAAACCCTGTCGCTGCTGCCGCTGGTGGAGCGGCTGCTGGCCCGCCCCGGCCTTGCCGTGCTGGTCACCTCGGGCACCGTGACCTCGGCGGCGCTGATGGCCGAACGCCTGCCCGCCGGGGCCCTGCATCAATATGTGCCGGTGGATCGCCTGCCCTGGGTGCGCCGCTTCCTCGATCACTGGCGCCCCGATCTGGCCCTGTGGTGCGAATCCGAGTTCTGGCCCAATCTGTTGAGCGAAACCGCCGCCCGCGCCATTCCCATGGTGCTGCTGAACGGCCGCGTTTCCGACCGCAGCTTCGCCCGCTGGCAGAAGCATCCCCGCCTCATCGCCCGGCTTTTGCGCTGCTTCCGCCTGTGCCTGGGGCAAAGCGAAACCGACTGCGCCCGCCTGAAGGCCCTGGGCGCGCCCCAGGTGGCCTGTCGCGGCAATCTGAAATTCGCCACCCCGCCCCTGCCCGCCGACGCAGACGCCCTGGCCGCCCTGGAGGCCACCCTGGGAGGCCGTCCGCGCTGGCTGCTGGCCAGCAGCCATCCCGGCGAGGAGATCCTGGCCGGCCGGGTGCATCGCGCCCTGGCCGCCCGCCATCCCGGCCTGCTTACCGTGATCGTGCCCCGCCATCCCCAGCGCGGCGGCGCCATCGCCGCCGACCTGCGCGATCAGGGCCTGCGGGTGGACCGCCGCGCCGGCGGCGAGGAGGCCGGGCCCGACACCGAAATCCTGCTGGCCGACACCCTGGGCGAAATGGGCCTCTTCATCCGTCTTTGCCCCATCGTCATGATGGGCAAGAGCCTGATCGGCCAGGGCGGCCAGAACCCGCTGGAACCGGCCCGCCTGGGCGCCGCCGTGCTGTTCGGCCCGCATATGGACAATTTCGCCGATATCGCCACCCGCATGGCGGCGGCGGGGGCGGGTAAATGCGTCGAGGACGAGGCCGATCTGACCGAAACCCTGGGCAATTTCCTTGCGGACCCGGCGCAAAGCGCCATGATGGGGGAAACGGCGCGACGTTTCGCCCAGGATCAGGCGGGTGTGCTCGACGCCGTCATGGCCATGCTGTCCCCCTGGCTGGACGCGCCGGGGGCGTGAATTTCATGGAGAGGCGGGCATGAAGGCTCCGGGCTTCTGGTACAAGGGCGGTGTTCTGTCCCATCTGCTGGCACCGTTGAGCCCCTTATGGATCAAGGCCGGGCAACGGCGCCAAACCGCCGTCACCCCCTATCGCGCCGCCGTGCCGGTGGTGTGCATCGGCAATCTGGTGGCCGGCGGCGCCGGCAAGACCCCGGTGGCGCTGTCGGTGGCCGACTATCTGGACGGCGCGGCCTTCCTGTCGCGCGGCTATGGCGGCGAACTGGCCGGCCCGGTGCAGGTGGATCCCAAAACCCACGACTACAGGATGGTGGGCGACGAACCGCTGCTGCTGGCGGAAAGCGCCCCCTGCTGGGTGGCGAAGAACCGCCGCGCCGGAGCCCGCGCCGCCATCGCCGGCGGCGCCCGCGCCCTGGTGATGGACGACGGTTTCCAGAACGCCAGCCTGATCAAGGATCTGTCGCTGCTGGTGGTGGACGGCCCTGTGGGGTTCGGCAACGGCCGCTGCATTCCGGCCGGCCCCTTGCGCGAGCCGGTGGAACAGGGCTTGGCCCGCGCCGACGCCGTGGTCATCGTCGGCGAGGACCGCACCGGCATCGCCCGGAAGGTGGGCAGCCTGCCGGTGCTGTTCGCCACCCTGGAACCCGAGATCGAAAGCCTGACCCTGAAGGGGGAAAAGGTGGTGGCCTTCGCCGGCATCGGCCGCCCGGAAAAATTCTTCGATACCCTGGAAGGGCTGGGCGCCGTCATCGTCGGCGGTTACGGCTTCCCCGATCATCATCCCTATCATCCCACCGAGGTCAGCGAACTGATCGCCGAGGCGGAACGCCAGGAGGCCGCCCTCATCACCACCACCAAGGATTACGTGCGCCTGCCGCCCCATCTGCGCAGCCAGGTGGGGGTGTTGCGCGTCAGCGTCACCTGGGCCGACGAGGCCGCCCTGCAAAGGGTGCTGGACCCGGTCCTGCAACGGCTTATACCGCCCGGCACTTGAGTCAAATCAAGTGCCGACCGGTGTTGTCACCGCCTCCGGGGACGTTACACGCTGAAACCATTTCAGCTACGCTCTTGAAATCTGAACTATGTAGTTTAGTTTTAAGAGAGACCCCGCAAGGACCACCGCCATGCCCACCCGTTCACACAGCCTGCTCGACCTGCTCCGCCACACCCGCGACGACGCCCGCCGCCTCGAGCCCCCCATCGGCGCCCTGCTGGTGCTGACCCTGGTGCTGTACGGCTGCCTGTGCATTTACGGCATGACCCAGCTTTGACATATATCCCGGTGATCGGAACCGATCCCCGGGTGCCCCTCAATCGCCGGGCGCGGCTTCCAGCCGCTTGGCTTTCCTCCGCTTGTGGGCTGCGCCCATCCGCAGCAAAGCTGCGGACCGCCCTCCGGGCGTCGGCTGCCAAAGGCAGCTCCCCTCCTGCGCTAACGCTGTCCGCCTTGCGGCGTTCGTCTGCGACTCCCGTCGTCGCTACGGGGACCGAGGGTGGGCCAGCCGCATCCTGATGAGCATCCTCATCAGGATGCGGTATAATATTTCATCATGTTCCCCGCGGTTTGGCCCGCGCCGTGGGGGCGGCCTGCATGGGATCGTCGGGCCAGACATGTTTGGGATATTGCCCGCGCAGATCGGCCCGCACCTGTTTGTAGGCATTGGCCCAGAAGCTGGCCAGATCCCGCGTCACCTGCACCGGCCGCCGCGCCGGCGACAAAAGATGCAGCATCAGTTTGACCCGTCCGCCCGCCACCGTGGGGGTGTCGGCCAGGCCGAACATCTCCTGCAGCCGCACCGCCAGAACCGGCACCTCGCCCTCCCCGTAGCGGATGGGAACGCGGCTGCCCGAGGGCACGGTGACATGGGTGGGAGCCTCGGCATCGAGGCGTTTGCGCAGCTCCCAGGGCAGCAGGCTGTCCAGCACCGCCGCCATGTCGAGGCGGGCCAGATGGCTTCTCCGGCTCAAGCCCTCCAGCCACGGCCCCAGCCAGGATCCCAAATCCGCCAGCAGGGCCTGATCCGAAAGATCGGGCCAGGCCTCGCCCTCGACCCGGCGCAAGAAGGCGATGCGGGCGCGCAAGGCCTCGGCCCCTTCGCCCCAGGGCAGGCAGTCCAGCCCCATGTCGCGAATGCCCTCCAACAGCGCCGCCGTCACCGCCGCCGGATCGGGCCGGGGCAGAGCCTCGTCCTTCAGGATCAGCTCGCCCAGCTTGCGCCGCCGCCGCGCCGCCACCAGCTGCTCGCGCCCATCCCAGGCCACGCCGTCCTCCACGCCGATCAGATCGGCGAACTGCGCCTCCAGATCGGCCAGGGCCAGCGGCGCGGCCAGAAAGATCCGCGCCTCGCGCTTGTCGCCATCCAGTTCGGCCACCGCCAGCAGATCGTTGGTGGCCAGGGCTTCCGGCTCGGCAAAAAAGGCGCCGCGCCCGTTGCTCAGGCGATATTGCAGGCCCTGGCCGCCCCGGCGCAGGGCGATGCGGTCGGGGTAGGCGAAGGCCAGCAGCAGACCGGCCTCCTCGACGCTATCCTCGGCCGGAGCGATGCGCAGTTGGCGGCGCAGCTGTTTCGCCGCCTCGCGCACCCGCTGCACGCCGCCACGATCCGCCGCGCCGCCGCGCGGATCGCGCAACAGCTCCAGGCGCAGCCGCAGATCGGCATCGCGTTCACCGCGCAGAATATCGCGTTCCGACAGCAGCGCCGCCAGATCGCAGGCCAGCGACCCCAATCCCAGATCCTGGCCGCGCAGCACCATATGGGCCAGGCGCGGATGCAGCGGCAGACCGGCCATGGCCCGGCCATGGGCGCTGATGCGGCCCGAAGCGTCCAGCGCCCCCAATTGCCGCAGCAACCCCCGCGCCTGGGCATAGGCGGCGGCGGGCGGCGGATCGAGCCAGGCCAGCACGCCAGGGTCCGTTACCCCCCAGCGCGCCAGATCCAGGGCCAACGGCGCCAGATCGGCCTCGGCGATTTCCGGCGTGGCGAAGGCCGGCAGGGCGCGGTGCGCCGCCTCGGTCCACAGCCGGTAACAAAACCCCGGCCCCAAACGCCCGGCACGGCCGCGCCGCTGCTCGGCCGAGGCCTTGGATACCGGCGCCGTCACCAGCCGGGTCATGCCGCCGTTGGCGTCGAACCGCGGGCCACGGGCCAGACCGCCATCCACCACGATGCGGATGCCCTCGATGGTCAGCGAGGTTTCGGCGATGCTGGTGGCCAGCACCACCTTGCGCCGCCCCGGCTGCGGCCGCAGGGCCTCGTCCTGGGCCTGCTGCGGCAGATCGCCGTAAAGCGGGGCGATCAGCAGATCGGGCCGCTGCCGCGCCAACCGCTCGGCCACCCGGCGGATTTCGGCCTGGCCGGGCAGGAAGGCCAGCACATCGCCCTCGGCCTCTTCGGCCAGGGCGCGCAGGATCAGGGCGGCAAAAGCGTCCTCGAAACGGCCGGACGGCGCGCCCTCCAGCCAGCGCACCGCCACCGGATGGCTGCGCCCCTGGCTGGTGATCATGGGAACATCGCCCAACAGCGCCGCCACCGGGCCGCCGTCCAGGGTGGCCGACATCACCACCAGGCGCAAATCGTCCCGCAGCGAGCCCCGGCTTTCCAGGCACAGCGCCAGCCCCAGATCGCCGTTCAGGCTGCGTTCGTGAAATTCGTCGAACAGCACCGCCGCCACCCCCTCCAGGGCGGGATCGTCCTGCAGGCGGCGGGTCAGCACCCCTTCCGTCACCACCTCGATGCGGGTTTTCGGGCCGACCTTGCTGTCCAGACGGATGCGGTAGCCCACGGTTTCGCCCACCGCCTCGCCCAGCAGCGCCGCCATGCGCCGGGCGGCGGCGCGGGCGGCCAGGCGGCGCGGTTCCAGCATGAGAATGGTGCCGTCCCGCCGCCAGGGCTGGTCGAGCAGGGCCAGCGGCACCAGGGTGGTCTTGCCGGCGCCGGGAGGCGCCTGCAAAACGGCGCCCGTCCCCTCCGCCAGGACGGTCAGCAGATCGGGCAGCGCGTCCTCGATGGGCAGGCCGCCCGCGAAGCCGGGCAGCGGAATCACGGTTCGCGGTAAACGGCGCGGCAGTTGGGGGTTTCCCACACCACCAGTTCGGCCAGACGGGCCAGGCCGTCGCTGCGGGCCGCCACCACCGGCTTCAGGCGGTGATACCAGTGCCGGGCCAGCTGCTCGGCGGTGGGATTGGCATCCAGCACGTAGAGCTTGCTGTCCATGCGGGTCCGGGTGGTCAGGCAATAGCCGTCGCGGGCCACGGCGGCCCGCACCGCCTCCAGCCACTCTGGCCCGGCGTCGTCGGGACGGAACATGGCCAGCAGCCCGGCATCCTCCACATGGGCCAGAAAGCCGTGATCGCAAGGCGCGTCGATCACCGCCAGCATTTCCTCTTTCAGGAAGCCGAAATCCAGCACCATGTCGGCCTGCTCGCCGCTTTCCTGCAGCCGCCCGGCGGCGCAGAAGGCCTCGATCATATAGCGGTGGCCATGCAGATTGCGGCATTTCGAGCCATGGGTCAGCACACGGTGCCCGGCATCGATATAGATCTGCCGCGAAATGGTGAAGGTGCTCATCTTGCTGCTACGATCCCGCTTATCTCAGGCCTACGACCTTATGCATTTGCAACCCCAGGCGCCACTGGGGATTTTCCAGACAATAGGCGGCGGCGGCGCGCACCGCCTCCTCCCGCTCCGGCCCGTCCAGGGGCTGCAGGATGAAATGCCGGAAGGCCAGACCGGCGAACCGCTCGGGCCGGGCCTTGGCCTGGGGATAGACCAGCTTCAGCTCGTCGCCCGCCGTCAGCGCCAGCGGCGCGTCGGCCTTGGGGCTGACGCACAACCAGTCCACTCCGGGCGGACAGGGCCGGGTGCCGTTGCTTTCCACCGCCACCTCGAAGCCCTGTTCATGCAGGGCGTCGCACAGGGCCTGATCCAGCTGCAACAGCGGCTCGCCGCCGGTACAAACCACATAGGGCACGCCGCCGGCGCCGGCCGGCCACAAGGCCGCCACCGCCTGGGCCAGAGCGGCGGCATCGGCGAAGCGCCCGGCATCGGCGCCGACGAAATCGGTATCGCAGAAATCGCAGACGGCATCGGCGCGGTCCGCCTCGCGGCCCGACCACAGATTACAGCCGGAAAAGCGGCAGAACACCGCCGCCCGCCCGGCCCGCGCCCCTTCGCCCTGCAGGCTGTAAAACAGTTCTTTCACGGAATAGCTCATAGAGGGGGAGGTAAGCCCGCCGCCGTCGCCGGTCAAGAGAAAGCTTTCACAGGACTGTCCCTTGCCTGGCGCCCCGCGCCGACGTACCCCCGGAGGAACAGCGTTCACCAGCAGGAGCGGCCTTCCCATGCGTATCGCCATCGTCACCGATGCCTGGCATCCCCAGCCCAACGGCGTGGTCCGGGTTTTAAGCAGCCTGCATCAGCGCCTGCTGGCGGCCGGGCACGCGGTGATGGTGCTCTCTCCCGATCTGTTCACCACCATCCCCTGCCCTACCTACCCCGAGATCCCCCTGGCGCTGTTCCCCTTCGCCGGCGTGGCGCGGCGGCTGGCGCTGTTCCGCCCCGAGGCCATCCATATCGCCACCGAGGGGCCGCTGGGCTGGGCGGCGCGGCGCTGGTGCCTGAAACACGAAAAACCCTTCACCACCGCCTATCACACCAAGTTCCCGCAATATATCCATGCCCGCAGCAAACTGCCGCTGCCCTGGCTTTACGCCGCCATCCGCCGCTTCCACGCCCCCTCGGCGGCGGTGATGGTGCCGTCGCCCTCGGTGTTCGACGAACTGACCCACTGGGGCTTTCGCAATGTGCGGGCCTGGTCGCACGGCGTCGATACCGCGCTGTTCCACCCCCAGGGCAAGGACGCCCTGGACTTTCCCCGCCCCATTCATCTTTACGTGGGCCGGGTGACGGTGGAGAAGAACCTGCCCGCCTTCCTCGATCTCGATCTGCCGGGCAGCAAGGTGGTGGTGGGGTCGGGGCCGCAGCGCGAGGCGCTGATGAAGCGCTATCCCGACGCCCACTTCCTCATTGCCCACGGCGACGCCGAACTGGCCCTCTATTTCTCGGCGGGCGACGTTTTCGTCTTTCCCAGCCGCACCGACACCTTCGGCCTGGTGATGCTGGAGGCCATGGCCTCGGGCGTTCCGGTGGCCGCCTTCCCGGTGCCGGGGCCGCTGGACGTGCTGGCCGAGCAAAATCCCGAAATGCCAGCCGGGGTGCTGAACGAGGATCTGGCGGCGGCGGCCCGGGCGGCGCTGGCCCTCGATCCCGAACATTGCCGCGCCTATGCCCGCCGCTTCGGCTGGGACCGGGTGGTGGAGGAATTCGTCTCCTTCCTGGCGCCGATCCCGGCCTGATCACCCCGCCGGCAACGGCAGGATCAGCCGCGCCGACAATCCGCCGCCGGGGCGGTTTTCCAGCCGCAGATCGCCGCCATGCGCCAGAAGCACGGTGCGGGCGATGGCCAGGCCCAGGCCGATGCCGCCGGTGGCGGCATTGCGCGAGGCCTCCAGCCGCACGAAGGGCTTGACCACCTCGTCCTGCAGCTCCGGCGGAATGCCGGGGCCGTCGTCGGCGACCTCGATCACCGCCTGCCCCGGCTCGCGGCGGCACGACACCCGGGCGCAGCCGCCATAGCGGATGGCGTTTTCCACCAGATTGCGCACGGCGCGGCGCAAGGCCACCGGACGGCAACTGACGGCGATGCGCGGCGAGGGCAGGAACTGAACCGGCAGATCCAGCTCGGCCATGTCGTCCACCAGGCTTTCCACCACCGAGGCCAGATCCATGACGCGCGGCGCCTCGTTCAGGGCGTCGGCGCCGGCGAAGTCCAGGGTGGAGCGCACGATGGCCTCCATCTCCTCGGCGGTGGCGGTGATCTGGGCCGCCACCTCCTCGTCCTCGATCAGTTCGGCCTTGAGGCGCAGACTGGTCAGCGGCGTGCGCAGATCATGACTGATGGCCGCCAGCAGGCGGGTGCGGTCCTGCATGAAACGGGTGATACGGTCCTGCATGGTGTTGAAGGCGCGGATCAGGCTGACCACCTCGGCCGGGCCGCTTTCCTCCAGGCGGGTGCCGCCATCGCCCCGGCCCAACCGCTCGGCGGCCTCGGCCAGACGGCGCAGGGTGCGGGTTTCCCGGGCCAGAACGAAAAAGGCCACCAGCAGCACCGCCAGCACCATGCTGAGCACCGGCAACAACGGCGCCATTTCCCAATAGGACGGGATGACGATATGGCCATCGGCGTTGAGCCAGCGCCCATCCTCCAGCGGCACCGAGAGCAGCAGACCGCTGAAATGGTGATGATGATCGGGACGGCCGGAAAAGGGCAGGCCGCTGACCGGACGATAGCGGTCGCAATCGTGATCGGCCTGATCGCGCAGCTCCAGCCGGGGCGGCCCGGCGGCGTAAGGGGCCAGGAGATTGCGCAGGCGTTCCTGTAAAGGCCCCGCCTCCGCGTCCTCGTCGGTGTCGGAATTGGCGCGGGGCGCGGCATCCAGGCTGTAGCACAGGGTAAAGAGGCTGAGATGCTCGGCCACCTCGGCGCGGCGCTCGGGCGGTGTGGCCCGCAACAGCCGCAAGGTGGCCTCGGTCTGTTCGAAAACCTGGCTGCGCACGATGCCCACATGGGCGGCGTGATCGGAAATGAGAAAGTCGGCGACGCTGCCGCCCTGCGACGCCAGCACCGCCAGCAACAGGAACAGACTGACGCGGCCGAACAGGGTGCGGGGCACCAGTCTCATGCCGGCTCCTCTTCCCGCACCGGCACCGCCAGGCAATAGCCCTCGCCCCACACCGTCTTGATGATGCGGGGATTACGCGGATCCTCCTCGATCTTGCGGCGCAGGCGGCTGATCATGTTGTCGATGCTGCGGTCGAAGGGCTCGGCGCTGCGGCCCACGCTCAAATCCAGCAACTGATCACGGCTCAAGGTCTGGCCGGGCCGTTCGGTCAGCACCTCCAGCAGACGGTATTCGGCCGAACTCAAAGCCAGGCTGACGCCATCCTCGCCGGTCAGCTCGCGCCGGGTGGAGTCTAAAAGCCAGCGATCGAAACGCAACTGCCGGCCGGCGGCGCGCGCCGCCTTGGCCCGTCCCGGCTCGGCCCGGCGCAGCACCACGCGGATGCGGGCCAGAAGCTCGCGCGGGCTGAAGGGTTTGCAGACATAATCATCGGCGCCCATTTCCAGGCCGACGATACGGTCCGCCTCCTCGACCATGGCGGTCAGCATGATCACCGGGATTTCGGCGGCGCGCAGCACCCGGCACAGATCGAGGCCGCTTTCCCCGCCCGGCAGCATCAGATCCAGCACGGCGAGATCGATGGCGGCGCCCTGCAACACCCGGCGCATGGCGGCGCCGTCACCGGCGACGCTGACGCGCATGTTCATCCGCGTCAGATACTTGGCCAGGAGATCGCGGATTTCACGGTGATCGTCGACCACAAGAATATGCGGAATTTTGTCCATGAGCGGCTCCCTTGCAAAGAGTAGCCCGAAGCGCCGGAAAGCGGAGCGGAAAAAAGTGTCTTCATCTGTCGCAACGGCCCGCCCCGCGACATTCGGTGACACTTTGCCACGGAAGCGACAAATTTCCCGGCCTTTTGTGGGCTAGGGTTTGCGCCATCCCCCCTTGTTCGCTCCACTTTCGAGGATCAATGATGAAAGTCTCTCTGCGCTCGCTCGTTCTGACCGCCGCCACCGCCGGCACCCTGCTGGCCAGCACCGGCCTGGTCCTGGCCGCCGATCCCATCACCGAACGCATGCACGGCTTCAAGGGCAGCAAGCACGCCATGGCCGCCATCCGGGACGCCATGGCCTCGGGCCATCAGGCCGCCATCACCGCCCCGGCCAAAGAGATCGCCGCCTTCGCCGCCCGTATTCCCAGCCTGTTCCCGGCCGGCAGCACCAACGACCAGTCCAAGGCCCGCGACGCCATCTGGGACAATTTCCCCGACTTCACCGCCAAGGCCAAAACCATGCAGACCAGCGCCCAGGCCCTGGCCGATCTCAGCGCCTCCGGCAAGGCCACCCCGGCCCAGATCAAGAGCGCCTTCGTCAAGGTGACGGAAAGCTGCAAGGCCTGCCACCAGCACTACAAGGAAAAGGAATGACGCGCGCCCCCCGGCCGGACAGCCTGCGGGTCTGGGATCTGCCGGTCCGCCTGTTCCACTGGAGCCTGCTGGCCGGTCTCGTCGCCCTTTATGTCACCCAGGCCCTGGGCCGCATGGAACTGCATGCCCGCGTCGGCGAGGCGGTGCTGGCCCTGGTGCTGTTCCGCCTGCTGTGGGGGCTGATGGGCAGCCAGACCGCCCGCTTCCGCGATTTCGTCGGCGGCGGGCGCACGGCCCTGGCCTATCTGCGCCAGGGCCGCAGCCCCTCGGCGGGGCACAATCCCCTGGGCGGCTGGATGATCGTGGCGCTGTTGGGCGCCCTGCTGGTGCAGGCCGGTCTCGGGCTGTTCGCCAACGACGACATCCTGTTCGAGGGGCCGCTGGCGCATCTGGTCAGCGGCGACACCTCGTCGCTGCTCACCCACTGGCATGGGCTGCTGTTCAAGATCCTGGCCGGTCTCGCCGCCCTGCATGTGGCCGCGGTGCTGGCCCACTGGTTCGGCAAAGGCGAAAATCTGATCCTGCCCATGCTGACCGGGCGCAAGCCCTGGCCGGCCGAGCGGCCCCGCCCCGTCCTGGCCTTCGTCTCGCCCCTCCGCGCCCTGGCGGCGCTGGCGGTGGCGGTGGCGGCGGTGGCGGCGCTGCTCCGGCTTTGAGCGCATGCCGCCCCGGGGCTGTGGTTTCAGGCCCCGCCCAAAAACAGGCGATAGGCCGGATTGGCGGTTTCCTCCTCGTAAGGGTAGCCCAGCTGGTCGAGACGGGCGAACAGCCGCCCGCGCTCGGCCGCGGGCACCCGCAGGCCCACCAGCACGCGGCCGTAATCGGCGCCGTGGTTGCGGTAATGGAACAGGCTGATGCTCCACTCCGTGCCCACGCCGTCGAGGAAGCGCAGCAGGGCGCCGGGACGCTCGGGAAATTCGCAGCGCAGCACCACCTCGTCGGTCACGTCGGCGGCCCGGCCCCCCACCATATAGCGCACATGCAGCTTGGCGGTTTCATCGCCGCTGAGATCCAGCACGCCGTAGCCCATGGCCTCCAGCTGGGCCACCAGCGGCGCCTTGTCGCGCGGGGCGTCGGCCAGGGTCAGGCCGACGAAGACGTGGGCGTCGCGGCCCGGCGCGACACGGTAATTGAATTCGGTAATGGCCCGCGCCCCCAGCACCTGGATGAAGCGGCGGTAGCTGCCCACCTCCTCGGGGATGGTCACCGCCAGCAGGATCTCGCGGGCCTCGCCCAGCTCGGCGCGTTCGGCCACATGACGCAGACGGTCGAAATTCATGTTGGCGCCGCTGTTGATGGCCACCAGGGCGCCCTCGCCCCGGCCCGGCGCCGCCGCCTCCCAGGCCTTCAGTCCGGCCAGGGCCAGGGCCCCCGCCGGTTCGGCGATGACGCGGGTATCCTCGAACACGTCCTTGATGGCGGCGCAGATGGCATCGGTGTCCACCGTCAGCACCTCGTCCAGCAGGGTACGGCACAGGCGGAAGGTTTCCGCCCCGGCCTGGCGCACCGCCACCCCGTCGGCGAACAGGCCGACACGCTCCAGCACCACCCGCTCGCCGGCCTCGATGGCCGCCCGCATCGAGGCGGCATCCACCGGTTCGACGCCGATCACCCGGGTTTCGGGGCGGAGGAACTTGATATAGGAGGCCACCCCGGCGGCCAGGCCGCCGCCGCCGATGGGCACGAACACGGCGGCGATGGGATCGGGATGCTGCTGCAGGATTTCCATGCCGACGGTGCCCTGCCCGGCGATGACGTCGGGATCGTCGTAGGGATGGACGAAGGTCAGGCCCCGCGCCCGTTCCAGATCGCGGGCATGGGCGTAGGCCTCGTCGAAGGTGTCGCCCCGCAGCACCACCTGGCCGCCCCAATGGCGCACCGCCTCCACCTTCAGGCCGGGCGTGGTCACCGGCATGACGATGGTGGCCTCGATGCCCAGCCGTTGCGCCGACAGCGCCACCCCTTGCGCGTGATTGCCGGCCGAGGCGCAGATCACGCCGGCGGCGCGGCTGGCCGCCGACAGGCGGGCGATGCGGTTGTAGGCGCCGCGAATCTTGAAGGAAAAGATCGGCTGCAGATCCTCGCGTTTCAGCAGCGCCGCACGCCCCAGGCGCCGACTGAGCCGCACCATGGGATCGAGCGGCGTTTGCACCGCGACGTCGTAGACGCGGGAATCGAGGATGCGGCGGATATAGTCCATGACGCGAAATCGGCCCTCTTCGGCAAGGAAAGTCGCCAGCCTACCTTTTTCCCCCGCTTTGCGGTTGATCTTTTGAATCCGCCGGGCGCAATATCGCGCCGTTTCACTGTCTTTCGCCCCGAGGGCTTCCCATCGTGATCAAGCGTTTGTCCCTGTGCGCCGCCCTGATCGGCCTGTCCGTGTCCCTGTCGCTGCCCGCCTCGGCCCGGTCCTCCTGCTTCACCCCGGACGAGGCTCAGGCCGCCCATTTCCGCACCATGTTGCAGGAATTCAATGTGGCGGCCCTCAATTGCCAGAGCGTGGATCCCAAAGACCCCACGCCCAGCATCCACGACCGCTACAACAGCTTCGTCAGCAAGTTCGGCCCCACCCTGCAGCATACCGCGCAGACCGTGCGCCGCCACTTCCAGCGCACCCACGGCAATCTCGACCGCTGGGTCACCCAGGTGGCCAACGGCGACGGCCAGACGGTGACCACCGACGCCAATTACTGCCAGCACGCCTCCGATACCCTGGACAAGGCCCTGACCCTGGACAGCGCCCAGCTGGAAAGCTTCGCCACCACCGCCATGGCCCCCGACCCCTATGTGGAGGAGTGCCCGGCCAAGCCCCTGCATCACGCGGTCAAGGCTGCGCATCACCGCAAGGCGAAGGCCAAGAGCCATCACCATCATCACACCGAGAAGACCGCCGAGGCCAACTGACCGGTTGCTCCGCCCCGCCCTTTCGGGCCGGGGCGGAGCCGTCCGGCGTCAGGTCGCCGCCAACAGGCGTTGCAGGAAGGTCTGCATCACCCCGCGCAAGGTATTGGCCTGCCCGGCCAGGGCCCCCGCCGACTGCGAAACGTCGTGCGCCGTGCGTCCGGTTTCGCCGGCCGCCGTCGATACCTCGCCGATCACCCGCGACACCCGCTCGCTGCCGCTCGACACCGCCTCGATGCTGCGGACGATTTCCGCCGTGGCCGCCGATTGCTCCTCGACCGCGGCGGCGATGGCGGCGGAAATCCGGTTGATCTCCTCGATCCGCCCGGCGATCCCGGCGATGGCCTCCACCGCCTGGCGGGTGGCCGCCTGCACCTCGCCGATCTGACTGCCGATCTCGTCGGTGGCCTTGGCGGTTTGATTGGCCAGATTTTTCACCTCGCCCGCCACCACGGCGAACCCCTTGCCGGCCTCCCCGGCCCGCGCCGCCTCGATGGTGGCGTTCAGGGCCAGAAGATTGGTCTGGCTGGCGATATCGCTGATCAGCTTGACCACGTCGCCGATCTTGGCCGAACTGTCGGCCAGGCCCCGTACCGTGGCATTGGCCTCGCCGGCCTCTTGCGTGGCCAGGCGCGACATGTCGCTGGACTGGGCCACCTGCACGGCGATCTCCCGCACCGAGGCCGACAGCTCGCCGGCCGCATCCACCACGGCGCGGGCGTTATCGGTGGTGCTGGCGGTGATGGTGCTGACCTCGGCGGTCTGACGGCTGGTCTGATCGGCGGTGGACGAGGCCGTGGCCGCCGCCGTCGTCATCTGATCGGCGGCGGCGGCCACCGTATCCACGACCTGCAGCACATCGCGTTCGAATTCATCGGCATAGCCCTTGACCGTTTTTTGGGTAAAGGACTTGCCTGAAACGATGAACACCGAGGCCGACATTTCCAGTTCCAGCAGGAAAGCCTTGTTCAGCGCCGTCACCACCTGCACGAACTCTTGCGGCTTCTTACGGTAAGAAGGCGCGATCTCTTCGATCAGGGTATTCAGGAACGTATTGAAAAAGGTGAAGAAATACCGGCAGTCCAGACCGGCGCGCTCGCGGGTTTCGTAAATTTCCACACCGTGGCGCAGCACATCGTCGCTGATGGCGCCGGTCAGCATCTCTTCCATCCAATGCTTGCGATGCACCCTTTTGGCCGCCTCCATATCGAGATTGGCGTAAAACCGGGCGCAACCGGGCAAATGCTGATTGAGGCGCAAGCCCGCCTCGATGGCCACATCGATCTTGCTTTCAATTACCGGCAGCGCCGCGCGCAGGGCCGCCTGGGCCTGGGCATCCAGACCCATGGAGCGCAAGCGTTCAACCCGGTCGAGTTCAAACTCCATGTCGACCCCCCTATTTCACAGTCATGAACAGGGCGACTCCTATCCTAAATTTGCACAGACATAAACTTAGGCTTTATCCCCACCCATGCCACATTCATGCATAGCTGCCATGCGCGAGAGTTGCGCCTGCACCCGCGCCACCACCTCCGCCCAGTCGCCGGCCCGTTGCTGGCGATAAAGCCGGGCGGTGGGATACCAGGGGCTGTCGTCCCGTTCCAGCAACCAGCGCCAGCAGCCGTCGAAGCGCGACAGGATCCATACCGGCCGCCCCAGGGCTCCGGCCAGGTGGGCCACCGCCGTATCGACGGTGATCACCAGATCCAAGGCCATGACCAGGGCGGCGCTGTCGGCGAAATCGCCGATGCCGTCCATCACCTCCAGTGGACGTCGCCCGGCGGGCAGACGGCGGAGCTCGGCGGCCGCCGGGCCCTTCTGCAGGCTGACGAAGCTGCATCCCGGCACCTCCAGCAGCGGCGCCAGCTGCGCCAGGGCCATACTGCGCCGCCGGTCGGTGGCCGCCGCCAGGGGATCGTGCGGACGGGGATCGCCCGACCATACCAGCCCCACCTTGCAACCCGGCAGGGCGGCCAGGCGGTTTTGCCAGGCCGCCACCTGCGCCGCATCGGCCCGCAGATAGGGCACCGGGGCGGGAATGGTGTCCAGCGTCACCCCCAGAATACCGGGCAGGCTCATCAAGGACTGGCGATAATCGCAGTCCGGCCAGGGCTCGCCCGCCGCCACCACCGCATCGACCCCGGGTGCGTCGCCCAGCAGGCGCAGCAGCGGACGCGGCACCTCCAGCACCACTTTGGCGCCGCGCCGCGCCACCGGCTCGGCGAAGCGGACGAACTGCAAGCTGTCGCCGAAGCCCTGTTCGGCATAAAGCGCGATGGTCTTGCCGGTCAGATCCTGTCCGGTCCAGGCCGGTTGGGCGAACGTCCGCGCCCCGGCCCCGGCCACCCCGCCGGCCAGCCGCCATTCCCGTTCGGCCCAGCCCTCGGTCAAACGCCCTTGCGCCAGCAACACCAGCGACAGATTGAAATGGGCCTGGGCGAACTGGGCATTGAGGCTGATGGCCCGGCGCAAGGCGGCCTCGGCCTCGGCATGGCGGCCCTGCTGCAACAAGAGAATGCCCAGACTGTTGGCCGCCTCGGCATAGCCGGGATGAAGCTCCAGGGCGCGGCGGGCATGAGCCTCGCCCGCCTCGGGCATGCCCAGCTGCCCCAGTACGATGGAAAGATTGCTGTGGCTTTCCGGAAGATCGGGGGCCAGGGCCAGCGACCGGCGCAGGCTGTCGGCGGCGGCGGCGGCATCGCCCAGCGCCGCCAGGGCGATGCCGAGATTGGTGAGGGCGCGAACATGGCCGGGGTCCAGCGCCACCGCCTTTTTCCAGCGCTCGGCGGCGGGTCCGGCCCGGCCCTCCTGCATCAGGGCCAGCCCCAGGTTGAAATGCAGTTCGGCCTCGCCGGGGGCCAGTTTCAGCAGTTTCAGGTAAAGAGACTGGGCATCGGCCAGGCGCCCGGCCCGGTGATGGCTCAGGGCCTCGGCCAGCAGGGCGGCGCCCCGGGCCGCCGCCGCCGCCGACAGCGGCTTGCCTTTCGCCACCATCACACCCGCGTTTGATGTTTGGTGCGGTACATGGCCTGATCGGCGAAATTCATCAATTCGCACATGTCCTTGGCATGGTCGGGATAAACGCCGATGCCGATGCTGGCCCCCACCGCCATCTCGTGGCCGAACAGGGTCATGGGCGCCGAAACGGCGGCGGTGATCTTCTCGGCCACCTCCTCGGCCTCGGTCGCCGTGGTCAGCTCTTCCAGCAGCACCATGAATTCATCGCCGCCGACGCGGGCCACGGTATCGGTGGCCCGCACCACATGGCCCATGCGCCGCGCCACTTCCCTCAGCACGTCGTCGCCGACGGCATGGCCGAAGCGGTCGTTGATGGGCTTGAATTTATCGAGATCGACGAACAGCAACGCCATTTTGTAATTGTGACGGCGCGAGCGCTTGAAAGCCTCCTCGATACGGTCGTCCAGCAGATGGCGGTTGGGCAGGCCGGTCAGGGCATCGTGGTGCGCCATATAGAAGATGCGCTCCTCCTCGGCGCGGCGGGCCGAGATATCGCGCACGATGCCGGTGAAGGAGAGATATTCCCCCTGCTGCAACTCGCGCACCGACATTTCCATGGGGAACTCCTCGCCCCCCTTCTTCTTGCCGGTAAGATGGGCCATCTGGCTCAAGAGCTGCACCCAGTCCTTGGCCGGGCGGTTATCGTCCACCAGGCTGTCGGGCATCAGGGCGCGCAAGGTCTTGCCCAGCACCTCCTCCTTGCTGAAGCCGAAGATATGTTCGGCCGCCGGATTGAAGGTCTGGATCACGCCGCGCTCATCCAGGGTGATGATGCCGTCGGCCACGGTATTGATGATGCCCTCCAACCGCTGCTCGCGCTGGCGCAGGGCGCGGGCGGCGCGCAGATGCTCGGACATGTCGTGGCATTCCACCATGTAGAGGCCGTCCTCCAGCGGTGAAACCCACATCTGGGCATCGATATCATGCTGGTCGGCATGCACCAGCTTGATGGAGATGGCCCCTTCCTCCTCGGCGAACACCGCCAGGCCGAAATCGGCCAGTTCGGCATAATCCCTGTGCAGAAGCTCGAAGAAGGAGCGGCCGTAGAGTGTGGCGGGATCGACATGGCCCAGACAGGCGGCGCCGGCCCGGTTGATCCACAGGATCTCACTGGCGGCGCAGATCATCACCACCGGATGCAGGCGATCCAGCGTTTTGATCAGCGCCTGCCACGGCGGTTGTGCAATCAGACCGGACGGCATTTGAGGGTAATTACCCATCCCGTATCCCTGACGTGACGCGACTTGGCACGGCCCGCCACGTCAGCAGCGGGCCGCATCATCCCAGCAACCACCACAATAGGGGGTCGGGCCCGCTTTTTCCAGAGATTGATGAGGAAGTCGTGGCGCCCACAAATGCTTGCGGCTATGGTGCCCGGTCTGGCAAGACCCATCACAGGCGACGTTCATGACCGTTCATTTCATCGGCGCCGGGCCCGGCGCGCCCGACCTCATCACCGTTCGCGGCCTGGGCCTGATCCGCCGCTGCCCGGTGGTGCTCTATGCCGGCTCCCTGGTGCCCCCCGAAATCGTCGCCGAGGCGGCGGCCGGAGCCCGGGTGGTGGATACCGCGCCCCTCGATCTCGACCAGATCATCGCCGAGATGGAACAAGCCCATGCCGCCGGACTGGACGTGGCGCGGGTGCATTCGGGCGATCCCTCCATCTACGGCGCCATCGCCGAACAGATGCGCCGCCTCGACGCCCTGGCCATTCCCTACGACGTCACCCCCGGCGTGCCCGCCTTCGCCGCCGCCGCCGCCGCCCTGTGCACCGAGCTGACCCTGCCCGACATCAGCCAGACCATCGTGCTGACCCGCACCGCCGTGCGCGCCTCCTCCATGCCGGAACACGAGGATCTGGCCACCCTCGGCGCCAGCCGCGCCACCCTGGCCATTCACCTTTCGGTGAACAATCTGGCCCATGTGGTGCGGGAGCTGTCGCCGCTTTACGGTGAAGATTGCCCGGTGGTGGTGGCCTATCGCGTCGGCTGGCCCGACCAGGCCTTCCTGCGCGGCACCCTGGCCGACATCCGCGACAAGGTGAAGGCGGCGGGCTATACCCGCACCGCCCTGGTGCTGGTGGGCCGGGTGCTGGACGCCGCCGACTTCAACGACAGCCATCTCTATGCCGCCGATCACACCCATGTGCTGCGGCCGGGCAAAACCGGTTAATACCGCATCCTGATGAAGATGCTCATCAGGATGCGGCTGGCCCATTGAGGGCCCCGCAGCGACGACGGAGCGTGAGCGCAGGAGGAAAGCGGAGGAAAGCCAAGCGGCTGGAAGCCGCGCCCGACGATTGAGGGGCACCCGGTGATCGGTTCCGATCACCGGGATACGAACTCAAGACCGATCGTCGCGACGGAAGCCCTGCGGCAGGGCGATGGAGCGCCGCCGCCGCTGGCCCTCGCGCGCATCCTCGGCGCGCAGGGCGGCGCCGGCGTAAACCTGCTTGGCGGCCTCGGCCATCAGCACGCCGGAAAAGCCGCCGAACCAGCGGCCGCCCAGCTTTTCCCAGGCCGGCGCCGAGCGCAGCACCATGCGGCTTTGCGTCGGCGGCATGAACAGGGCCGGCACCGTCTGCAGCGGCAGGAACATATTATCGCGCAGCAGGCGGTTGAGCTGGCTCTGGGTATAGGGGCGGCCCTGGCCGAACGGGGTGCGGTCGAGCCGGGCCCAGATGCCGCGCCGGTTGGGGGTGATCAGCAGCAGGCGGCCGCCATCGTCCAGCACCCGCCAGATTTCGCGCATCATGCCGCGCACATGCTCGGTGGATTCCAGGGCGTGCACCACCACCACCCTATCGACGGAGCGGTCGGGCAGCGGCAGATCGGTTTCCTCGGCCAGGGCGGCCAGGCCCGGCGCGCCGGGCGGCCACGACACCACCCCCTGGGCCGAGGGCATCACCGCCAGCACCCGCCCCGCCTCGTCGCGCATCACGCCGAGATAGGGCGCCGCATAGCCCAGACCCAGCACCGTCAGCCCCTTGAGATCGGGCCACAACAGACGGATATGCCGCCGCAGCACCCGGCGCACCGTCTGGCCCAGGCCGCTGTCGTAGAAATCGCGCAGATCGATGACGTCGCTCCACATGCCGCCATCTTCCAGACCGCGGCATCGCGCCGCAACAGGGAAATCATCGAAAGAGCATGGAATTCGCCGGCCCGCCCGGCTATCGTGACGCGGTGGACGAACAGCACGGACCTTAGCCGCGATGCCCCGCCTCGACATCGACCTGATCCCGGTTCTGCGCGACAATTACATTCACCTGCTGCACGACCGGGAGACCGGGGCCACAGCCGTGGTGGACCCCGCCCTGGCCGAGCCGGTGGAGGCCTTGCTGGCCCAACGCGGCTGGACCCTGACCCATATCTTCAACACCCACCATCACGACGACCATACCGGCGGCAATCTGCGCCTGAAGGCCGCCACCGGCTGCCGTATCGTCGGCGCCGGAGCCGACGCCCAGCGCCTGCCCGGCCTCGATATTCCGCTGGAGGACGGCGACGCCGTGGTCTTCGGCGGCACCACCTTGCAGGCCATCGCCACGCCGGGCCATACCCTGGGCCATCTCTGTTACTGGCTGCCCGAGGAGCAGACCCTGTTCAGCGGCGACACCCTGTTCTCGCTGGGCTGCGGCCGCCTGTTCGAAGGCAGCGCCGCGCAGATGTGGGCCTCGCTGTCGCGGCTGGCCGCCCTGCCCGGCGCCACCCGGCTCTACTGCGCCCACGAATATACCCAGAGCAACGCCGCCTTCGCCCGCACCATCGAGCCCGGCAACACCGCCCTGGCCGAGCGTTGCGCCGAGGTGGAAGCCTTGCGCGCGCAAGGCTTGCCCACCCTGCCCTCCACCCTGGCCCGCGAGGTCGCCGCCAATCCCTTCCTGCGCGCCGATCAGCCCGCCATCCGCCGGGCCCTCGGTCTGGACCAGACCCCGGCCGCCGGGGTTTTCGCCGAACTGCGGCGGCGCAAGGACGTTTTCTGAACCCTTAGAGGATCCCGATCGATGAAACTGCGCTACTCCCCCACCTCGCCCTATGTGCGTAAAGTGGTCATCACCGCCCTGGAAACCGGGCTGGACGGGCGCATCGAACGGGTGCGCACCAACGCCTGGGATCCCGCCACCGATCTCGTCGACGACAATCCCCTGGGCAAGGTCCCGGCCCTGACCCTCGACGACGGCTCCTGCTATTACGACAGCCCGGTGATCTGCGAGCTGCTGGACAGCCTGCACGACGGCGCCAAACTGTTCCCCGCCGCCGGACCCGAGCGCTTCACCGCCCTGCGCCGCCAGGCCCTGGGCGACGGCATCCTCGACGCCGCCCTGCAAGCGGTGATCGAAACCCTGCGCCGCCCCGAACCCTACCGCTGGAACGGCTGGATCGAACGCCAGAAGGCCGCCATCGCCCGCGCCCTCGATCAGTTGGAGACCGAGGCCGCCAGCCTGGCCCGCGGCCCCCTCACCATCGGCGAAATCGCCATCATCGCCGCCCTCGGCTATCTCGACTTCCGCTTGAGCGCCGACCCCTGGCGGCAGGGTCGCCCGGCCCTGGCCGCCTGGTTCACCGAGATGGAAAAGCGCCCCTCGGTGGCTGCCACCCTTCCCAAGGAGTAACGCCCGCCCCATATGATGTTGCAGTGCAACATCGCCATCCTCCGGGGGAGATCGTTCCATGCGCTGGAGAAGCCCGTTCCATTCCGAGCCGCCGCCGCCGGCGCTGCTGGCCGGTCCCTGCGCTCTGGGCCTGCAGGGCGGCGGCGCCCACGGCGCCTTTGCCTGGGGCGTGCTCGACCGCCTGCTGGAGGAGGAGGATTTTCATCCCGCCGCCGTCAGCGGCGCCAGCGCCGGCGCCGTCAACGCCGTGGCCCTGGCCTGGGGCCTTTTGCAGGGCGGGCGGGCCGGCGCGCGCGACACCCTGGCCCAGGTCTGGGCGGGCATCGGCAAACTCTCGGCCTTCAGCCCCATGGGCCTGCCCGGCGCCGACGTGCAGTTCGATCTGATGACCCGGGTGCTGTCGCCCTATCAGTTCAACCCGCTCAACCTCAATCCCTTGCGCGACCTCCTGTCCGGGCTGGTGGATTTCGAACGGTTACGGCGGGCGGCGTCGCTGCCGCTGTTCATCGCCACCACCCACGTGCCCAGCGGCGACGTGCGCATTTTCCGCGAACACGAGCTGACCCTGGAGGTCCTGATGGCCTCCACCTGCATTCCGTCCATGCATCAGGCGGTGGAAATGGACGGCGAGCCCTATTGGGACGGCGGTTTTTCCGCCAATCCCCCCATCCTGCCCATGGTGCTCGACACCGACTGCCGCGCCCTTTTGGTGGTGAAGCTGACCCCCGATCAGGAGGAGGGCGCCCCGGTGGCCGCCCCCGACATCTTCAGCCGCCTGCGCCGCATTTTGTTCAATGCCCCGCTGCAACGGGAACTGGACGCCCTGCGCGACATCGCCGCCGCCGCCGGCGAGGGCGGGCATCTGCCGCCGAAACTGGCCCGGCTGCGCGATCTCGACGTGCGCACCCTGGCCATCGATCCCGACTTCTTCCAAAAGCCCAAGGGCTCGGCCCTGGACCCCAAGCCCCAGCTGCTGGACCGCCTGTTCCAGGCCGGCCGCGCCAAGGCGCAAACCCTGATCAACAGTCTGGCGGGTTGACCCCCAGCCTCCCCCTTCTGCACACTGGCGGAAGGCTGGCGGAACGGAACGGGGCATGGACAGCATCAATCTTCTCATACTGGTCTGCGCCGGGTTGGCCGTGGCCGCGGTTTTCACCAGCGTGCTGGCCTTCCGCTTCGGCGCGCCCCTGCTGCTCTTGTTCCTGGGCCTCGGTCTGGCCGCCGGGGTGGACGGGCTGGGCGGCATCGATTTTTCCGATACCCACACCGCCTTTCTCATCGGCAGCGCCGCCCTGGCGCTGATCCTGTTCGACAGCGGCTATCACACCAGCCTGAAAAGCTACCGCCAGGCCGCCGCCCCGGCCATCACCCTGGCCACCCTGGGCGTGCTGGTCACCACCGCCCTGGTGGCCCTGCCCGGCCGTTATCTGCTGCATCTGTCGTGGAGCGAGGCGCTGCTGCTGGGCACCCTTCTGTCCTCCACCGATGCCGCCGCCCTGTTCTTCCTGCTGCGCACCGGCGGCATCACCATCCGCGACCGCGTGCGCTCCACCCTGGAGGTGGAATCCGGCAGCAACGATCCCATGGCCATCTTCCTCACCCTCACCCTGGTGACCCTGCTCACCGGCCAGCAGGCCAGCGGGCCCTGGCAGATCCTGGGCCGTTTCATCCTGGCCGGCGGCGGCGGCGTGGGCATGGGGCTGCTGGGCGGCTGGCTGATCATCGCCGTGGTCAATCGTCTGCGCCTCGATCCCGGCCTGACCCCGGTGGCGGTGATGGGGCTGGCGGCGGCGGTGTTCGGCCTGACCAACCTTCTGGGCGGCAGCGGCTTTCTCGCCGCCTATCTGGCCGGTCTGCTGGCCGGCAACGCCAAGCTGCAAGGCGGCGGCGGCTTGCGCCGCTTCCAGGACGGCATCACCTGGCTGGCGCAGATCGCCATGTTCGTCACCCTGGGGCTGCTGGCCACCCCCAGCCAGTTTCCGGCCCTGCTGGGCGCCGCCGCCCTGCTGGCCGCCGTGCTCACCTTCGTCGCCCGGCCGCTGGCGGTATTCCTGTGCTTAACACCGTTCGGCTTCGGCAAGCGCGAGCGGGTCTTCGTCGCGTGGGTGGGCTTGCGCGGCGCCGTTTCCATCCTGCTGGGGCTGGTGCCGCTGTTGCAGGGCGTGCCCCAGGCCGGACGCTTTTTCGATATCGCCTTCCTGGTGGTGGTGGCCTCGCTGCTGGTGCAGGGCTGGACGGTGCGGCCGCTGGCCCGCTGGCTGGGGCTGATCGTTCCCGACAAGACCGGACCGGTGGACCGCATGGAGGTGGATCTGCCCGGTCTGGCCGACCGCGAGATGGTGGCCTATGTGCTGCACCCCGACAGCGCCGTGGCCCAGGGCCGGCCGTTGCCGCGCTGGGCCCGGCCCATTCTGGTGCGCCGCGCCGGCCGCCTCAGCAGCACGCCCGGCCCGCTGCAGGCCGGCGACCGGGTGTTTCTGCTGGCCGCCCCGCATCAGGTGCCGCTGCTGGACGGCCTGTTCGGCCGTGTGCGCGACCAGGCCGAAACCGAGGCCGGCCTCTATGGCGATTTCGCCATGACCCCCGACATCACCGTGGCCGCCCTGCGCGACGCCTACGGCCTGGGCCTGCCCGCCCTGCCCGACGCCCTGACCCTGGCCGAACTGTTCCGCCGCGAGTTCCGCCAGGATCTGGAACTGGGCGACCGCCTTCATCTGGGCCCGGTGGATCTGATCGTGCGCGATATGACCGACGGACGCATCACCTCGGTGGGCATCGCCCTTGATCCCAGCCCGCCGGTGGGCTGGGAACGCCTCAAGCTGCGGCTGGAGGCCCGCTTTCCCCGCCTGTTCGGCGCCGCCTCCTGATCAGATCGCCGGCGCCCAGGGCGGCGCCGCCGATGATCAGGGCCGCCGCCGCCGCCACCCGCCAACTCAAGGCGCCCCGGCCGAAGGCGATAAGCAGGCCGTTGGACAACAGCGGCACCCCGTAGGCCATGGCCCCCAGGGCGCGCAGATTGCCGTGCTTGCAGCCCAGATCCCACACGAAGAAGGCCGCTCCCACCGGCCCCAGCCCCATGGCCAGCACCGCCGCCCACTGCCAGCCTTCCGGCCACACCGTCCGCTCGAAGGCCAGATGGCAGAGCAGGGCCAGCAGGGCGGTGGCGGCGCAGAAGCCGCCCACGGCATCGCTGGGCACCTGGCGGTAACGGCGGTTCAGCACCGAATAGCCGGCCCAGATCACCCCGCAGGCCAGCGCCGCGCCATAACCCAGCAGGTAACGCCCCTCGAAGCGCACGGCCCCGCCCTTGACGATGAGCAGCGCCGCCCCGGCCAAACCGGCCAGACCCCCCAGCAGATGGCGGGGCCGCAGCACCTCGCCCGGCAACAGCGCCGCGAACAGCACGATCAGCAGCGGCCACAGATAGTTCAGCAGATTGGCCTCCAGGGGCGGCGCCAGACGCAGGGCCAGAAAATAGAAGAAATGATAGCCGAACAGCCCGGCCACCCCCAGAAGCCAGGCTCCCGGCGGCTGTTTCAGCCGCGGCAGAATGGCCTGGCCGCGCCACAGCCAGTTGACCACGGCGATGAGGGACCCTAAGGAAAAGGCCATGGCCACCAGCTGAAACGGCGGCACGGCGCCCGTTCCGATGGTGAGAATGGCCAGGGTGCCCCACAGCAGCAGGGCGGACGCGCCGATCAGGGTGGCGCGCGCGGACGAGGACATGGCGGCTTCCAAACAAAACAAGGGGGCCGACTGTCGCCCCTCTGCCGCCGCGCCGTCAATCCACAAAAAACGCCCCCCTTCCCGGCGGGAAGGAGGGCGTTTCCAAACAAAGCTTAATATGTCCCTCGCCGGGCGTCACATGGAACGCTCGGCGCTCACATCTAGCGTTCGATGGCCACGGCGACACCCATGCCGCCGCCGATGCACAGGGTGGCCAGACCCTTCTTGGCGTTGGTCTTCTGCATTTCATGCAGCAGGGTGACCAGCACGCGGTTGCCCGAGGCGCCGATGGGATGGCCGAGGGCGATGGCGCCGCCGTTGACGTTGACCTTGGCCACGTCCCAGCCCATGTCGCGGTTGACGGCGATGGCCTGGGCGGCGAAGGCCTCGTTGGCCTCGATCAGATCGAGATCGTCCACGCTCCAGCCGGCCTTGGCCAGGGCCTTCCGCGAGGCCGGGATCGGGCCGGTGCCCATGATGGAGGGATCGACGCCGGCGGTGGCCCAGGAGGCGATGCGGGCCAGGGGGGTGAGGCCGCGCTTGGCCGCTTCCGCCGCCGTCATCAGCATGACCGCCGAGGCGCCGTCATTGATGCCCGAGGCGTTACCGGCGGTGACGCTGCCGGCCTTGTCGAAGGCGGGGCGCAGCTTGGCCAGCGAGTCGGCAGTGGTGCCGAACTTCGGATGCTCGTCGGTGTCGAAGAGCTTTTCCTCTTTCTTCACCACGATCTTGACCGGCACGATCTCGTCCTTGAACTTGCCGCCCTTGATGGCCGCCTCGGCCTTCTGCTGCGAGCCCAGGGCGAAGGCGTCCTGCTCTTCGCGGCTGATACCCCACTGCTTGGCCACGTTCTCGGCGGTGATGCCCATATGGGTGCCCGAGAAGGCGTCGGTCAGGCCGTCGTTGATCATGGTGTCCACCATGGCGGCGTTGCCCATCTTGGTGCCGGCGCGCAGGTAAACGGCATGGCGGGAATTGCTCATGCTTTCATGGCCGCCGGCGATGACGATGCTGGCATCGCCGTTCAGGATGGCCTGATAGCCCAGGGCCACGGTGCGCAGGCCCGAACCGCACACCTGATTGATGGTCCAGGCCGGGGTTTCGATGGAGAGGCCGGCCTTCAGGGCCGCCTGACGGGCAGCGTTCTGGCCGTCACCGGCCGCCAGCACCTGGCCGAAAATCAGTTCGGAGACTTCGGCGGCCTCAACCTTGGAGCGGTTCAGCAGCTCGCGGATCACCACTTCGCCCAGACCGGCGGCGCTGTAGGACGACAGGCTGCCGTTGAAGGCGCCGATCGGCGTGCGGGTGGCGGCGACGATAACGATATCGGACATGACCTTGTGTCTCCTTGGTTACGAACAGTGTTGGCGGATGGATTGATCTTCGAGTCCCCTGGAGCGCCTGATACGCGGCACCCTCGTTGTTCGGCATATATAGGCTAAGAAAATTTTAGCGGCCAGAGTGTATGAGATATATTATTGCGGAAGCAAGGATTACCTAACCCCTTTCAGCCAGCGGACCAGGGGGCCGTAGATCTCGGTTTTCGCCCGCCGTCCGGTCATCATGCCGATATGCCCCACCGCCACCTGACGGATGCGGCAGCGCGGCAGCGACCGGGCCAGCGGCAGGGCCGAGGCCGGAGGAACGATACGATCCTTCAAGGGGATCATGGCAAGCGACGGCTTCGTGAAATCTTGCGGCCGCATCGCCCGTCCCTCCAGGCGCCAACGGCCTGCGGCGGTGTCGTTGCGGCCGTACCAGCCGAACAGGCATTCCCCGGCCACCGGCGCCGACAGCGGCACGCCGTCGTTGAGCCAGTCCTCCAGCGCCACGAAATCGCGGGCCTTGGCGCTCTTTTGCGGCAACCGGGCGAAGGCGCGGAATTTGCGGTCGGCCCCGGCGGGGTCGATGCTGGCGAACAGAACCTGCAACAGATCCAGCGGCATCACCCCCTCCACCGCCATCACATCCTCCAGCAGGCGGGCCAGGCTTTGCAGCATGCGGGCCTGGCGGTCGTCGGGCTGGTGGAAATCCCACGGCGTGGCCAACAGCGCCAGACCGGTCACGTCCTCCTGGCGCAACAGCCCCAGCCCCAGGCCCAGAAGCCCGCCCATGCAATAGCCCACCAGCGCCGGTTTTCCGGCCAGGGCCAGCACCGCGTCGAGGGCGCGGCTCAGGCGCCCGCCGATATAGGCGTCGAGGTCGAAGGTTTTTTCCAGCGGCCCCGGCGCGCCCCAATCCAGCAGGAAGGGGCGCAGGCCCTTCTCCGCCATGTAGCGCATCAGGCTGCGTTTGGCGGTGAGGTCCAGGATATAGGCGCGGTTGATCAGCGAGGGCACCACCAGCACCGGCGGCGCATCGGCGGCGGCGGCGGGGGCATAGTCGAGAAGACGGCTGCCGCCCTCCCGCCACGCCACCCGGGCCTCGGGCAGGGCGCGGTGATAGGGATGGCGGCGATAGGCCTCGATCCCGTCGAGGAACCCGGCCATGCGCCGGACGCTTTCGGCCTGCACGGCGCGGCTGAAGGCCTCGGCGTCAAGCCCCGCCAGGCTTTGCCGCAGGGTTTCGGCGGCGGCGCGCAAGCCGGGCTTCCAGCTCAGCGACCCGTTCCTCAAGCCGGGCAACGCGCCCTGCGAGCTGAACAGCGTCGAGGCCTGGCTGATCAGGTGGAACGGCAACGGGCGCGGGCCCTGCCGAAGACTGGGCGGGTGCTGCGGCGTGCGGTGCGGGCTCATGCGCCTCCCCGGGTTTGGCGGCGGTCTTGATGCCGGTGGCCTGGGCGATGGTTTCCGCCCCCTTGACCATCAAACGGTAGGCCTGGGCCATATTATCGGCCAGCGCCGGATCGTTGACCATTGCGGCCACCTGATCCTGCCATAGATCAAGGTAGCGTTTGGCAAGCTGTTCAAGGTCTGGCGCATCGCTCATGCCTGAACTATACCCATGGGATGGGGCGTTTGACCAGCCATCCCGCACTTCGTCGCCCAGCACGGACCAAGCCATGACCAGCGTTTTCCGCGTTCCGTTTCCCGTTCTCGGCCTGATGGCCGCCCTGCTGCTGGCCCTGCCCGCCCAGGCCCAGCAAAGCGACCCCGACAGCTCCGTCGCACCGACCGACAGCTCCGCCGCCCCCGTCGACGGACCCGCGGTGCCGCCCGACGGCGTGCCCAGCGCCCCCGCCCCCGCCGCCAAACCCGGCAAAACCGGCAAAACCGGCAAAACCGATAGCGGCGAACGCATCGACGAGGCCCGGCAATACCTCCATTGCATCTCCCTGGCCCGGCAAAAGCCCGAGGACGGTTGGGAGGAGGCCCTGGCCTGGACCAGCCTCGGCGGCGGCGAACCGGCCGAGCACTGCGCCGCCGTGGCCCTGTTCGGCCTGAAATCCTATGCCGAATCCGCCACCCGCCTGCAGGATCTGGCGCAGAAAAGCCACCGCTCCAACCTGCTGCGCGCCGGCATGCTGGATCAGGCTGGACAGGCCTGGCTTTTGGATCATCAGCCGGAAAAGGCCTATGCCGCCATCACCACCGCCCTGCAGCTGGTGCCGGGCGCGCCCGACCTGCTGGTGGACCGCGCCCAGGCCCTGGCCGAGGCCAAGAATTATCGGGATGCCCTCAAGGACCTGGACCAGGCCCTGGCCGCCGACCCCAACCGGGTGGACGCCCTGGTGTTCCGCGCCTCGGCCCGGCGCATCCTCAATAACCTCGACGGCGCCGCCGCCGATATCGCCAGCGCCCTGGCCCTTGATCACCTCGATCCCGACGCCTGGCTGGAAGACGGCATGGTCAAACGTCTGCGGGGCGACAAAACCGGCGCCCGCAAGGCCTGGATGCAGGTTCTGACCCTGGCTCCGAAAACCCCCGACGCCGTTACCGCCCAGCGCAATCTGGAACTGATGGACGTGGAAACCAACAAATGATCCGTCCCACCCTGTTCTGCTTCGGCCTGGGCTATTGCGCCCGCCGCCTGGCCCGCCGCCTGGCGGCGCAAGGCTGGGAGGTGGGCGGCACCCTGCGGGCGCCGGACGCGGCCCCCGACCCCGACGGCTTCGCGCCGCTGCCCTTCGGCCCCGGCCGGCCCCTGCCGGCGGGGGCGCTCGACCGGGCCACCCATCTCCTGATCTCGATCCCCCCCGGCCCGGCGGATATGGCCGATCCGGTGCTGGATCACTGCCGGGCCGCCCTGGAGGCGGCGCCCTGCCTGCAATGGATCGGCTATCTCTCCACCACCGGCGTCTATGGCGATCATCAGGGCGGCCTGGTGGATGAAACCACGCCGCCCGCCCCCACCTCGGCCCGCGCCGCGCGGCGGGTGATGGCGGAACGGGCCTGGCTCGATCTGGGCCGCGCCCTGGCGGTGCCGACACAGGTCTTCCGCCTGGCCGGCATCTATGGCCCCGGCCGCAGCGCGCTCGACGATCTGCGCCGGGGCACGGCGCGGCGCATCGTCAAACCCGGCCAGATATTCAGCCGCATCCATGTGGAGGATGTGGCCACGGTCCTGGAGGCCTCCATGGCCCGGCCGCGCGCCGGAGCCGTCTACAATGTCTGCGACGACGAGGCCGCGCCCCCCCAGGACGTGGTGGCCTTCGGCGCCGCCCTGCTGAACCTGCCGCCACCGCCCGAGATTCCCTTCGAGCAGGCGGCGCTGTCCGAAATGGCCCAAAGCTTCTGGACCGACAACAAGCGGGTGGACAACAGCCTTCTGCATAAGGAACTGGGGGTACGCCTGGCCTATCCCAGCTACCGCGAGGGGCTGGCCGCCTGCGCATGACCCCCGCCGCCCCCCGCCTGCTTCTGCCCGACGCCCCCGTCCTGATCGCCACGCCCCAGGGCGCGCTGTGGCTGACCCCCGACGGCGAGATCGAAAGCCTGGCCCCCGCCGCCGCCCTGGCCCGCGCCCGCGCCGAACCGCCGCTGGTGTGCCACCGCCCGGCGGTGGCGGCCCGCCTCAAGGGCGAACCGTTTCCCGCCTACGATCTCCTGGAGCTGTTCGCCTTCGTCCGTCCGGCCCGTTTCGCGGTGCCGACGCCGCGCGGCCTGGCCGAATCCTTGGGCCTGCCCGCCCCCGCCGATCACGAGGACGAGGCGCTGCTGCTGCCCCGCGCCGCCGCCCTGCTGCTGACCCGGCTGATGGAACGGGTGCCGCGCTGGAAGGCCGACCGCCAGGGCGAGATCAAAGGCCTGGCCTGGACCATGGCCCGCGGCGGCTGGCCCTGGGGCCCGGCGGTGCTGGCCGCCCTCGGCGCCGAACGGGACCAGGGCCGCGGCGCCGCCGCCCTCAAGGTGTGGGACCGCCTGGGGGAATGGAGCGAGCACGCCCCCGAGCCGCCGCCCGGCACCCAGCCTGTCGATCCGGCCGAGGCCCGGGCCCGGCTGGCCCAGATCCTGGGCGAAGCCGCCGAACAGCGCCCCAGCCAGGCCGATTACGCCTCGGCCGCCGCCCTGGCCTTCGCCCCGCGCCAGGCCGTGGGCGAGCCGCATCTGGTGCTGGCCGAGGCCGGCACCGGCACCGGCAAAACCCTGGGCTATATCGCCCCGGCCAGCCTGTGGGCGGAAAAGAACCAGGGGCCGGTGTGGATCAGCACCTATACCCGCAACCTGCAACGCCAGCTGGACGGCGAGCTGACAAGGCTTTATCCCGATCCCGACATCAAGGGCCGCAAGGTGGTGATCCGCAAGGGCCGGGAAAACTATCTCTGCCTGCTCAATCTGGAAGAGGCGGTGTCGCGGCTGCTGCCGCGCGGCGGCGAGGGCGCCCGCCCCGGCGAGGCGGTGGCCCTGGGCCTGATGGCGCGCTGGACCGGCGCCAGCCGCGACGGCGACATGGTGGGCGGCGATCTGCCGGGCTGGCTGACCGATCTCCTGGGCCGCCCGCGCACCCTGGGCCTGGCCGACCGCCGCGGCGAATGCGTCTATTCCGCCTGCCCGCATTACCGCAAATGCTTTATCGAGCGGGCGGTGCGCAAGGCGCGCCGCGCCGATATCGTGGTGGCCAACCACGCCCTGGTGATGATGCAGGCCGCCTTCGGCGGGCTGGACCAGGACAGCCTGCCCACCCGTTACGTGTTCGACGAGGGCCATCACGTTTTCGATGCCGCCGACAATGCCTTTTCCGCCGCCCTCACCGGGCTGGAAGGGGCCGAACTGCGGCGCTGGCTGCTGGGCGCCGAGGCCGAGGGGCCGCGCAGCCGCGCCCGCGGCCTGAAACGCCGCTGCGAGGATCTGGTGGGGCACAGCCCCGCCGCCGCCGAGGCCCTGGACGAGGCCTTACGCGCCGCCCGCGCCCTGCCGGCGCCGGCCTGGCACCAGCGCCTGAACGACGGCGTGCCGCAAGGCCCCTGCGAACGGTTGCTGGCCCTGGTGCGCCAGCAGGTGCGGGCCCGCAGCCCCGGCGGCGGCGACAGTCCCTACAGCCAGGAATGCGACCCCCGCCCCCCGCTGCCCGGCCTGACCGAGGCGGCCCTGGAGCTGGATGTGGCCCTGGATCGTCTGGCCCGCCCCTTGCGGGTGCTGGTGCGCACCCTGGGCGAACTGCTGGCCGACGATTCCGCCGAACTGGACAGCGCCACCCGCCAGCGCATCGAGGCCATCGCCGCCGGCATCGACCGGCGCGCCCTGGGCCCCCTGGCCGCCTGGCGCGACATGTTGGGCGCCCTGGAGGACGGCCCCTCCGACGATTTCCTCGACTGGTTCGCCCTGGAACGCATCGACGGCCGCGACGTCGATGTCGGGCTGCACCGCCATTGGATCGATCCGTCGCGTCCCTTCGCCAAATATGTGGCGGAACCGGCGCACGGCCTGCTCATCACCTCGGCCACCTTACGCGACGGCTCGGGCGATCTCGAAGCCGACTGGCAGAGCGCCGAAGCGCGCACCGGCGCCCTGCATCTGCCGGCGCCGCCGGTGCGGGCCGCCGTGCCCTCGCCCTTCGATTACGCCGCCAGCACCCGCGTGCTCATCGTCACCGATGTGCGCAAGGACGACATGGCCCAGGTGGCCGCCGCCTACCGCGAACTGTTCCTGGCGGCGGGCGGCGGCGCCCTGGGGCTGTTCACCGCCGTCAGCCGCCTGAAGGCCGTGCATCAGCGCATCGCCGCCCCGCTGGACCGGGCCGGCCTCGATCTTTTGGCCCAGCATGTGGACGGCATGGACACCTCCACCCTCATCGACATCTTCCGCGCCGAGGAGGACGCCTGCCTGCTGGGCACCGACGCCGTGCGCGACGGTGTGGACGTGCCCGGCCGCTCGCTGCGGCTGATCGTCTTCGACCGGATGCCCTGGCCCCGCCCCGATCTTCTGCACAAGGCGCGGCGGGCCCGTTTCGGCGGCAAGGCCTACGACGACATGATCACCCGCCTGCGCCTGAAGCAGGCCTTCGGGCGCCTGGTGCGCCGGGCCGGCGATCGTGGCCTGTTCGTGCTGCTCGATCCCCTGATGCCCTCGCGCCTCCGCGGCGCCTTTCCCCCCGGCGTCACCCCGGAACGGCTGGGCCTGGCCGAGGCGGTGCGCCGTTGCCGGGAGTTTCTCCATCCGGGGTGAGCGCCCGCGCAACCGTTTGCGCGAAAGCCAAGCTGGCGGCCGGCCCGCGCCCGGCGATTGAGTGGACATATGGAACCGGCGCAGCCGGTGACTGGCGCATTGAGCGCCCGCGCAACCGTTTGCGCGAAAGCCAAGCTGGCGGAACACCTGCGCCCGGCGATTGAGTGGACATATGAAAACCAAGACAATCGGCGTCGCCCGATTGCCCTGGGGCAGGGTGATCGCATATGGAGGCCGCTTTATGCGGCTGACTAGCCCGTTGAGGGCGCCGGAGCGTTGCCGGAGCGGTAACGCGGAGGCATAAGCGAGGACAGCCAAGCTGGCGGAACGCCAGCGCCCGGCGCTTGAGGGACAATAAAGACGCCAGGGTGAGCGCAAATGCGATCACCCTGTGCCCTGGGGTGAGCACGCTTGACCACTCCCCTGGTTTGGAGTACCTCCCAGCCGTTCCATCCGCTTAGGAGACAGACGTTCATGAACCGCATTTTCTCTGGCGTTCAGCCCACCGGCAACCTGCATCTCGGCAACTATCTCGGGGCCGTGCGCAACTGGGTGCGGCTGCAGGACCAGTATGAATGCGTGTTTTGCCTGGTGGACATGCACGCCATCACCCTGTGGCAGGATCCGGCCGCGCTCCGCGCCCACACCCGCGAGGTGGCGGCGGCCATGCTGGCCGCCGGGGTCGATGCCGAGAAGCATATCCTGTTCCATCAGAGCGCCAACCCCAACCATGCCGAACTGGCCTGGATCTTCAACTGCGTCGCCCGCATCGGCTGGCTGAACCGTATGACCCAGTTCAAGGACAAGGCCGGCAAGAACCGCGAGAACGCCTCGGTGGGGCTTTACGCCTATCCCAACCTGATGAGCGCCGACATCCTGGTCTACAAGGCCACCCATGTGCCGGTGGGCGAGGATCAGAAGCAGCATCTGGAGCTGGCCCGCGACACCGCCCAGAAGTTCAACAACGATTACGGCGTGGAGTTCTTCCCCCAGCCGGAACCGCTGATCCTGGGGGCGGGCACCCGCATCATGTCGCTGCGCGACGGCGCCAAGAAGATGAGCAAGTCGGACGAGTCCGATTATTCGCGCATCAACATGACCGACGACGCCGACACCATCGCCCTGAAGTTCCGCAAGGCCAAGACCGACCCCGAGGCCCTGCCCGAGACCGAGGCCGGTCTTGAGGGCCGCCCCGAGGCCGCCAACCTCCTGGGCATCTGGGCCGCCCTGTCGGATTGCGGCCGCGCCGAGGCGGTGGCCCGTTTCGCCGGCCGCGCCTTCTCGGACTTCAAGAAGGAGCTGACCGATCTGGCCGTGACCGTGCTGGCCCCCATCAACGGCGAAATGAAACGCTACCTGGCCGATCCGGCCCAGATCGACGCCATCCTGATGCGGGGCGCCGGCCGCGCCCACGCCCTGTCGGCCCCCATCATGGACGAGGTCAAGGACATCGTCGGGTTCCTGAAATAATCCATCCGTTCCCGGCGGATCGCCGTTTGCGCCGCCGGGAGCTTGACGCATACTGAACCGGTCCGATCCGGGGAATCCGCGCATGGCAGAGGAGTTTGCATCCGACCCGGCCCAGCCGTCCACGCCCGCGGGCGCGGACGAGGGCGGGGCTTTTCTGTCCTCGCCCGGCCTCATGCGCCCGCTGTCGCGGCTGGCCGCCCTCGGCGTGCTGCTGGCGCTGCTGCTCTACTATCCGGTGGGGGCGTGGCGGGCCGACGTCATCGACGACGACCTCGCCTTCACCGCCGCCGCCCAGCCGGCGCAAAGCCGCGCCCTGGCGGTGGCCGCCGCCCTGCTGCACCGCGAGGTGGACCAGCACGGCTGGATCCCCAGCCAACCCTTCTTCATGCCCTCGGCGCTGTTGAGCGCCATGCCCAACTACCAGCTGGGCATGGCCGCCGCCATCGCCCGCTTCACCACCGCCTTCCACGACCATGCCGCCGCCTTCGGCGGCGCCGACGCCGATCTCACCCGCGCCGTGGCCCTGATCCATTACCCCCCCGATCTGTGGATGATCGATCCCGCCGCGCCCTGGGGCACCGTGCCCTCCAGCGACAAGCAGTTCCGCAACGCCGCCTGGGAGCTGGAAGCCTACAACCGCAGCCTGGCCACCGGCGCCACCCGCTACGGGCGCGGCCCCGAGACCTTGCGCGCCCTGGTGCGCAGCATCGCCTGGGAACTGGACAGCGCCGCCGCCCTGCTGGACGAGGGCGGCCAGGGCCACCCCGCCCGCGCCTTCTGGCAGGCCAAGGGCCGGGCCTATGCCGATTATCTGCTGCTCGTCTCCTTAGGCCGGGATTACGACGCCCTGCTGCGCCAGCGCGGCCTTGAGGGGCGCTGGCGCGACATGACCGCCAGCCTGGCCGCCGCCGCCCGCCTGCACCCCCTTCTGGTGCTGAGCGGCAGCGAGGACGGCCTGCTGCTGCCCAATCATCCGGCCGCCCTGGGCTTCCATCTGCTGCGGGCGGAAAGCCGCCTGGGCGATCTGGCCGGAGCCCTGTCGTGAGGGGCGCCCGGCGGCTGCTCGCCCTGCTGGGCGTGGGGCTGAGTTTAAGCCTGGCCCCGGCCGGCGCCGCCGAACCGCTGGTGGCCGATCTGTCCAACCATCTGGTGGCCATCACCACCGGATTCTCCGGCGCCTCGGTGCTGCTGTTCGGCGCCGTGGACGGCCCGGGCGACGTGGTGGTGGTGGTGCGCGGCCCGCCCACGCCGCAGCTGCTCCGCCGCAAGGAAGCGGTGATGGGGATCTGGATCAACCGCGATCATGCCGAAATCGACGACGCTCCGGTGTTCTATCACGTGGCTTCGACCCGGCCCCTGTCCGAGATCGCCGGCCCCGCCTTGCTGGACCGCCAGCAGATCGGCCTCGACCATCTGCATTTTTCCGTGCGCGGCGGCGATCACGGCCCCGGCGACGCCGCCTGGCGCGCCGCCCTGCTGCGCCTGCAGCGCCAGACCGGCCTTTACGGCGACCAGACCGGCCGGATCAGCATGATGGGCCAGGAATTGTTCCGCACCCAGCTCGACCTGCCCGTCAATATTCCCACCGGCAGCTATCAGGTGGAGGTGTATCTGTTCCGCCATGGTGATATTGTCAGCGCCCAGACCACGCCGTTGATCATCGGCAAGATCGGCGTTGGGGCGACGGTGTACGACTTCGCCAACCGCCATGCCCTGTTGTACGGCCTGCTGGCGGTGCTGCTGGCCGTTGCCGCCGGGTGGCTGGCCGCCGTGGCCTTCAAGAAAGCGTAAGGAGGCGTCGGATGCAGGATCGCCGCAAACCCCCCGCCAAGACCAACCGCACCTTCCTGGTGGTGGTGGACAATACCGAGGAAATGCGCGCCGCCCTGCGCTACGCCTGCCGCCGCGCCCGCAGCACCGGCGGCCGGGTGGCGCTCTTGCGGGTGGTGGAGCCCAGCGAGATGCAGCATTACGCCGCCATCGGCGATCTGATCCGCGACGAGGCCCGCGCCGCCGCCGAAGCCCTTTTGGAAAGGCTGGCGGCCGAGGTCAACGAAACCTCGGGCGAAATGTCGGCCCTTTATGTGCGCGAAGGCCTGGCCCGCGACGAACTGCTGGGCCTGATCAACGAGGAACCCTCCATCTCCATCCTGGTGCTGGCCGCCGGCACCGGCAAGGAGGGACCGGGGCCGCTGGTTTCGGCGCTGACCGGAAAATACGTCAATAAACTGCGGGTGCCCGTCACCATCGTTCCCGGAACCTTGAGCGACGCCGAAATCGACGCCCTGACCTGAATGCCCCTGGCCTCCCCCTCCTCCGAACATTACGTTCCCCCGCCCCGTCGCCGCCCCGTTCTCGTGATGGTGGCGGTGGCGTTATCGTTGCTGCTGCACGCCCTGTTCCTGGCCTCGACCTATCCCTGGACGCCGCCGCCGCGCCCGCCCATGGCGGTTGCGGTCAGCGTGGCCGAAGTGCCTCCGGCGCCGGCGCCCAAGCCGCGCCCCAAGTCCGAGCCCAAACCCAAACCCCCTCCAGCGCCGCCGAAGCAGACGCCGCCCAAGCCCCGCCCGCCGCACGACATCAAGCCGTCGGACGCCAAGCCGGAACAGCGCAAGCCGGTGCCCCCCAAGCCCCGGGCCCCCCGCGCCAAGGCCCCCAAAGCATCGGCGACGGCGGCGCACACGGAAACGCTGGATATGAAACTGGGGCCGAACAAGGCGGTTCCGGAAGGCACCCCCCATCTCGACCGCCCCTCCCTCAAACGCGACAAAGTCAGCGGCGATCTGTCCAGCGAGGACCGCAGCTTCAGCCACGACTCGAATGATCCGACGGGCCGGAGCATCGCCTCCTTCATTCTGGCCCGGATTTCAGAACTCTGGACCCCGCCGCCACAGCTGCGGGGTCACGGCGTGCATTTCCACCTGAGACTCGACGTGCGCCCCGACGGCACGTTCGGCGCGCTTTACGGCATCTCCCAGCCCTGGAACCCCCTGGCCGCCATTCCTCAGCTCGCCACCCTCCCCGAAGGCGACCCGGCGCGCAACGCCCTGATCACCTTTTACCGGACCCTGCGCGACATCCAGCCCTTGCACCTGCCGCCCGATCTGGAACCGCGGAAAACCACCACCGTCACCATCACCGTGCTGATGGACGACATGCCGTAACACGCTGATAAAACATAAAAATAGACTAAAGTTGCCCGGAAGTACCCGACTAAAAGACTTGACGGAGCCCCCGACATCCCCCATCTGTCCGGTGAATGCCCTCCCTCCGGCCCGCAAAAGACCGGATTGTCAAGGACCCGGATCCATGTTCATCCAGACCGAACCCACCCCCAATCCCAATACCCTGAAATTTCTGCCCGGGCGCGATGTTCTCGGCAGCACCACGGCGTCGTTCTCGGATGCGGCCATGGCGCAATCCTCGCCCCTGGCCAGCCGCCTGTTCGCCCTGGGCGGCGTCACCGGCGTGTTTCTCGGCAGCGATTTCATTTCGGTCACCAAAAGCGAAGGCGTGGACTGGCCGGTGCTGAAGCCCGCCGTGCTGGGCGCCGTCATGGACCATTACACCTCGGGCGAGGCCCTGATCTCGGAAACCGCGCCCGCCGCCGCCGTGGGCGAGGACAGCCCCATCGTGGTGCAGATCAAGGAGCTTCTGGACACCCGCGTGCGTCCGGCCGTGGCCAATGACGGCGGCGACATCATCTTCCGCGCCTTCGAGGACGGGGTGGTTTATCTGCACATGCAAGGGGCCTGCTCGGGCTGCCCCAGCTCCACCGCCACCTTGAAGCACGGCATCGAAAATATGCTGCGCTACTATGTTCCCGAGGTTCAGGCCGTCGAGGCCGTGGACTAAGTTACATTTAGAAACAATGTGTTACCGCGCAGTGTGACAAAAAAGGTTGCACTGCGCATTTTCTTCCGGTTAGGGTCTGACCGGTTTGAGGGGAGACTTCCCCCACCGAGAAGAGCGCGCCCAGGTTTGGTTGAAGCGCTCTGAAAACGTCCGCCTGATGGCCGCAGCAAGCCGTCCGGGCTTCGCCGAAGCCCCACGGAGGCCGGACGTGTTTTTAAGGATCAACTACAGAGCGATTGGACACATGCATCATCGAACTCGAACCACGTTGCGCGACGGCCTGTGCCTGGCCATTCTGGCCTCGTTCACCTTTGGACTGATCGCCCTGGTCTCGAGCGGGCATCCCTCGCCGCGTCTCTCCGCCTCCGCCGAGCAAGCGTCCGTGGCCCATGGCCGCCTGCCGCCCGCCGCGCTGACCATTCACGTTTCGGAAACCCGGACCGCCGGCCAGCTGTCGGCGGCGTTCGACCGCATCGGCTTCGATCTCAATTCGGTGGCCGCCGGCTACATCTCGGTGCCGCGCGTGCTGCTGACCCGTCTGCCCCGCGATCTCGACCGCATCGACAATCCCGATCTGCGCAAGGTGGTGTTCCTGCGCAGCCTGCTGCCCGTGATCCTGCAGGTCAACGAACAGATCGGCCAGGACCGCGCCCGCCTTCTGCAGATCCGCCACGAGGTCAATATCGGCCAGCGCCTCAGCCCCGACGAGGTGCAGTGGATCATGGCCCTGGCCGACGCTTACGACGAGCCGGAAGCCAATCTCGACGCCCTGGCCCGCAAGGTGGACGTCATTCCGCCGTCGCAGGCCCTGGCCCAGGCCATCGAGGAAAGCGGCTGGGGCACCTCGCGCATCGCCCGCGAGCAGAACGCCCTGTTCGGTCAGTTCGGCCAGGATGAAAGCGGGCAGTGGGATTACCGCAATTTCCCCTCGCTGCTGGCGGCGGTCAAGGCCTATGCCCACAATCTCAACACCCATCACGCCTACCGCGAATTCCGTGCCGCCCGCGCCCAGATGCGCCGCCAGTCGGGCGGCATCGACGCCTACGCCCTGGCCGGCACCCTGCATCGCTATTCCGAACGGGGCGACGGCTATGTGCAGGATCTGCGCTCCATCATACGCGCCAACGATCTCGAGGCCTTCGACACGGCGCGTCTGAACAATCTGGCCTCCTCGGCCACCATCGTCGCCAGCAACGACCGCTAAAACAAGGGGGGCCGCGGCCCCCCTTTGTGCCTTTACTTCAGCCGGCCAGCTGGCGTGAGCGGTCCGCCGCCGCCGCCACGGCGCGGGTCAGGAGCGGCGTCAGGCCGTCTTCCGCCATCAGAACCTGCAGGGCGGCGAAGGTGGTGCCGCCGGGGCTGGTGACGTTCTGTCGCAGCACCGCCGCCTCATCGGCGGCCCGATGCAGCAATTCGCCCGATCCGGCCACGGTGGCCCGCGCCAGACGGGCGGCCAGATCGGCGGGCAGACCGGCGGCCTCGCCGGCCTGGGCCAGGGCCTCGGCCAGCAGGAACACATAGGCCGGACCGCTGCCCGACACCGCCGTTACCGCGTCCATCTGGGCCTCGTCCTCGATCCAGGCCACCTCGCCCACCGCCGCCAGCAGCGCCGAGGCCAGGGCCCGTCCCGCCGCCGGCACATGGCCGTTGGCCACCGCCACCGTCATGCCGCGCCCCACCGCCGCCGGGGTGTTGGGCATGGCCCGCACCACCGCCGCGCTTTCGCCCAGCGTCCCGGCGAAATAGCCCAGGGTCTTGCCGGCGGCAATGGACAGGAACACCGCGTTTTTATAACGGGCATAAGGCGGCAGGGCGGCATCCATCATCTGCGGCTTGACCGCCAGCACCACCATGTCGGGCTGAAAGGCGGCGGGAACGGCCTCGGGCGAAGCCACACCCCGCACCCCTTCGATGCCGCTTTTGCCCGAAGGCTCCACCACGATCACGTCGGCCGGGTCCACACCCTGGCGCAGCCAGCCCGCCAGCATGGCCCCGCCCATCTTGCCGCATCCCACCAGAAGAAGTTTCGTCACGCCTGCCCCACAGTCTCGATCATGGCGGCGGCGATGGCGTCGGCCACCGATTTTCCGCCCCAGATCACGAATTGAAACGCCGGATAGAACCGGTCGCATTCCTCCATGGCCACATCGATCAGGTCCTCGACCTGGGCCACGTTCAGATTTTCCTGGCCGCGCAGCAGCACCGAATGGCGGAACAGCGGAATGCCCTCGTCGGCCCACAGCCCGAAATGGCCCAGCCACAGCCGCTCGTTGACCAGGGCCAGCAGCTCGTAAATGGCGCCGCGCTTGGCCGGCTGCACCTTCATGTCGAAGGACACCGTGAAATGCAGCGCTCCCACATCCTCGCGCCAGGCGAAATAGAGGCTGTAATCACACCATTTTCCCGGCACCTCCACCGCCATCTCGTCGTCGCAGCGGCGATCGAACGGCCAGTCGTTGGCCGCGACGATCTGCTCGATCAGATCCAGCGGATGGGCCTGGGTCTCTTCGTCCAAGGTCATGGAATAGGTCATCGCGTCGACCTCCCTAAGGTCAGCGGCAGCGGTGCGAACCAATATTTTGGGGCCCCCACCCGCTCAGACCGCAGGATGCAGCCTATAAAGTCCCTTCCTCCAGTGCAAGCGAACAAAATCACTCGGTCCCCTTCAGCCGCTCTTCCAGGGCCGCCAGGCGGGCGGCCAGGGCCTCCTGCTCCTCGCGGGCCTTGGCGGCCATGGCGCGCACCGCCTCGAATTCATCGCGCGACACCAGATTCATGCCGCCGAGGAAATGCTCCATCTGCTGACGGATCATGCTTTCCATCTCCGTTTTGAGGCCGGTCAGGGCGTTGAGGGCGCCGCCGGCCATGCGGGCCATGTCGTCGAAAAAGCGGTTGTCGGTCTGCATCGTTCAGGAAATCCCGGCTGGTGAAGATGAAGCCAATCCCTTGGCAGGGGGCACGGCGCAGCCTATAACAGAGCGGTACCTAGGTTCATCAGGGAAATGCGACATGTATGTGGTAACGGGCGGCGCCGGTTTCATCGGCTCGAACCTCCTGGCCGCGCTGGAAGCGCGCGGCGACGCTCCGCTGGTGGTGTGCGATCGTCTGCGCGACAAGGACAAGTGGCGCAATATCGGCAAGCGCGAGCTCTCGGACATCGTGCATCCCGAGCAGATCTTCGATTTTCTCGATGCCAACCGCGGCCGTATCACCGCCATTTTCCACATGGGGGCCATTTCCTCGACCACGGAAAGCAACGCCGATCTCATCGTCGCCAACAATTTCAACCTGACCACCGCCCTGTTCGCCTGGGCGATCCGCAACAATGTGCGCATCATCTACGCCTCGTCGGCCGCCACCTACGGCGACGGCAGCGCCGGTTTCGACGATGAATTCTCCTGCCAGGCCCTGTCCCGCCTGCAACCCTTGAACGCCTACGGCTGGAGCAAGCACCTGTTCGACCGCCGCGTCGCCCGCAAGGTGGCCGAGGGCAAGCCGCTGCCGCCGCAGTGGGTGGGGTTGAAATTCTTCAACGTCTACGGCCCCAACGAATATCACAAGGGCGGCCAGCAAAGCGTGGTGTCGCAGCTCTATCCCCACGCCGTCAACGGCGCCAGCGCCACCCTGTTCAAGTCGCACAATCCCAATTACGGCGACGGCGGCCAGATGCGCGATTTCGTCTGGGTGGGCGATCTGGTGGATGTGATGATGTGGTGCCTGGACAATCCCCAGGTCAGCGGCCTGTTCAACATGGGCACCGGCCAGGCCCGCACCTTCCTCGATCTGGCCACCGCCGTCTACCACGCCGTGGGCCGGGAACCGCACATCAAGTTCGTCGATACCCCGGTGAACATCCGCGACAAATACCAGTATTTCACCGAGGCCCGTATGGACCGCCTGCGCGCCGCCGGCTACCAGAAGCCCTTCACCAGCCTGGAGGACGGCGTGGCCGCCTACGTCACCCGCTATCTCGGCGCCGCCGACAGGTATCTCTGACATGCCCCTGATGTTTCCCCAGATCGACCCGGTGGCCCTGCATCTGGGACCGCTGGCCATCCACTGGTACGCCCTGGCCTATATCTGCGGCCTGCTGGGGGGGTGGAGCTATCTGCGCTGGCTGGTGCGCCGCCCGCCCTTCGCCATGACCGTGGACCAGGCCGACGATTTCGTCACCTGGGCCACCCTGGGGGTGGTGCTGGGCGGCCGCCTGGGCTTCGTACTGTTCTATAAACCCGACTTCTATCTCGCCCATCCCCAGGAAATCCTCGAAGTGTGGAAGGGCGGCATGTCGTTCCACGGCGGCGCCCTGGGGGTGATCACCGCCATCGTGCTGTTCTCGCGCAAATACGCCCTGAACCTGTTCGCGGTGGGCGACGTCATCTGCGTGGTGCAGCCGCTGGGGCAGTTTTTCGGCCGCATCGCCAACTTCATCAACGGCGAGCTTTACGGCCGTCCGGTGGAGGGCCATCTGCCCTGGGCCATGATCTTCCCCTCCGATCCCGCCCATCTGCCCCGCCACCCCAGCCAGCTCTATGAAGCCGGCCTGGAAGGCCTGGCCATGCTGCTGCTGATGCATGTGCTGTGGCGCAACGAAAAGGTGCGCGGCAAGCCCGGCACCCTGGCCGGGGTGTTCCTGGCCGGCTACGGCAGCGCCCGCATCATCTGCGAATTCTTCCGCGAGCCCGACAGCTATCTCGGCTTCCTGTGGGGCGGCGCCACCATGGGCCAGCTTCTCTCCATTCCGCTGGTGCTGGCCGGCATCATCCTGGCGGTGATCTCGCAGCGCCGCACCGCGCCGCCGGCCCCGCCCGCCGCGCCATGACCCCATTGGCCACGCTGCTGGCCCAGCGGATCCGCGAGAGCGGACCGCTGCCGGTGGAAAGCTTCATGGCCCAGGCCCTGGGCCATCCCCAGCACGGCTATTACCGGACGCGCGACCCTTTGGGGGCGGCGGGCGATTTCGTCACCGCGCCGGAAATCAGCCAGATGTTCGGCGAACTGATCGGACTGTGGTGCGCCGTGGTCTGGCAATCCCTGGGCGAGCCCCGCCGCATCCTGCTGGCCGAGGCCGGACCGGGACGCGGCACCCTGATGGCCGACGCCCTGCGCGCCGCCGCCCAGCTTCCGGCGTTCCGCGCCGCCATCGAGCCGCACCTTCTGGAAACCAGTCCGGCCTTGCGCGCCTGTCAGGCCGAACGCCTGGCCGGCGCCGCCCCGGTGTGGCACGAGGATCTGGACGACCTTCCCACCGACGCCCCGCTGCTGTTCATCGCCAACGAATTCTTCGACGCCCTGCCGGTGCGCCAGTTCGTGCGGCGCGGCGCCGACTGGCGCGAACGGATGGTGGCGCTGGACGGCGAAACCTTCGTCTTCGCCGACGGCCCGGTGGCCCATCCGCAAGCCCCGCCCGCCAACGAGGGGGATCTGTTCGAGCATAGCCCCGCCACCGCCGCCTTTGCCGCCCGGCTGGGGACCCGTCTGGCCGCCCAGGGCGGCGCCGCCCTCATCATCGATTACGGCCACGGCGCGACGGCGGTGGGCGAAACCCTGCAGGCGGTGCGCCGCCACGCCTATGCCCCGGTGCTGGCCGATCCCGGCGAGGCCGATCTCACCGCCCATGTGGATTTCGCCGCCCTGGCCCGGGCCGCGCACCCGGCCCAGGCCCTGCCGCTGGCCACCCAGGGGCGGTTTTTACGGCGCCTCGGCATCGAATTGCGCGCCGAACGGCTGGCCCGCGCCCGGCCGGAACAGGCCAATGAGATCCAGCGCGCGTGCCAACGCTTGATCGACGCCGCGGAAATGGGCACTTTGTTTAAGGTATTGGCCCTTACCAGCCCCTCACTCCCTCTCCCGCCAGGATTCGCCCCCGATGACGCCTGAGATGATCTCCGTTTCGACATTGAACGAGGTGTTACGCATCCGCCACGGCTTCTTCACCCGTCAGGGCGGCGTCTCCCGCGGTCTCTACGCCTCGCTGAACTGCGGCTACGGCGCCGCCGACGCCCCGGACGACGTGGCCGCCAATCGCGCCCGCGCCATGGCCGCCCTCGACGTGGCGCCGGACAATCTGGTCACCGTGCACCAGCAGCATACCGCCGAGGTGGCGGTGATCGACGAGCGCTGGGCCCCCGGCGCCAAGCCGGTGGTGGCCGACGCCATGGTGACCAACCGCTTCGGCGTGGCCCTGGGCATTCTCACCGCCGATTGCGCCCCGGTACTGCTGGCCGACCGCAAGGCCAACGTCATCGGCGCCGCCCATGCCGGCTGGCGCGGCGCCCTGGCCGGGATTCTCGACAACACCGTGGCCGCCATGGTGCGCTTAGGCGCCAAGCCCAACCGCATGGTGGCCGCCATCGGCCCCTGCATCGCCCAGCGCTCCTACGAGGTGGGGCCGGAATTCCCCGCCGCCTTCCTGGAGCAGGATGCCGACAATCACTTCTTCTTCACCGCCTCGCCCAACGAGGGCCGCACGTTCTTCGACCTGCCGGGCTATGTGGCCCGCCGCCTGGCCACCCTGTCGGTGGCCGAGGTCATCCGCACCCCGTGCGACACCTTCCGCGAGGAAAGCCGGTTCTTCAGCTATCGCCGCTCGTTGATGCGCGGCGAGAGCGATTACGGCCGGAATCTCTCGGCCATCGTGCTGGAACGCTGAAACCGGCGGCCCCGCCATGTCCGCCCGGCGCATCCTCGCTCCCCTGGCCCTGCTGGCGGCCCTGGCCGCCTGCGGACCCGTGCCCCATCCCTTCCAGCACCAGGCCCCCAATCCGCTGGTGCAGGATCGCCGCGCCCTGTCGGCCCTGAGCATCGCCCCGGTGCCCGGCCTGCCCGGTCTGGCCGAGGAAATGGTGAAAACCCTGGAGCTGGAGGATATTCCCGCCACCACCCACGCGCCCGGCGCCGGCGAACTGCGCTTGAGCGGACGCGCCCTGCCCTCGGGCGTGGTGGCCTGGACCCTGGCCCGGCCCAACGGCGACGCCGCCGGCGCCATCAGCACCCCCATTCCCCCCGGCCACTGGTCGGCCTCCACCCGCCACGAACTGGCGATGCGCGCCGCCGCCGACATCAGCCTTTGCCTGCGCGGCCCCGGCTCCGGCGACAGCGACCTGGAGCGCCGCCCCCATGTGGCCCTGGCGCCGCTGGTGGCGCCGCAGACTTTCGACGCCGACGCCCTTTATCACGCCATGGACCGCGCCCTGACCCGCCAGCAATATCTGGTCAGCGGCGATCACCCGGTGGCGGTGGTGCAGGGCCTGGTGCGCATCACCCCGCCGCCTCCGGCCATGAAAAACGGCCAGGACATGCTGGAGGTGATCTGGGTGGTGAAATCTCCCGACGGCCGCGAATTGGGACGGGTGTCCCAGGGCAACCCGGTGGACCCCATGCTGCTGACCGGATTTCTCGGGCCGCTGGGCCGCGACATCGCCGATGCCGCCGCCCCCGGAATCGTCGAGGTGCTGCGCCATCTGCCGCCCGTCACCGAACGGTAATATTCATCCCGGACTCCGGTTTATTGACATTGCCTTCCCAGGGGCGCGCTGATAAAGTCCGCGCCAACCACCCCATCCCCGTCGATCCCGACATCACTTCGGTCCGTCCCGAAGGGTAGCTCTTATGAAAATCCTCGCCTGCAACAGCAACCGTCCTCTGGCCGAAGCCATCGGCAGCTATCTCAACATCGCTCTGACTTCGGCCACCATCCGACGCTTCTCCGACATGGAAGTGTTCGTCGAAATTCATGAGAACGTGCGCGGCGAGGACGTGTTCGTCGTCCAGTCCACCAGCGCCCCGGCCAACGACCATCTGATGGAGCTGCTGGTCACCCTGGACGCCCTGCGGCGCGGCTCGGCCCGGCGCATCACCGCCGTGGTGCCCTATTTCGGCTATGCCCGCCAGGATCGCAAATCCGGCCCCCGCACCCCCATCACCGCCAAGCTGGTGGCCAATCTCATCACCAATGCCGGCGCCGACCGCGTGGTGACCATCGATCTGCATTCCGGCCAGATCCAGGGCTTCTTCGATATCCCGCTCGACAATCTCTATGCCGCGCCGGTGTTCTCCAACGATATCAAGAACCGCTTCGGCAACGAAAACCTGATGATCGTCTCGCCCGACGTGGGCGGCGTGGTGCGCGCCCGCATCATCGCCCGGCGCCTGGACGCGCCGCTGGCCATCATCGACAAGCGCCGCGAACGCGCCGGCGTTTCCGAGGTGATGAACATCATCGGCGACGTCAACGGCCGCCACTGCGTGCTGGTGGACGATATCGTCGATTCCGCCGGCACCCTGTGCAATGCCGCCGAGGCCCTGATGAAGGCCGGCGCCACCTCGGTTTCGGCCTATGTCACCCATGGCGTGCTGTCGGGCGGAGCCGTGGCCCGCGTCACCGCCTCGCCGCTGGAAAGCCTGGTGACCACCGATTCCATCATGGCCACCGAGGCGGTGCAGCGCGCCCACAATATCCGCCAGATCTCCATCGCCCCCCTGATGGCCGAGGCCATTCAGCGCGTCAGCGAGGAGCGCAGCGTTTCCAGCCTGTTCGACTGAACCGGTCATGGAGATTACCCGGCTGGACCCCGGCCCGCGCATGAGCGAGGCCACGGTGTGCAACGGCATCGCCTGGCTGGCCGGGCAAATCGCCGAGGACCATCCCGGCGCCCCGGTCGGGGAGCAGATGCGGGAGATCACCGCCCGCATCGACGCCGTGCTGGCCCGGCTGGGCAGCGATAAAAGCCGCCTGCTGTCGGCCACCATCTATCTGGCCGATATCCGCGATTTCGCCGAGATGAACGCGGTGTGGGACGCCTGGGTGGCGCCGGGGAAAACCCCGGCCCGCGCCACGGTGGAAGCCCGCCTCGCCGCTCCCGCCTACGCCGTCGAGGTGCAGGTGGTGGCCGCGCTCGAAACGCCCTGACCGCTCACCCCGCCGCGCCCGCGCGGATCTCCTGAATCCCCTTGCGGGCCAGGGCGTCGGCCCGCTCGTTCTCGGGGTGGCCGGCATGGCCCTTGACCCAGTGCCAGGCCACGGAATGCCGGGCCTGCGCCTCGTCCAGGGCCCGCCACAGGTCGGCGTTCTTCACCGGCTTGTTGTCGGCGGTCTTCCAGCCGCGAAATTTCCAGCCGCGCAGCCATTCGCTGATGCCCTTCTGCACATACTGGCTGTCGGTATAGACATCCACCCGGCAGGGCCGCTTCAGGCCGGAAAGGCCGTTGATCACCGCCAGCAGTTCCATGCGGTTGTTGGTGGTGTGGGCCTCGCCGCCCCACAGCTCCTTTTCCTGCCCCTTCCAGCGCAGGATGCAGCCCCAGCCGCCGGGGCCGGGATTGCCGGAACAGGCGCCGTCGCTGTAAAGCTCCACCCGGACCGCCACCTCCTCGGCGGCGCTCATGACGCCACCGGATCGAGCCCGTAGGCCCCCGGCCCGCTGACCTGGGCGTGAAAGCGCAGCTTGCGCTCGTATTCCAGCGGATCCTTGCGTTTGACGAAGGCCCCGGCCGGGGTATTGACCCAGTCGTAGAGGCGGGTGAGCAGGAAGCGCATGGCCGCGCCCCGGCACAAGGTGGGCAGGGCGGCGAATTCCGCCGCCGACAGCGGCCGCACCTGCTGGTAGCCGGTAAGCAGGGCCCTGGCCTTGGTGGCGTTGAAGGCGCCGTCGGCCTCGAAACACCAGGCGTTGAGGCAGATGGCGATATCGTAGGCCAGGAAGTCGGTGCAGGCGAAATAGAAGTCGATCAGCCCCGAAACCGCCGCCCCCTTGAAGAAGACATTGTCGGGGAAGAGATCGGCATGGATGATGCCGCTGGGCAGGTCCTGGGGCCAGTGTCCCTCCAGCCAATCCAGTTCGGCCGCCAGCATGGCCTCCAGACCCGGCTTGACCTCGTCGGCGCGCCGCCGCTCCAGCTCGAACAGCGGCCGCCAGCCGGCCAGCCCCAGGCTGTTGGCCCGCCGCCCCGCATAGCTTAGCCCGGCCACATGCATCTCGGCCATGGCCCGGCCCAGGGGCGCGCAGTGCGCCGCCTGGATCTTGCGCGGCCACAGGCCCTGCAGGAAGCTGATGATGGCGGCGGGGCGGCCGCACAGGTCGCGCAGGGTGCGGCCGTCGCGGCCCGGCAGCGGCGTCGGGCAGGCCAGGCCCTGGCGGGCCAGATGCTCCATCAGACCGATGAAGAACGGCAGATCGTCGGGGTTCACCCGCTTTTCATAGAGGGTGAGGATGTAGCTGCCCCGTTCGGTCTGCAGCAGGTAGTTGGAATTCTCCACCCCCTCGGCGATGCCCTTGCAGCCCTCGACGGCGCCGATATCGTACTGGGCGACGAAGGCTTCCAGCTCCTCGTCCGAAACTTCGGTGTAAACGGCCATGGTCTTTCGCGCTGCCTATTTGCCCGCCAGGGCGGCGGGAAGTTTGAAACTGATGGTTTCGCGGGTCACCGCCACCTCCTCGATGGTCACATCGAAACGCTCGGAACAGGCGGCGATGACCTCGTCCACCAGCAGTTCCGGCGCCGAGGCCCCCGCCGACACCCCGAGACGGCTCACCCCGGCCAGCAGCGACCAGTCGATCTCGGCGGCGCGCTGCACCAGGATGGCGCGGGCGCAGCCGGCCCGGGCCGCCACCTCCACCAACCGCTTGGAGTTGGAGGAATTGGGCGCGCCGATCACCATCACCGCCTCGCAACGCGGGGCGATGGCCTTCACCGCCTGCTGGCGGTTGGTGGTGGCGAAGCAAATATCGTCCTTCTTCGGGCCCTCGATGGCCGGAAAGCGCCGCTTCAGCACGGCGACGATGCTGGTGGTATCGTCCACCGACAGGGTGGTCTGGGTGATATAGGCCAGATGGTCGGGCGTGGCCGGAGCCACCTGCTCGGCCTGGGCGACGGTTTCCACCAGCAGCACCCGGCCCTCATCCACCTGGCCCATGGTGCCGATCACCTCCGGGTGGCCGGCATGGCCGATCATGATGATCTGGCGGCCCGCGGCGGCATGGCGCTCGGCCTCGTGATGCACCTTGGTCACCAGCGGACAGGTGGCGTCGAGATAGAACATGCCGCGCGCCTCGGCCGCCGCCGGCACCGCCTTGGGCACGCCATGGGCGGAAAACACCACCGGGCGGCCTTCCGGCACCTCGTCGAGGTCATCGACGAACACCGCCCCCTTGGCTTCCAGCGACGACACCACGAAGCGGTTATGCACGATCTCGTGACGGACATAGACCGGGCGGCCGTAGCGCACCAGGGCCTCCTCCACGATCTGGATGGCCCGGTCGACGCCGGCGCAGAAACCGCGCGGGCTGGCAAGCAGAAGGGTCAGGGCTGGTCTGGTCATGTCTCGGCGGAACGGTCTTACGGGGAAATTTGCCTGAACGGCGGCTTGTGCGGCGGGCCGCTGTTCACTACAGTCGCCAGCAATAGCAGAATTACCGCGATGGCAAAAGGTGAAGTCATGACCAAGCCGACCTTCCTCAACCGCAGTCCGTCCCCGGCGGCCCGCCGTCTGGCGCGGGCGGGCCTGGCCGGACTTCTGGGCTTGGCCCTGCTCTCCGCCACCGCCTGTTCGTCCAGCTCCGACAGCAAGCCGGACGACAAGCCGCCGGTGGCCAAGATCGATCCCGAGAAGGTGGCCTGTCCCCATGTGTCGGTGCTGGCCGACGCCGCCCGGCTGACCCGGTTCCGTCCCGGCCCGGGCCGCGACATCACCGATGTGGCCCTGCATGCCGAACTGGTGCACTACAACGGCAGCTGCCTTTACGATCCCGACAGCAAGAGCATGAGCATCAAACTGCAGGTGGGCATCAACGCCGAACGCGGTCCCGCCGCCGCCGCCGACCGCAAGGCCGCTCTGTCGTACTTCGTCGCCATCCCGGCCTTCTTCCCCAGCCCGGCCGCCAAGCGCATCTTCCCCGTTCAGCTGACCTTCCCGGACAACACCGACACCGTGGGCTATACCGACGACGAGGTGGACATCACCATCCCGGTGGACAAGATCCAGAACATGGAGAAGTACGAGGTGTTCCTCGGCCTGCAGCTGGACCAGGACGAGCTGACCTACAACCGCACCCATCGTTCGCTGCGATAGAGGTCTTTCAACCCCTGGACAAGCGGACGGCGTCTTTCTATGATGCCGCCCACATACAGATGATCCCCGTGGGAGAGCGTGGCCGGTGACGGCCGCCGCCGAAGGAGCAACCGCCCCTGGAAACTCTCAGGCCAAAGGACCGCGGGGGGATGGCTCTCTGGAAAGCAGGCGACGAACGCTGTTTGGCGCCTCACCGAAGATGAAAGCCGGAGCAGGGCGGGTTTATCCCGCCGGGCCCGGCGAATCTTTCAGGTCATAAGGACAGAGGGGGGCAAACCGCTTCCGCTTGTGGAGGCGCGCCCTGTCGAAAGAGAGCCTTGCCATGAGCACCGATCCGTCCCTGTCGCGCACCGCGCTTTACGATCTGCATCTCGCCCTGGGCGCCAGGATGGTGCCGTTCGCCGGCTATGCCATGCCGGTGCAATATCCCAGCGGGGTGCTGGCCGAACACACTCACACCCGCGCCGCCGCCGGTCTGTTCGACGTTTCGCACATGGGTCAGGTGGTGGTGCGCGGCGAAGGCCGCGCCGCCGCCCTGGAACGGCTGGTGCCGGGCGATCTCCAGGCCTTAAGCCCCGGCCAGATCCGCTACACCATGTTCACCAACGACCAGGGCGGCATTCTCGACGATCTGATGGTGGCCCATGCCGGCGATCATCTGTTCCTGGTGGTCAACGCCGCCTGCAAGGCGCAGGACATCGCCCATCTTGAGGCCGGACTGGCCGGCCGGGCCACGGTGGAGGTGCTGTCCGGCCGCGCCCTGCTGGCCCTGCAGGGCCCGGCGGCGGTGACGGCGCTGGCCCGGCTGGCGCCCGAGGCCGCCGCCATGGGCTTCATGCGCTGGCGTCTCCTGGAGGTGGCCGGCATCCCCTGCTTCGTCAGCCGCTCGGGCTATACCGGCGAGGACGGTTTCGAGATCTCGGTGCCCGATCACGCGGCCGAAACCCTGGCCCGCGCCCTGCTGGCCCAGCCCGAGGTCAAGCCCATCGGCCTCGGCGCCCGCGATTCCTTGCGCCTTGAAGCCGGTCTTTGCCTGTATGGCGCCGATCTCGACCCCACCACCACCCCGGTGGAGGCGGCGCTGACCTGGACCCTGTCGAAGCGCCGCCGCGCCGAGGGCGGTTTTCCCGGCGCCGCCGTGGTCCAGGCGCAGCTGGCCGAGGGGCCGCGCCGCCTGCGCGTGGGCCTGAAGCCCGAGGACAAGGCCCCGGCCCGCGCCCATACCGTGGTGACCGACGAGGCCGGGCGGCCCATCGGCGAAATCACCAGCGGCGGCTTCGGCCCCAGCGTCAACGGCCCGGTGGCCATGGGCTATGTGGAGGCGGCTTTCGCCCAGCCCGGCACGCCGGTCAGGCTGGTGGTGCGCGGCACCCCGCGCCCGGCCCGGGTGGTCACGCTGCCCTTCGCGCCGCACCGCTATCACAAACAGTAAAAGCAACAGGGGATCATCGGTCATGAGCATCGTCTACTTCACCAAGGATCATGAATGGATCGCCGTCAGCGGTGACGAAGGGGTGGTCGGCATCACCGATCACGCCCAGCACGCCCTGGGCGATCTGGTGTTCGTCGAGCTGCCCGAGCCGGGCCGCACGGTGGCGCAGGGCGGCGAGATCGCCGTGGTGGAATCGGTCAAGGCCGCGTCCGACGTCTATTCGCCGGTCTCGGGCGAGGTGGTGGCCGTCAATCAGGCGGCGGCCGATCAGCCCGGCCTGATCAACGAACAGCCGGAAAGCGGCGGCTGGCTCTATCGCCTGCGCCTCGGCAACGCCGCCGAATTGGCGGGCCTGATGGACCGCGCCGCCTACGACGCCTTCGTGCAGGGTCTGGAGTAAGCTCCCATGCGCTATCTGCCGCTGACCGGGGCCGACCGGCAGGCCATGCTGGCCGCCATCGGCGCCTCGAGCGCCGACGACCTGTTTCGCGACGTGCCCGTGGCGGCACGGCGCGACGCGCCGGTCGATCTGCCGTTCCATGCCGGGGAAATGGAGGTGGAAGCCCGTTTCGCCGCCCTGGCCGCCCGGAATATGGCGGCCGGATCGGTGCCGTTCTTCCTGGGGGCCGGGGCCTACCGCCATCATGTGCCGGCCACGGTGGACGCGCTGATCCAGCGCGGCGAGTTCCTCACCTCCTACACCCCCTACCAGCCCGAGGTCAGCCAGGGCACGCTGCAATACCTGTTCGAGTTCCAGACCCAGGTGGCGCTGATCACCGGCATGGAGGTGGCCAACGCCTCGCTTTACGACGCCGCCACCGCCTGCGCCGAGGCCGCCGCCATGGCCGCCCGCGTCACCCGGCGCAAGAAGGTGCTACTGTCGGGCGATCTGCATCCCCATTATCGCAGCGTCGCCGCCAGCACCCTGCAATTCACCGACATCGCGGTGGAGGCCCTGGATCCCGATCCTTTGGGCCTGGAGGATCTGCTGGGCCGGGTCGATTCCCAGACCGCCTGCGTCATCGTGCAAAATCCCGGCTTCTTCGGCCGCCTGAAGGATCTGACCGCCCTGGCCGAGGAATGCCATGCCGTCGGCGCCCTGCTGGTGGTGGCGGTGGCCGAGCCGGTGTCGCTGGGCCTGGTGGCGCCGCCCGGCGCCATGGGCGCCGACATCGTGGTGGCCGAGGGCCAGGCCCTGGGCAACGCCCTTAATTTCGGCGGACCGGGCCTCGGCCTGTTCGCCACCCGCGAAAAATACCTGCGCCAGATGCCCGGCCGTCTGGTGGGCCAGACCGTGGACGCCGACGGCCGCCGCGGCTGGGTGCTGACCCTCTCCACCCGCGAGCAGCATATCCGCCGCGAGAAGGCCACCAGCAACATCTGCACCAATTCCGGCCTGTGCGCCCTGGCCTTCTCCATCCATCTGTCCCTGCTGGGGGAAGAGGGCTTCACCGGTCTGGCCCGGCTCAATCACGCCCGGGCGGTGACCCTGGCCGACAAGCTGGCCCGCCTGCCGGGAGTGAAGCTGCTGCCGCAGAGCTTCTTCAACGAGTTCGCCCTGCTGCTGCCCAAGGATGCCGCCCAGGTGGTGGACGCCCTGGCGGCGAAACATATTCTGGGCGGGGTGCCGGTGTCGCGCTTCTATCCCTCTTATCCCGAACTGGCCGAGGTCCTGCTGGTCACGGCCACCGAAACCACCAGCGAGGCCGATATGGACGCCTTCGCCGCCGCTCTGCGCGAGGTGCTGCAATGATCCCCACTCTCAGCGGCAATCAGGGCCTGCAGATCGAGGAACCCCTGATTTTCGAACAGGACAGCCCGGGCGCCTGCGGCGTCGACCTGCCCGACGCGCCCGCAATCGACGACCGCCTGGGCGGCCTGGCCCGCCAGGGCCCTATCGGCCTGCCCGGCCTGGCCGAGCCCACGGTGGTGCGCCATTACACCCGGCTGTCGCAGAAGAATGTCGGCATCGATTCCGTGTTCTATCCGCTGGGCTCGTGCACCATGAAGCACAATCCCCGCCTGAACGAAAAACTGGCGCGGCTGCCCGGACTGGCCGATATCCACCCCTTCCAGCCGCAAGGCACGGTGCAGGGCGCCCTGGAGTTGATGGACACCTGCGCCCACTGGCTGAAAACCCTGACCGGCATGCCCGCCATCGCCATGAGCCCGGCCGCCGGGGCGCATGGCGAGTTCTGCGGCCTGATGACCATCCGCGCCGCCGTCGCCGCCCGGGGCGAAACCCGCACCCGCATCCTGGTGCCGGAATCGGCGCACGGCACCAACCCGGCCAGCGCCGCCGCCTGCGGCTTCACCGTCGACCCCATTCCCGCCACGGCGCGGGGCCGGGTGGATCTGGCCGCCCTCAAGGCCAAGCTGGGCCCCGACGTGGCCGCGCTGATGCTGACCAACCCCAATACCTGCGGCCTGTTCGAGGACGAAATCCTGGAGATCGCCGAGGCCATCCACGGCGCCGGCGGTTATTTCTATTGCGACGGCGCCAATTACAACGCCATCGTCGGGCGGGTGCGGGTGGCCGATCTCGGGGTGGATGTCATGCACATCAACCTGCACAAGACCTTCTCCACCCCGCATGGCGGCGGCGGCCCCGGTGCCGGCCCCACCGTGCTGTCGGCGGCCCTGGCCCCCTTCGCCCCCCTGCCCGCCGTGGTGCACGATGATCAGGGCTTCCGTCTGATCGAGCATGCCGCCCAGTCGGGGGCCATGCCGGTGGGCCGCATCAAGGGCTATCACGGCCAGTTCGGGGTGTTCGTCCGCGCCCTGGCCTATATGATGAGCATGGGCGCCGACGGCCTGCGCCAGGCCTCCAGCGACGCCGTGCTCAACGCCAACTATCTGCTGGCCGAACTGTCGTCCGATCTTTCGGCCTCGTTCGAGGGGCCCTGCATGCACGAGGCCCTGTTCGACGACCGCTTCCTCAAGGACAGCGGCGTGTCCACCCTCGATTTCGCCAAGGCCCTGATCGACGAGGGCTTCCATCCCATGACCATGTATTTCCCGCTGGTGGTGCATGGCGCCCTGCTGATGGAACCCACCGAAACCGAAAGCAAGGACACCCTGGACCGCTTCATCGCCACGGTGCGCGGTCTGGCCCGGCGCGCCCAGGACGGTGGCGCCGAATCCTTCAAGGCGGCGCCCGTTTTCACCCCGCGCCGCCGCCTGGACGAAACCACCGCCGCCCGCACCCCGGTGCTGCGCTGGAAACCCCCGGCATCCTGATGCTACAAGGAGGGGAACCGCCCGGTTCCCCTCCTGTCATCCTCGTCCCAGGCCATCATGACCGCCCACCAGCCCCCTTCGCCCTACCGCCGGCTGCGCCGCGCCGTTTATCACATCCTGGGTGAGGAGGGCCATAACGAGGCCCTGGTCCGGCTGGTGGACTATACGCTGATGGCGCTGATCACCATCAACTGCCTGTTCACCATTCTGGAATCGGTGGAGCCGCTGGCCGACAGCCACGGCCATATTTTCCGCGCTTTCGACTATTTTTCCGTTCTGATCTTCTCGCTGGAATATCTGCTGCGGCTGTGGGCGGTGCCGGAACGCAACCAGCCGCGCTTCCATCATCCGCTGCTGGGGCGGCTGCGCCATATCGCCACCCCCATGGCGCTGATCGATCTCATCGCCGTGCTGCCGTTCTATCTGGCCTTCTTCGTGCCCATGGATCTGCGGGCCATGCGCGTGCTGCGGCTTTTGCGCATCTTCAAGCTGACGCGCTACTCCCAGGCCATGACCATCGTCATCGACGTGCTGCGCAGCGAGGCCAAGGCCGTGGGCGCCGTGCTGTTCGTGTTCGCGGTGATCATCGTCTTCATTTCCAGCCTGATGTATCTGCTGGAACATGGCGCCCAACCCCATACCTTCTCCAACATTCCCGCCGCCATGTGGTGGGTGGTGGTGACCATGACCACCGTCGGCTACGGCGACATGGTGCCCATCACCCTGCTGGGCCGGGTGGTGGGGGCGCTCACCGCCGTGACCGGCCTGGGCATGATCGCCCTCCTGGCCGGCGTGCTGGCCTCGGGCTTTTCCGAACAGCTGCGCATCCGCCGCGAACAGTATCAGGACACGGTGGAACAGGCCCTGACCGAAAGCGGCCAGATCCCCCGCCGCGCCCGCCGCCGCCTGGAGGAGGTGCGGCAAAAGCTGGGCCTGTCGCACGAGGAGGCGGCGCTGATCCTGGAACATGCCGTGCACGCCCCCAGCCATTGCCCCCACTGCGGCGGCCGCCTGCGTGAACGCGAGCCCGGGGACGAAGGCGATCTGCCGGAAAAACATCATCCGCAAGGCTCCACGCCCGGCGTATGATTTCGGCCTCCTTCCCCCGCACCGGGAACCGCGCCATGACCAAATCCCTGCTGCTGACCGCCGTCGCCGCTTTGCCCCTGCTGCTGGCGGCGCCGGCCCAGGCCGCCGGCCTGGACCGCCTTCAGCATATCGTGGTGATCTATCTGGAGAACCACAGCTTCGACAACATGTACGCCCTTTATCCCGGCGCCGACGATCTGGCGGCGCCGCAGGCCGCCTGGGCGCCGCAGACCGATGGCCGGGGCCGGGTGCTGGCGCGCCTGCCGCCGGTGTACGACGCCGAGAAGAAACGCCCCGATCCGCGCTTTCCCGCCTCTCTGGTCAATGCCCCCTTCCTCATCGACCAATATGTGCCGCAAAACGAGAAAACCCCGGATCTTGTGCACCGCTTCTATCAGGCGCAGCAGCAGATCGACGGCGGCCGCATGGACCGCTTCGCCATCGTCTCCGACGCCGGCGGCCTCGCCATGGGCTATTACGATACCAGGAAGACGGAGATGTGGGCGCTGGCCCGGCGCTTCACCCTGGCCGATCATTATTTCCAGGGCGCCTTCGGCGGCTCGTTCCTCAACCACTTTTGGCTGGTCTGCGCCTGTACGCCGCGCTTCCCCCAGGCCCCCGCCGCCCTCACCGCCCGCCTCGACGGCCAGGGCCATCTTTTGCGGGACGGCGCCGTTACCCCGGACGGCTATGCCGTCAACACCCTCTATGGCCGCGATGCCCCGCATCCGGCCAAGATTCCGGCCGCCGACCTGCTGCCGCCGCAAACCCTGCCCACCATCGGCGACCGCCTGTCGGCCAAGGGGCTCTCCTGGGCCTGGTATTCCGGCGGCTGGGACGACGCCCTGGCCGGCCATCCCGACCCCACCTTCCAATATCACCACCAGCCCTTCGCCTATTTCGCCCGCTATGGCGACGGCACCCCCGATGGGCGGGCGCATCTGAAGGACGAGCGCGATTTCGCGGCGGCCATTCAAGCGGGCCGGCTGCCCGCCGTGGCCTTCTATAAGCCGCTCGGCATCGAAAACCAGCATCCCGGCTACGCCACCATTCACAATGCCGACATCAAGGCCGCCGCCCTCATCGACAAGATCATGGCCGGGCCGCAATGGCGCAGCACCGCCATCATCGTCACCTACGACGAGAACGGCGGCTTCTGGGACCATGTCGCCCCGCCCAAAGGCGACCGCTGGGGCCCCGGCGCCCGCGTGCCCGCCATCGTCATCTCGCCCTTCGCCCGCCGCCACCAGGTGGATCATCACCTCTACAACACCGCCTCGATCCTGAAACTGATCGAGGAGCGCTGGCATCTTCCCCCCCTGGGACCGCGCGACGCGGCGGCCGACGGCTTCAGCGGCGCCTTCGATTTCAGCGGCGGCTGATCCCCTGCCCCGCCCGGCCCAAAACGAAAAAGGGCGGCCCGAAGGCCGCCCTTTCCCTGTTCGGGATCCCGGAGGGGATTAGAACTTCACACCGATACCGGTGATCGCGGCGAAACCCTTGTTCTGGTCGGCGGCGATACCATCGTTGGTGCTGTACTTCACGGCGATCAGCGATTCGGTCAGCTTCACGCCCGGGCCGAGATCGTAGGCGCCCGACAGGGCCCACACGCTGTCACGGTCATAGACACCGTTGTTGGTGCCGGTGTCGACGGTGGCGGTGCCGCCGTTGTTCACCACACCGGTGGCGGCCTGGCCGACGAAGTAGGTCAGGCTGACGCCGTAGGGGCCAGTGACGTAGGACACGCCGCCATCCCAGCTCAGACCGGCGCGGGCGGCAGCGGCCAGACCCTTGTCGGCCTCACCGACCATACGCTTCAGAGCCGACCCACCGACGGTGAAGCCCTTGTAGCTGACATTCAGGCCGCCCTGGTAGGCGGTCATGCCGGCGATGGCGGCCTTGCCCGAACCGACGTCGGCCTTGACGCCCACGCCGTCGAAGGTGTTGTTGTAGCTCAGGCCATAAACCCACAGGTTACCACCGGCGTTGGCGGCACCGCCGCTGGCGCCAACAGACGTATTCTGGCCGCCGTTGATGCCGGAATAGGGGTTGCTGAAGGCAGTCTGCTCGTAACCATGGGTATAGTCACGGAAGTTCATGTCCGGGGTATAGCTGACGCCGGCGGACAGGCCGTAGTAGGTCGGGGTGACGTAGATCACCTTGTTGCCCGAGCGGTCGTCACCGACATAGGTGCGCTGCCAGTTTTCGTTGAAGTGCTCAGGCGCCAGCACCCAGAAACCGAAGTTGCCGTCCTGGCCGCCGATGCCGCCCACGTCCGGCGAACCGTTGTGGATCAGGGCGCCAACGTTGTCCTGCTGGCCGGCTTCGACCACACCGAACACGCCGCTGACGCTGACGAAGTCGCGGGTGATGCTGGAATTGCCGGTATCGTAGCTGTGGGTGTTGTTGGCCTGGCTGCCATTGGTGTCGATTTCGACGCCGACGGTGATGCCGTTGTCCAGCTTGGTCTTACCGGTGAAGTTCAGGTTCACCGCATCCTGCTGGCTGAAATTCTGGGTGGCGTTCGCGGCGGACACCCCCGTGGTGAAGTTGTTGGCCGCGCCGAAGTTGGCGCTGTGCTGGTTCTGCACATAACCGGCCCATTCGGTGGCGTCGCCGCCGATGGACAGGGTAAGGGGATCAGCGGCCTGGGCGACGGCAGCGGCGCCGAAGGCGACAGCGGCAACGCCGGCGAAAAGAACCTTCTTCATCGGAATTCCTCTTCATTGAAGACGCCGGACGATCACACGCCAGGGCGCCGGAAGGATTAACTTTTCCCTTTTACTCCTGGAAAAAATTACTGAAAAGGCGATTCCGGCCCCGCTGTGACATCGTCGTCATGCTGTGGCATTTTAAACACAAAACCCCCCTTTTTCGATGAAATATGCTTACGCTTTGAGCATTCCCACCTTCATATTCCCGCTCCCCGCTGTTTAGCGTCGCGAAAACCCGTCAAAACAGCAAAACGGCCGCCAGGAGTGCCCCGGCGGCCGCTTTAGCTGCCTTAAATTAAGGCAGGCCGATCTAAACATTAAACAGGAAGTGAAACACATCGCCGTCGGCCACCACGTACTCCTTGCCTTCCAGCCGCATCTTACCGGCCTCCTTGGCGCCGGCCTCGCCGCCGCAGGCGATATAATCGTCGTAGGAGATGGTTTCGGCACGGATGAAGCCGCGTTCGAAGTCGGTATGGATCACCCCCGCCGCCTGCGGCGCCTTCAGCCCGCGCGGCAGGGTCCAGGCGTGGGTTTCCTTGGGCCCGACGGTAAAGAAGGTGATCAGATGCAAAAGATCGTACCCGGCGCGGATCACCCGGGCCAGGCCGGTTTCGCTCAGGCCCAGGGTTTCCAGGAATTCCTGGCGCTCGGCCTCGTCGGTCAGCTGCGACACCTCGGCCTCGATGGCCGCCGAGATCACCACATGCGCCGCCCCCTGCGCCTCGGCCATGGCCGCCACCTTGGCGGAGAAGGCGTTGCCCGAGGCGGCCGAGGCCTCCTCCACATTGCAGGCGTAGAGCACCGGCTTGCTGGTGAGCAGGCCCAGGGTGCGCAGGATCTGCCGCTGCTCGGCCTCGAAGGGCACCGAGCGGGCCGGCTTGCCGTTCTGCAGGGCGGCCAGCACCGGCTCCATCACCTCCAGCTGGGCCTTGGCCTCCTTGTCGCCGCCCTTGGCCTTTTTCTGGGTCTGGATCACCCGCCGTTCCAGGCTGTCGAGATCGGCCAGCATCAGTTCGGTCTCGATGGTTTCGGCGTCGCGCACCGGATCGACCGAGCCCTCCACGTGGGTGATGTCGCCATCCTCGAAGCAGCGCAGCACATGGACGATGGCGTCCACCTCGCGGATATTGGCCAGGAACTGGTTGCCCAGCCCCTCGCCGCGCGAGGCGCCGCGCACCAGCCCGGCGATATCGACGAATTCCAGCTGGGTGGGGATCAGCTTGGCCGATTTAGCCACCGCGGCCAGCTTTTCCATGCGCCCGTCCGGCACCGCCACCCGGCCCACATTGGGCTCGATGGTGCAGAAGGGATAGTTGGCCGCCTGCGCCGCCGCCGTCGAGGTCAGGGCGTTGAACAGGGTCGATTTCCCCACGTTGGGCAGGCCGACGATGCCGCAATTGAAACCCATTTTATGCGCCTCCGCGTTTAGGATTCGGGCTTTTTCGGTTTAGGGGCGGGCACGGCCTGCGCCAGCCGGGTCATGAAGCCGTTGTCGTTTCCCTCCAGCAGGAGGGAAAGATTGTCGGCCACGCCGTCCAGCAACGGCACCAGCCAGTCCTGGTCGGCCTTGGCGAAATCGCCCAGCACCCAGGGAGTGACCAGGGTCTTGTCGCCGGGATGGCCGATGCCGAGGCGCACCCGGCGGTAATCGTTGCCGAGATGGGCGTCGATGCTTTTCAGGCCGTTATGGCCGCCGGCGCCGCCGCCGGTCTTGACCCGCACCTTGCCGGGAGGCAGATCCAGCTCGTCGTGCAGCACCAGCACATGGTCGTTGCCGATCTTGTGGAAACGCGCCGCCGCCGCCACCGCCTGGCCCGACAAATTCATGAAAGTGTCCGGCTTCAGGAGCAGGCATTTCTCGCCCGCGATGCTGCCTTCGGCCAGCAGGCCGTGAAATTTGGCGCGCCAGGGGGAAAAGCAATGGCGGCGGACGATTTCGTCCGCCGCCATGAAGCCGATATTGTGGCGGTTGCGGGCGTAGGACCCGCCGGGGTTCCCCAGCCCGACCAGCAGCCACATTCTCTTCGGACGTCTTTAGGCGTTACCGCCGGCGACCCGCAGGAAGTCGATATGCAGGGCGGCACCGGACACCGGATGACGCTGCACATCGCGGCACACCACGGTCTCGCTCCGGCCGTTCACGGTCACGCTGAAAACGCGGCTGTAGAACCCGGCCTTGTTCAGCTCGGCGGTGATGATGCGGGGATCGATGGCGAACAGCACGGGGGACTGCTTGTTGCCGTAAATGACGCCGGGGACCAGGCCCTCACGACGGGTGGCACGGGCTTCCCCCTTTCCGGCCCGCTCACGCGCGACGACGTCGATAGTGGTTACTTCGCTCATGGAAACTCTCCAAGACCAAAAGGCGCGGCCTCCAGGGGTGCCGACGCCAGGAAAGCGCAGTGTTTACCCCGCGCCGCGCCCCATTGCAAGGGATGAATCAGGGTGATGGCATATGGAAGCCGCTATCAGCGGCTGACTAGCGCATTGAGCGCGCCGGAGCGTTGCCGGAGCGGTAACGCGGAGGCATAAGCGAGGACAGCCAAGCTGGCGGCACGCCAGCGCCCGGCGCCTGAGCGGACAAAAAGAAGCCAGGGTGAGCGCATATGCGATCACCCTGAGGGATGAATCCCCCGTCAAGCCTTAATCTTTCCCGGTTCAATTGCCGCAGGCGGCGCCCAGGGCGGCGTGGGCGCGGGCGAAGCCGTCCAAGGGATAGGTGTCGGCGGCGTCGCCGCCGCCCGGCGGCCGGCCGTGCATGATGACGCTTCCGCCGGTCAGCATCGACTCGACGATGGCCTTGTCGTTGCGGCTCCAGGCGGTGCCGTCCTGCACGTAAAGATCATAAAGGTCGCCGTCCACGTCCAGTTCCGGCACCGAGCCCTTTTGAAAGGGATACCCGGGGGCCACGCTGATGACGTCGAAACTGTGCAGGGCCGGACGGTCGGTCACGGTGAAATAGGCCTCGCCCCGGCCGCGCGGACCGTTGAAGGTGCGCCGGGGCTGCGAGACGGCATAGCAAAGGCGGTTTTGTCCCTCGCCGGCGGCATAGGCCGTCCAATCGCCGAAACGCCCCAGCAAACGCGGCCCCTCGGCGCGGGCAGCGCCCGCCGCCGCGACCGCGAACAGGCCCGCCAGAAGCAGACGGCGAAAAAGGAAAGAGGCCATGGATGCGCGCGTCCGTTTCAAGAAATGCCGGTTATATGGAGTGCCGCGCCCAAACGGCATTGTCAACCTTCCGGCTGGCGGATAGGGTAGCCCCGTTCACCCTTTTTGTTTCTGCCCCGAGGATTTGCGCCATGTCTGAGCTGCTGATGCCGCTCGTAATCGTGATCAATGCAGCCATCGAGCTGTTCAAGCTGCTGGTTCTGGCCGCGATCGTCATGAGCTGGCTGATCTCCTTCAATATTCTGAACACCCACAACCGCGCGGTCTATGTGGTGATGGATTTCCTCACCCGCGTGACCGAGCCGGCCTTGCGCCCCCTGCGCCGCATCCTGCCGCAGATGGGGGCGTTCGACCTGTCGCCCATCCTGCTGTTCTTCGCGCTGTGGCTGATCCAGATGTATCTGCCCATGCTGGTGCGCGGCATCGGCTGAGACGGGGGGGCTCCCGGCATGAGCGATCCCAGCCCCTTGAGCCCCGACCGCCACGGCACCCGTCTGGCGGTGCGGCTGACGCCCAAGGCCTCGGCCGACCGTATCGTCGGCGTGGCCGCCGAGGCCGACGGCGGGGCCGTGCTGAAGGTGACGGTCACCGCCGTGCCCGAGGACGGCAAGGCCAACGCCGCCCTGATCGCCCTGCTCTCCAAGCGCTGGAAAATCGCCAAGAGCCGCATGGACATCATTGCCGGCGCCACCGACCGGCGTAAAACCTTGTTGATCGACGGCGCGCCGGACGAGCTGGCCCGCCTGATCGCCGAAAGCGTGAGGACATCATGACCGAACAGACCGCCAAGATCATCGACGGCAAAGCCACCGCCGCCGCCCTGCGCGAGGCCGTGGCCGCCCGCGTCGCCGCCCTGAAGGAGCAGCACGGCGTGACCCCCGGCCTCGCCGTGGTGCTGGTGGGCGAGGATCCGGCCAGCCAGGTCTATGTGCGCAACAAGAACGAGCAGACCAAACAGGTGGGCATGCACTCGTTCGAGCACCGCCTGCCCGCCGACACCCCGGAGGCGGCGCTGCTGACCCTGGTTTCGGCCCTGAACGCCGACCCGGCGGTGAACGGCATCCTGGTGCAGCTGCCGCTGCCCAAACATATCGACAGCCAGAAGGTGCTGGACGCCATCGATCCCGCCAAGGACGTGGACGGCTTCCATCCCATGAACGCCGGACGCCTGGCCACCGGCGGCAATGCCCTGGTGCCCTGCACGCCCCTGGGCTGCCTGATCCTGCTGAAGCGGGAACTGGGCACCCTGGCCGGCCGCAAGGCCATCGTCATCGGCCGTTCCAACATCGTCGGCAAGCCCATGGCGCAATTGCTGCTGCGGGACTCCTGCACCGTGGTGCTGGCCCATTCCAAAACCCGCGATCTGCCCGGCGAATGCCGCCAGGCCGATATCGTGGTGGCCGCCGTCGGCCAGCCCGAACTGGTGAAGGGCGACTGGATCAAGCCCGGCGCCACGGTGATCGATGTGGGCATCAACCGCGTACCCGGCGCCGAACCGGGCAAGACCCGGCTGGTGGGCGACGTGGATTTCAAAAGCTGCGCCGCCGTGGCCGGCGCCATCACCCCGGTGCCCGGCGGCGTCGGCCCCATGACCATCGCCGTGCTGCTGCGCAACGCCCTGGAAGCCTGCTGCCGCCAGCACGGCCTGCCGTTCGAGGAGCTGTTTTAACACCCCCTCACACCCTCACCCCGGCCCTCTCCCGCCTGCGGGAGAGGGAGTTTAGCCCTTCTCCCCCGGGGAGAAGGGTTGAGATAAGGGACTTTCAGTTCCAAAAACGGATCCGCCCCCCTCCCGCCTGCGGGAGAGGGGGTTTAGCCCTTCTCCCATGGGGAGAAGGGTTGGGATGAGGGGCTTTCCAGAAAGCGCAGGATCTCCTGCAAAACCCCATCCGTATTTTGCAGGATTTCGGAGTTCCAAAAGCGCATCAGCCGCCACCCCTGGCCTTCCAGCCACAGGGTCCGCCGCCGGTCATGCTCCGATCCGGCATGCTGCCCGCCATCGGCCTCCACCGCCACGCGCCGCTCGACACAGGCGAAATCCAAAATATACGGACCCAGCGGATGCTGCCGGCGGAATTTCCAGCCGCCAAGCCGGCGGCCACGCAAGGCCGACCATAACCGTCGTTCCGCCTCGGTCATCGCCTGACGCAGCCGGCGGGCCTGGACGGTGGCCATCACCCGTTAATGCGCCTCGGCCCAGGTGCGGGCGGCGCCGGTTTCCACCAGCAGCGGCACGCTTAACGCCGCCGCCGCCTCCATCACCCGTTTGACCAGGGCGCGGGTGGCCTCCAGTTCGGCGTCGGGCACCTCGAACACCAGTTCGTCATGCACCTGCAGCAGCATCCTGGCGCTCAAACCGGCGGCGTCCAGGGCCGGCTGCAGGCGGATCATCGCCCGCTTGATGATATCGGCGGCGCCGCCCTGGATGGGGGCGTTGATGGCGGCCCGTTCGGCGAAGGCGCGCATGGCCGGGTTTTTCTGCTCGCCGCCCTGGATGAAGCATTTGCGCCCGAACAGGGTGGTGACATAGCCCAGATCGCGCGCCTGGCGCTTGGCGTCCTCCATATAGGCGCGGATTTCCGGATAGCGGGCGAAATAGGCCTCGATATAGGCCTTGGCCTCGCCGTTGGAGATGCCCAGCTGCCGGGCCAGGCCGAAGGGGCTGATGCCGTAGATGATGCCGAAATTGATGGCCTTGGCCTGGCGGCGCACCATGGGATCCATGCCCGCCACCGGCACCCCGAACACCTGCGAGGCGGTGATGGCGTGAATATCCTCGCCCTGGTGGAAGGCCTGTTTCAGCCCCTCGATCCCGGCGACATGGGCCACCAGCCGCAATTCGATCTGCGAATAGTCGGCCGACAGCAGGCTGTGCCCCGGCGGGGCGATGAAGGCGCGGCGGATGCGCCGCCCTTCCGCCGTGCGGATGGGAATGTTCTGCAGATTGGGATCCGACGAGGCCAGCCGCCCGGTGCTGGTGCCGGCCATGGAGAAGCTGGTATGCACCCGCCCCGTGGCCGGATTGATCTGTTCCACCAGGGCATCGGCATAGGTGCTTTTCAGTTTGGCCAGCTGGCGCCAGTCCAGCACCTTCTGCGGCAGCGGATGCTGCTCGGCCAGTTGCTCCAGCACCTCGGCCCCGGTGGCGTAGGCCCCGGTCTTGCCCTTCTTGCCGCCGGGCAGGCCCAGGGTTTCGAACAGGATCTCGCCCAATTGCTTGGGCGAGCCCACATTGAAGTCCTGTCCGGCCAGGGCGCAGATATCGCGCTCCAGCTCGGCCAGACGGCCGGCGAACTCGCCGCTGATGGCCTGCAGTTCGGCCTTGTCCACCAGGATGCCGCGCCGCTCCATGGCGGCCAGAACCGGCACCAGCGGCCGTTCCAGGGTTTCATAGACCGTGGTCAGCCGCTCCGGCGCCAGGCGGGGCTTGTAGGCCTGATGGAGGCGCAGGGTGATGTCGGCATCCTCGGCGGCATAGTCCAGCGCCTTCGCGAGGGGCACCCGCTCGAAGGTGATCTGGTTGCGGCCGCTGCCGCACACCTCGGAAAAGGGAATGGTGCGATAGCCCAGGGTGCGCTCGGCCAGTTCGTCCATGCCCTGGCCGTGCAGGCCGCAGGACAGCACGTAAGACAGCAGCATGGTATCGTCGATGGGGGACACGGCCAGGCCGGCCCCGGCCAGCACCTGCAGATCGAACTTGATGTTGTGCCCCACCTTCAGCACCGCCGGATCTTCCAGCAGCGGCCGCAGCAGGCGCACCGCCTCGGCCTTGGGCAGCAGAGTCGGACCGGCGGCGACGGCGCCGCCCAGCAGATCGCCCTGGGCCGGGCCGCTGTCGTGCAGCAGCGGAATGTAGCAGGCCCGTCCCGGCGCCGTGGCCAGGGAAATGCCCACCAGGGCGCAGCGCAGGGGATCGAGGCCGGTGGTTTCGGTATCCACCGCCACCACCCCGGCCTCGCGGGCCTGCGCCACCCAGCGGCTCAGATCCCCGGCGGTGAGGATCAGTTCGTAGGCCTTTTCCACCGCCGGCGGCGGCGCCTCGGCCGGGGCCTCGGCCGCAACGGGCGCCGTAGCGGCGGCGGCGGCGGTGGAGCCGTTGGACAGATGCTGCTCGATACGGCTTTTGATGCTGCGGAAGCCCTGCGCCGCCACGAAGGCCAGCAGGGTATCGCGATCGGGGGCGCGCAGGCCGAAGCCCTCCAGCGGTTCCGGCACCGGCACATCGCGGCGCAGCTCCACCAGACGGCGGGAAATACGGGCCAGATCGGCGTTGGCCAGCAGGCTTTCGCGCCGTTTCGGCTGCTTGATGGTGGCGGCCGCCGCCAACAGGCTTTCCAGATCGCCGAACTCGGTGATGAGCTGGGCCGCCGTCTTGATACCGATGCCGGGCACGCCCGGCACATTGTCGGTGCTGTCGCCGGCCAGGGCCTGCACATCCACCACCTTGTCGGGACCGACGGCGAATTTCTCGAAGACCTCGGCCGGACCGATCACCCGGTTCTTCAGGGGGTCGAACATCTCCACCCCCTCGCCCACCAGCTGCATCAGATCCTTGTCGGACGAGACGATGGTGACGCGCGCCCCCTGTTCGCGGGCCAGGCGGGCATAGGTGGCGATCAGATCGTCGGCCTCGAAACCCGGCAGCTCCACGCAGGGCACGTTGAAGGCGCGCACCGCCTCGCGGATCAGGGCGAACTGCGGCACCAGCTCTTCCGGCGGCTCGGGGCGGTGCGCCTTGTAGTCGGGATAGATCTCGCTACGGAAGGTGGTCCGCCCGGCATCGAAGATCACCGCCAGATGATCGGCCTCCTGCTCCTGCATCAGCTTCATCAGCATGGAGGTGAAGCCGTAGACGGCGTTGACCGGCACCCCATCGGGGCGGGTCATCATGGGCAGGCCGTGAAAGGCGCGGAAAATGAATCCCGAACCATCCACCAGCGTCACATGGCGCGGCGGGGTTTCGTGCATGGAAACAGGATCAGTGGCCGTGACCGGCCTGCACCCCTTCGGCCAGCACGAAATGGCGGCTGCAATAGGGGCACACCAGTTCGGTCTTGCCCTTGGCGAAGGTCAGGTACACCTTGGGGTGGCCGGTCACCGGACCATTGCCTTCGCAGGCGACGGTGGTGGCGTGAACGGTGACGGTTTCCTGGGTCATTGTCGATCCTCGTTGCGCGGCTGGTTTGCCGGATGATACCCATTGCTGACCGCCAATCAATTCCATATTGACGTTTGAGATGATGCCGAGCCACTCCTCCTCCGCCGCCGTTCCCGATTTCGCCATCGAAACCCGCGATCTTACCAAGATCTACCCCGCCCGCGGACGCCAGCCCGCCAAGAAGGCGTTGGACGGCGTTTCGCTGGCCATTCCGCGCGGCTCGTTCTTCGGACTGCTCGGCCCCAACGGCGCCGGCAAGTCCACCTTCATCAACATCCTGGCCGGTCTGGTGATGAAGAGCGCGGGCAGCGCCCATATCTGGAATTCGGATATCGAACGCGACGAGCGCGGCGCCCGCACCGCCATCGGCGTGGTGCCGCAGGAGCTCAATCTCGACCCCTTCTTCACCCCGCGCGAGCTTCTGGAGGTGCAGGCCGGCCTTTACGGCGTGCCCGCCGCCGAACGGCGCACCGACGAAATCCTCGAGGCGGTGGGCCTGGCCGACAAGGCGCACGCCTATGCCCGCACCCTGTCGGGCGGCATGCGCCGCCGCCTGCTGGTGGCCAAGGCCATGGTGCATACCCCGCCCATCCTGGTGCTGGACGAACCCACCGCCGGGGTGGATATCGAGCTGCGCCAGCAGCTGTGGACCTACGTCAAGGGCCTGAACGCCCAGGGCACCACCATCCTGCTGACCACCCATTACCTGGAAGAGGCGGAAGAGCTGTGCGACCGCATCGCCATCATCGATCAGGGCCATGTGGTGGCGCATGAGGACACCACCACCCTGCTGCAGCGGCTGGACAGCAAACAGCTGTGCCTGACCCTGGACCGGCCGCTTTCGGTCGTTCCCGACAGCCTGGCCCCGTGGTCGCCCGAGTTGAAAGACGAGGGCCGCCGCCTGCTGTTCCGCTACCGGCCCAGCCAGACCGCGGTGGCCGCCCTGCTGGAGGCGGTGCGCGCCGCCGGGCTGGGCATCGGCGATCTGTCCACCGAGGAAGCCGATCTCGAGGACATCTTCCTGCAGCTCACCCGCCACGGCCCGGCCTGAAGGACGAAACCCCGCCGCCATGCTGACCTTTCCCTTCTCCCTGCCGGGCCTGGCGCCGCCGCCCCAACCCGGCCCGGCCCTGGCCCCGCCCCGGCTGGAGGAGGAGGCCGTCCACACCGCCGACGGCCAGCGCCTGCCGTTGCGCCGCTGGCGGCCCGCGGAGGGGATGATGCGCGGCGTCATCCTGGCCCTGCACGGCATGAACGATTATTCCCGGGCCTTCGACGGCGCCGGCCGCCATCTGGCGGCCGAAGGCTTCGTCCTTTACGCCTACGACCAGCGCGGCTTCGGCGCCGGCCCGTGGCCGGGGCACTGGCCGGGGGAACGGGCCCTGGTGGAGGATGCCGCCGCCGCCCTCGGCCTGCTGGCCGCCGCCCATCCCGGCCTGCCGCTGTTCCTGCTAGGGGAAAGCATGGGCGGCGCCATCGCCCTGCTGGCCGCCGAAACGCAGGCGCTGCCGCCCCTGGCCGGACTGATCCTCTCGGCCCCCGCCGTGTGGGCCCGCCACGACATGGGCCTGATGGAACGCGGCCTGCTGTGGCTCAGTTCGCACAGCCTGCCCTGGCTGACCCTGACCGGGCATGGCCTGCATCTGACCCCCTCGGACAATGCCGACATGTTGCGCGACCTGGCTCAGGATCCGTTGGTGATCAAGGAAACCCGCATCGACACCATTCACGGCGTGGTGGAGCTGATGACCCGCGCCCGCCAGGCGGCGCGGCATCTCCGCCGCCCGGCCCTGCTGCTCTATGGCGAGAAGGACGAGATCATCCCCGCCGCCGCCACCTTCCAGATGATGCGCGCCCTGCCCGACGCCCCCGCGCGGCAACGCTGCGCCCTGTACTCCCGGGGCTATCACATGCTGCTGCGCGACCGTCAGGCCGCCACCGTGCTGGCCGACATCGCCGCCTGGCTCGGCGATCCCGCCCAGCCGCTGCCCTCGGGCGCCGACCGGCACGCCGACCGGGTGATTTTCCGCGAAACCGGGCGGCCATGAGCGCCGCCTCCCGCGCCGCCCTCGGCTATGGCGATTTCCGCCTGTTCCTGGCCTTGCGCTTTTGCGCCAACATCGCCCAGTTGATCCTGATCGTGGCGGTGGGCTGGCAGGTTTACGACCTGACCCGCCGCCCGCAGGATCTGGGCTATGTGGGGCTGGTGCTGTTCCTGCCACAGATCCTGCTGGCCCTGGTCAGCGGCGCCGTGGCCGATCATTTCGATCGCCGCCGCATCGCCATGCTGTGCCTGGGGCTTGAGGCCCTGTCCTCGGCCATGCTGCTGGCGCTGTCCTGGCGCGGCCTGACCACGGTGGCGCCGGTCTATCTGGCCCTGGTCCTGTTCGGGGTGGCCCGCACCTTCTTAGGACCCTCCCTGCAATCGGTGGTGCCGCTGCTGGTGCGGCGCGAGGATTTTCCCAACGCCGTGGCCTGGAATTCCACGGTGTGGCAGATGGCGGTGATCGGCGGCCCGGCCCTGGGCGGCTTTCTCTACGCCTTCGGACCGGTGACGGTCTACGGCCTGACCACCCTGCTGCTGCTGGGCTCGGCCCTGGCGGCGCTCGGCATCCGCACCTCGCTGAAGACCCGCGGCGCCGACGACGGCATGATCGACCGGCTGACGGCGGGCATCCGCTTCATCCTGGCCCGTCCGGTGATCCTGGGCGCCATTTCGCTGGATCTGTTCGCCGTGCTGTTCGGCGGCGCCACCGCGCTTTTGCCCATTTTCGCCCGCGATATCCTGCATGTGGGGCCCTGGGGCCTGGGCCTTCTGCGCAGCGCCCCGGCGGTGGGCGCGGCTTTCTGCGGCCTTGTGCTGGCGCACCGCCCCTTGCGCCGCCGCGCCGGGCCGACGCTGCTGCTGTGCGTGGCCGGATTCGGCCTGGCCACCATCCTGTTCGGCCTGTCGCGCAACATGGCGCTGTCGCTGACCGCCCTGGCCGCCCTGGGCGGCTTCGACATGATCAGCGTCTATGTGCGGCAAAATCTGGTGCAGCTTTCCACCCCCGACGCCATGCGCGGCCGGGTCAGCGCCGTCAGCATGGTGTTCGTCGGCGCCTCGAACGAGCTGGGGGAATTCGAATCCGGCATGACCGCCGCCTGGTTCGGCACCGTGCCCGCCGTGCTGCTGGGCGGTGTGGGCACGCTGGCGGTGGTGGCCCTGTGGGCCTGGCGTTTCCGGGCCCTGCGGCGGGTGAACCGCCTGGACGAGGTGCAATAGGCTACCAGCAGGCGCCTTCGCCGTCGTCGGCATCGTCCATGAGGGCGACGCGGCTTTTCAGCTCGGCCAGGATACGCTTGCGCTCCTCGTCACTGGCATTGGCCCAGCCCTGGATCTCATTGCGGGTCCGGCCGCAGCCCCGGCAAACCCCGGTGCGCTCCACGATCTTGCAGCGGTCGATACAAGGGGAAACGGTGCCCCTGGTCACTTTCGCGGTGTTGGTCATGGCGTTTCCCCATCCTGGCCTCATACCGGTCGGCCCCTGATATGACACACAAGCACGCCGACCGGCAAGACCGCGTGCTTCGCACAAAGCCCCCAAAATTTATCGGCAAAACCGATGCCGGCCTCAAAAACAAAAGGGGGCTGCCGTCCGGCAGCCCCCCCTTTTTCGCGCATGAAACGCTTACTTCTTGCCCAGGCTCCAGCTGCCGGGGGTGCGGAAGAAGCGGCCCTTCTGCAGTTCGCGCTCGTTGACGAACTCCTTGGGCAGGCGGTCGTAGAACTTCTCGAAATGGTTCTCATGATCGCGGGTTTCGGCCAGGCCGGCCTCGCGGTCGATGGTGGTCAGTTCGTTGAACTTCTCTTCCGGATAATCAAGGCCGTCCCAGTGCAGATCCTGGCGGCGCGGCATGAAGCCCAGCGGGCTTTCCACGCCCACGGCGCGGCCGTGCACGCGGTCCACCACCCACTTCAGCACGCGCATGTTCTCGCCGAAGCCCGGCCACATGAACTTGCCGTTGGCATCCTTGCGGAACCAGTTGACGCGGAAGATGGCGGGCGGGTTCGGCAGATCGCGGCCGATATTCAGCCAATGGCCGAAATAATCGGCCATGTTGTAGCCGCAGAACGGCAGCATGGCCATGGGATCGCGGCGAATGGCGGCCTGGCCGACGGCGGCGGCGGTGGCTTCCGAGCCCATGGTGGCGCCCAGATAGACGCCGTGCGCCCAGTTGAAGGCCTGGAACACCAGCGGCATGTTCTTGGACAGACGGCCGCCGAACAGGAAGGCCGAGATCGGCACGCCGGCCGGATTTTCCCAATCGGGATCGATGGAGGGGCACTGCGAGGCCGGCGCGGTGAAGCGGCTGTTGGGATGAGCGGCCGGTTCGGCCGAGGCCGGGGTCCAGTCGCGGCCCTTCCAGTCGGTCAGATGGGCGGGCTTGTCCTCGGTCAGGCCTTCCCACCACACGTCGCCGTCATCGGTCAGGGCCACGTTGGTGAAGATGGTGTTGGCGCGGCAGGAAGCGATGGCGTTGAAGTTGGTGTGGGCGCCGGTGCCGGGGGCCACGCCGAAGAAGCCGGCTTCCGGATTGATGGCGTAGAGCTTGCCGTCGGCACCGGGCTTGATCCAGGCGATATCGTCGCCGACGGTCCAGATCTTCCAGCCTTCGAAGCCCTTGGGCGGCTGCAGCATGGCGAAGTTGGTCTTGCCGCAGGCCGAGGGGAAGGCGGCGGCCACGTAGGTCTTCTCGCCCTCGGGGTTTTCCACGCCGACGATCAGCATATGCTCGGCCAGCCAGCCCTCGTCGCGGGCCATCACCGAGGCGATGCGGAGCGCGAAGCACTTCTTGCCCAACAGGGCGTTGCCGCCGTAGCCGGACCCGAACGACCAGATGGAGCGCTCTTCCGGGAAGTGGGTGATGTAGATGTTCTTGGGATTGCAGGGCCAGGCCACGTCGGCCTGACCGGCGGCCAGAGGCATGCCCACCGAATGCACGCACGGCACGAACTCGCCCTCGGCGCCCAGCACGTCGAGGCAGGCCTGCCCCATGCGGGTCATGATGCGCATGTTCACGGCCACATAGGGGCTGTCGGTCAGCTCCACGCCGATATGGGCGATGGGGCTGCCCAGCGGGCCCATGGAGAACGGCACCACGTAAAGGGTGCGGCCCTTCATGCAACCGTCGAAGAGTTTGTTCAGGGTGCCCTTCATTTCCACCGGGTCGACCCAGTTGTTGGTCGGGCCGGCGTCGGCCTTGCTCTTCGAGCAGATGAAAGTGCGGTTTTCAACGCGGGCGACGTCGTCGGGGTCGGAGCGGCACAGATAGCTGTTGGGACGCTTGGCCTCGTTCAGGCGGATGAAAGCCCCCGCATCCACCAGCTTCTGGCACAAGGCATCGTATTCGGCCTGAGATCCATCGCACCAGTGGATATTGTCCGGCTTGGTCAGCTGGGCGATTTCATCCACCCACTTCAGCAATTTCTGATGAGTGGTGGTGCCGTTACCTAACTTCGTCATGAACGCCGCTCCTTAAGGCAAAGACCCTTGTTGTTTGCCGCCTTGCCCCCCTTTTGCGCGCCGAGCCCCGTCGACGGCGGGACGATCTCCCCCTGTCGGTCGGGACGTGGGATGCACAAAGGCTTCATCGTTTGAGACAATGCGGAAGAGGTATGAAGGCGGATTGTTAAGAAAATGGATGCGCAAGAATACTGCCCCGGCCCCGCCGGAGCAATCATTTAGCTATAAGGATGGTCGGATTATCCGCTCCGTTAGTCCGGAATGAGCGTAGAAAGCGCAGGCACAAGACCGTCCGGGCTGCCCAGAGGCTGGGAAAACGCCAGACGAAGGATGCTATTTTCCCGTTGTAAATCAATGCCGTCGGCATCAACCGCCACCGCCTGCCAGCCCTTGCCGCGCTTCTTCAGAACCCGATTGGCCAGCTCGGTTAACAGCGCCGCCTGATCGGCGTTCAGGCTTTGCAACAGGGCCGGCGCCGTCGTTTCAAAGCGTCGCGACAGCGCCCAATCGCAGGCCAGCCCCTGATCCAGCCAGCGGGCGCGGGCGAATCCGCCCACCCAATGCACCCTCTCCAGTTGTACGCGGTAGAAGGCGAAATCGGCGAAATCGGCATAGAGACCGGCGCCGGGATGGCGGGCGAGAAACCGCTGACGCACATGGGGCTCGGGACAATGCTCGATGCGCCCCATCAGGGTGACGCGCGGTCCCTGCTGCGGATTGGCGTAACCCGCCGTGCCGTCGAACAGCAGCGAGACATGGGTATCGGCATCGAGGTTGCGGGTATGGTCGGCCAGGCGCGACAGCAGCAGGATGGGGCTGCCGTCAAAATCGGTGGCGGTGGTGACCAGCGAGACATAGGGCCGTTCCTCGCCGGCCAGAATGGTGCCCAGGGCGGCGCGGTTGGCGGCGCGCAGGATCTTGCGGATGACGAACACCAGACCCTGCGCGGCGGCGGGATCGGCATCCGGAGAGGGATCGGTCGCGTTCATGGGGGGAATTCTCCGCCCAGGAGGCGCCAGCGTCAAGAGAACCCTATTTCCGCCATAAATATCTGGCCTGTTGCGACGAAACTGGCACAGTGTCAGCATCGGATTTGGCAAGATGCAAGGAACAGGTGGCGACGTGGCGCAAACCATTGCCCTGGTGGACGACGACCGCAACATCATCACCTCGGTGTCCATCGCCCTCGAGGCGGAGGGCTTCAAGGTGCGAACTTATAACGACGGCGCCGAGGCCTTGCAGGGCTTGACCGCGCAACCGGCCGATCTGGCGGTGCTCGACATCAAGATGCCGCGCATGGACGGCATGGAACTGCTGCAGCGCCTGCGCAAAAGCTCGGCCATTCCGGTGATCTTCCTCACCTCGAAGGATGACGAGATCGACGAGCTCCTGGGGCTGCGCATGGGCGCCGACGACTATATCAAGAAGCCCTTTTCCCAGCGCCTGCTGGTGGAACGCATCCGCGCCCTGCTGCGCCGGGGCGAGGCGGCGCGCGATACCGCCAGCGCCGCCCAGTCGGTGGTGCGCGGCGAACTGGTGCTGGATTCGGCCCGCCACGCCTGCAGCTGGAAGGGCCAGATCGTCGATCTGACCGTGACCGAATTTCTGATCCTGAAGGCCCTGGCCATGCGCCCCGGCCATGTGAAGAACCGCGACCAGCTGATCGACGCCGCCTATGGCGAGCACATCTACGTGGACGACCGCACCATCGACAGCCACATCAAGCGCCTGCGCAAGAAGTTCCGCGATATCGATTCCGATTTCGGCCATATCGAAACCCTGTACGGCGTCGGCTACCGTTACCGCGAAGACCCGTGAGCACCGCCGTTCCGCCCGCCGCTCCGGCCGAACCCGGCGCGCCCCGCCCCACCAAACGGCAGCGCTGGCTGCCCTTCGCCTCGCCGCTGACCTGGCGCATCCTGGCGGTCAACGTCCTGGCCCCGGTGATCCTGGTGGCCGGGCTGTTCTATCTCGACCGCTACAAGAACGAACTGATCTCCCAGGAACTGGAATCCTTGCGCATCCGCGCCGAAATGATGGCGGCGGCGGTGGGCGAGGGCGCGGTAATCGATACCGGCGTCTCCATTCCCGAGCTGTCGCCCCTGGCCGCCCGCCAGATGCTGCGCCGCCTGGCCCAGCCCGCCCGCATGCGCGCCCGCCTGTTCGATCAGAACGGCGAGGAACTGGCCGACAGCCGCCGCCTGGTGGCGGGCACCGACGAGATCCAGGTGGAGGATCTGCCCGCCCCCGATCCCTCGATGTTCGTGCGCGGCTTCCGCCGTCTCTACGATTTCATCACCAAGGCGAGCCTGGCCAACGACGATCTGCCCCACTACCACGAGCGCTTTCATCCCCGCGCCTCGGATTACGACGAGGTGATCCAGGCCCTGGCCGGCGATCCGGCCTGGGCGGTGCGCGTCACCCGCGGCCATCATCTGCTGCTGACCACCGCCGTGCCGGTGCAGCATTACAAGCAGGTGCTGGGGGCGGTGATGGTCTCCAGCACCGGCGACGACATCGCGCAAAGCCTGTTCAAGGTGCGGCTGACCATCTTCCAGGTCTTCGCCTTCGCCCTCACCATCACCGTCACCCTGTCGCTGTATCTGGCCGGCACCATCGCCCGGCCCATCCGCCGCCTCGCCGCCGCCGCCGACCGGGTGCGGCGCGGACGCGGACGCCGCCACGTCATCCCCGACCTCACCGTGCGCGGCGACGAGATCGGCGATCTGTCGGGGGCGCTGCGCGACATGACCGAAACCCTGTGGCGGCGCATGGACGCGGTGGAGGCCTTCGCCGCCGACGTCGCCCACGAGATCAAGAACCCGCTGACCAGCCTGCGCTCGGCGGTGGAAACCTGCGCCCTGGTGCAAAACCCCGAGCAGCAGCGCCGCCTGATGAGCATCATCCAGGACGACGTCGGCCGCCTCGACCGCCTGATCAGCGATATTTCCGACGCCTCGCGCATTGATGCCGAACTGTCGCGCAGCGACGCCGAACCGCTGTCGGTCCATCGGATGATCGAAGGCCTGGCCTCGGTCTACCGCGATACCGGCGCCGCCGAGGGCATCGGCGTGCTGGTGCGCTGCGACCCGGACGACGAGCTTCTGGTGCTGGCCATCGAAAGCCGCCTGGCCCAGGTGCTGCGCAACCTCATCGCCAACGCCCTGTCGTTCAGCCCGCCGGGCGGCGCCATCACCCTGGCGGCGCGGCGCGAGGGCCGCCAGGTGGTGATCACCGTCAGCGACCAGGGGCCGGGCATCCCCGGCAACAAGCTCGAGGCCATCTTCGAGCGTTTCTACAGCGAACGCCCGGCCGCCGAGAAATTCGGCACCCATTCCGGCCTGGGCCTTTCCATTTCCAAACAGATCGTCGAGGCCCACGGCGGCCGCCTGACCGCCGCCAATCTCACCGACGCCGACGGCCGCGTGTGCGGCGCCTGCTTCACCTTGCGTCTGGCCGCCTATCAGCGCCCCGCCGAGCCCCGCGCCCGCAAGGCGGGCGGCGGGCAAACCGCGCCTTAAGGCCCCGGACCATGACCCTGATCCATGGCAGCAGCATCATGGTGGCGGGGGCGGGCGTGCTGATCCGCGGCCCCTCGGGCGGCGGAAAATCCGATCTGGCCCTGCGGCTGATCGACGAGGGCGCCCTGCTGGTGGCCGACGACCAAACCCGGCTGACCCTGTGGGGCGACGAGGTGCGGCTGTCCTGCCCCGCCGCCATCGCCGGCCTGCTGGAGGTGCGGGGCCTGGGCATCCTGCGTCTGCCCTACCGCGCCGCCGCGCCCTTGCGGCTGGTGGTGGATCTGGTGGCCGAACAGGACATCGAACGCCTGCCGGACCCCGATTGGGCGACCCTTTTGGGCCGCGCCCTGCCCCGCCTGCGCCTGTGCCCCTGGCAGGCCTCGGCCACGGCCAAGGTTCGCCTTGCGGTAGGGGTGGCAACGGGGAGTATAATGCCCCTGTCATGACGACCGCCGACGCACACGATCCCGCCTGTCCGCCTCCGGCCGCCGCCGGCGCGGAACCGGCATGCGCCTGCCCGCCGCCCCGGGTGGTGGTGGTCACCGGCATGTCGGGCGCCGGCAAGACCCTGGCCCTGAAGGCGCTGGAGGATCTGGGCTACGAGGCGGTGGACAATCTGCCGCTGTCGCTGCTGGAGGCCCTGGTGCGCGGCGGCGAACTGACCCGCCCGCTGGCGGTGGGCATCGATATCCGCACCCGCGATTTCGGCGTGGACTCCATGCTGGCCGGCGTGGACGAGCTCAAGGCCAGCGGCCTGGTGGACATGCAGCTGGTGTTTTTCGACTGCACCGACGAAACCTTGAGCCGCCGCTATACCGAAACCCGCCGCCGCCATCCCCTGGCCGCCGACCGGCCCCTGGCCGACGGCCTGCGCCATGAACGCGAGCTTTTGACGCCGCTCCTGGGCCGCGCCGATCTGGTGGTGGACACCACCGCCCTGCCCCCGGCCGAACTCAAACGTCTGCTGTCGGGCCATTTCGGCCTGGAGCGCAAACCGGGCCTGGTGCTGTTCGTCACCTCGTTCTCCTACCGCCGCGGCCTGCCGCGCGAGGCCGATCTGGTGTTCGACGCCCGCTTCCTGGCCAATCCCCATTACGATCCCGCCTTGCGCCCCCTCACCGGACGCGACGAGGCCGTGGCCCGCCATGTCGAACGGGATCCCGATTTCGGGCGTTTCTTCGCCGCCCTCACCGGCCTGCTGGAACCCTTGCTGCCGCGCTTCGCCGCCGAGGGCAAAAGCTATCTGACCATCGCCATCGGCTGCACCGGGGGGCGTCACCGTTCGGTGGCCATCGCCGAGCGCCTGACCCACTGGCTGCGGGATAAAGGCCAACAGGTGGACCTCCGGCACCGTGAACTGGAGGAGGGGGAAAAATAACATGAAGGTCGCTCAATGATCGGAATGGTGCTCGTAACCCACGGCCATCTGGCCGACGAACTGGTCTCCGCCATGGAGCATGTGGTAGGACCGCAACCCAATGTGATCGCCGTCTGCATCGGCCCCGAGGACGACATGGAACAGCGGCGCGCCGACATCCTGCGCTCGGCCTGCCAGGTGGACACCGGCGCCGGCGTGGTGCTGCTGACCGACATGTTCGGCGGCACGCCCTCCAATCTGGCCATCTCCATCATGGACAAGGCGCGGGTGGAGGTGATCGCCGGCGTCAATCTGCCCATGCTGATCAAGCTGGCCACCGTGCGCAGCAAAGAGACCCTGGCCGACGCCGTGGCCAGCGCGCAGGAAGCCGGGCGCAAATACATCAACGTGGCCTCGCGGCTGCTGTCCCAGGGCAATTGAAACCGACAAGGCCATCATGACCGTTTCCGTCGAGACGCACGACTCCCAGTCCTGCACCGCCACCATCGTCAACCGGCGCGGCCTGCACGCCCGCGCCGCGGCGAAATTCGTCAAAACCGTGGCCCAGTTCAAGGCCAGGGTGCTGGTCAGCCATCGCGGCACCGAGGTTTCCGGCCAATCCATCATGGGATTGATGATGCTGGCCGCCGCTCCCGGCTGCACCATCGATCTCAGCGCCTCGGGCGAGGATGCCGGCGAGGCCCTGCGGGCGCTGACCACCCTGATCGCGGACAAATTCGGCGAGGAAGACTGACCGACATCATGCCGCACGCCCCGCACCCCCCCCTTGCCGCGCCCCAATCCGACCAGGAACGGGTGTTCCATGGCCTGGGCGTCAGTCCCGGCATCGCCATCGGGGTGGTGTTCCACCACAATACCGGCACGGTGTCGGTGCCGGAATATTGCCTGACCCGCGACGGCGTCAAGGCCGAGCGCCATCGCTTCGCCGAGGCGGTGGAGGCGGCGGTGACCCAGGTGGAAATGCTGCAGGCCAAGGCCCGCGCCTTGAGCGGTTCGGTGGGCGAGGAACTGGGCTATCTCCTGGATGCCTACCAGCAGATGCTGCAGGGCTCGCGCCTGGTGCGCGGCGTCGACCGGCGCATCGCGGAAGAGCGGATCAACGCCGAGGCGGCGGTGCAGAAGGAGATCGGCCAGATCGTCGCCGGCTTCGCCGCCATGGACGACGCCTATCTCGCCGCCCGCATGGACGATATCCGCGAGGTGGGGCAGCGGCTGATCCGCAATCTGACCAAAACCCCGCACAAGCCCTTTTCCATGATGCCGGCCCACGCCGTAATCCTGGCCGAGGAACTGAGCCCGGCCGATACCGCCCTCCTCGATCCCCGCCAGGCGTTGGGGGTGGCCACGGTGCTGGGCGGGGCGGCGGGCCATACCGCCATCATGGCCCGCTCGCTGGAACTGCCCATGGTGGTGGGCACCACCGGCGCCCTGGTGGGAGCCCGAAACGGCGCGCAGGTCATCGTCGACGGCACCGCCGGCCTGCTGATCCTCGACCCCAGCCCGGAGACCCTGTCGCTCTACCGCAACAAGCGGGCCGAGCTTTTACGCCAGCGCCGTCGCCTGAGCCGTTTGGTCACGGTGCCGGCCATCACCCGCGACGGCGTTTCCATCACCCTGCTGGCCAATCTGGAACTGCCCTCGGAAGTGGCGGGCGTGGTCGCCAACGGCGCCGCCGGGGTGGGGCTGCTGCGCAGCGAGTTCATGTATATGAATCGCGATACCCTGCCCGACGAGGAGGAGCAATACGCCCTGCTGGCCGGCATGGTGCGCAAGCTGGAGGGGCGCCCCCTGACCATCCGCACCCTGGATTGCGGCAGCGACAAACTGGCCCCGGCCCTGGGCATTCTGCACAGCCCCAACCCGGCCCTGGGCCTGCGCGCCATCCGTCTGTCGCTGAAACGCCGCGACATCCTGGAGCCGCAGCTGGCCGCCATCCTGCGCGCCGCCGCGCATGGTCCGGTGCGCATCCTGCTGCCGATGATTTCCACGGTGAGCGAGGTGACCGCGGTGCGGGCCTGCCTCGACAAGGTGGCCAAACGCCTGGCCGCCCAGGGCCACGCCGTGCCCGATCCGCTGCCGCCGGTGGGCATCATGATCGAAATTCCCGGCGCCGCCCTGGCCGCCGACGCCCTGGCCCTGCACGCCGATTTCTTCGCCATCGGCACCAACGATCTCACCCAATACACCCTGGCCATCGACCGCACCGACGAGGCGGTGGCCGGACTCTATGATCCCTTGCATCCAGCGGTGCTGCGGCTGATCCAGTTCACCACCGAAGCGGCCTTGCGCGCCCGCATCCCGGTCAGCATCTGCGGCGAAATGGCCGGCGACCCGCGCTACGCCCCGCTGCTGCTGGGGCTGGGCATCCGCGATCTCTCCATGTCGGTGGCCAATCTGGCCCGGGTCAAGCAGCGGGTGCGCAGCATCGATCTGGTGGCGGCCAACCGCCGCGCCCGCATCATCATGGACCAGTCCGACAGCACCCGTATCGGCCAGCTTCTGGACGACTTCAACACCCACCTGGCGCCATAACGGTAATTGTTCTTCCCATTTTTGCCTGCTATACGGCAGGCCATGACCATGTTTCAGGAGCCGACGATGACCTTCTCCGATTATAAAGTGGCGGATCTCTCCCTGGCCGACTGGGGCCGCAAGGAGATCGATATCGCCGAAACCGAAATGCCGGGCCTGATGGCGCTGCGGGAAGAGTTCGCCGGCAAGAAGCCCCTGGCCGGAGCCCGCATCGTCGGCTGCCTGCATATGACCATCCAGACCGCCGTCTTGATCGAAACCCTGGTGGCGCTGGGCGCCTCGGTGCGCTGGAGCTCGTGCAACATCTTCTCGACCCAGGATCAGGCCGCCGCCGCCATCGCCGCCGCCGGCATTCCGGTGTTCGCCTGGAAGGGCGAAACGGAAGAGGAGTTCTGGTGGTGCATCGAGCAGACCCTGCGCGGCCCCGATGGCTGGACCCCCAACATGGTGCTGGACGACGGCGGCGACGTGACGCAGATCCTGCACGATAAGTACCCCGAAATGCTGAAGGAGGTACGCGGCATTTCCGAGGAAACCACCACCGGCGTGCACCGCCTGTACGAGATGGCCAAGAGCGGCCGCCTGCTGGTGCCGGCCTTCAACGTCAACGACAGCGTCACCAAATCGAAGTTCGACAATCTCTACGGCTGCCGCGAATCCCTGGTGGACGGCATCAAGCGCGCCACCGACGTCATGGTGGCCGGCAAGGTGGCGGTGGTCTGCGGCTTCGGCGATGTGGGCAAGGGCTCGGCCGCCAGCTTGCGCAGCCAGGGCGCCCGGGTGATCGTGACCGAGATCGATCCCATCTGCGCCCTGCAGGCGGCCATGGAGGGCTATCAGGTCTCCACCCTGGAGGAGGTGGCGCCGCAGGGCGACATTTTCGTCACCTGCACCGGCAATGTGGACATCATCACCCTGGACCACATGCGCGCCATGAAGAACCGCGCCATCGTCTGCAATATCGGCCATTTCGACAGCGAAATTCAGATCTCCGCCTTGCGGAACTACAAGTGGCACAACGTCAAGCCGCAGGTGGACGAGGTGGAGTTCCCCAACGGCAAGCGCCTGATCGTGCTGGCCGAGGGCCGTCTGGTCAATCTGGGCTGCGCCACCGGCCATCCCAGCTTCGTGATGTCGGCCAGCTTCACCAATCAGGTGCTGGCCCAGATCGAGCTGTGGGCCCATGCCGAACAGTACGAACGCAAGGTCTATGTGCTGCCCAAGCATCTGGACGAGAAGGTGGCCCGCCTGCATCTGGAGAAGATCGGCGCCAAACTGACCACCCTGTCGCAGACCCAGGCCGACTATATCGGCGTGGCGGTGAACGGCCCCTTCAAGCCCGACACCTACCGCTATTAAACCCCGCGAACCCCGCCGCCGGCACCAACCGGCGGCGGGACGACGATAAAAAAACCGCCCCGGATCGCTCCGGGGCGGTTTCTTTTTGGCGGAAAAGCTCCAGACCTTATACCGAGTTGCGGTGATCGGAACCGATCACCGCCCCTCATGCGCCGGGCGGGTTTCTCCGAAACCCTTGGCTAACGCGCCATCAGGCGCGCGTCGCCTTGCTCCTAACCGGCGTCGCGATGAGTCAAACTCATCGCGACTTGGTATTA
>JAJXUO010000053.1 GCA_021782815.1 Pseudomonadota bacterium
CTCCGGCTCCGGCTCCGGCCCCGGTCGCCACCAGCGATGCCGCGCCGCCGCCCGCTCCGGCTCCGGCCGCCGCGGCTCCGGCGCCTGCTCCCGCTCCGGCGCCCGTCGCGGCCGCCCCGTCCTCCTTGCGCGCGCCCGCCGCCGGCAACGAAACGGTGGAGCAGGTCTATCAGCGCCGTCTGGCCGAATTCAACCATCCGCCGGCCCAGCCCAACGCCACCCTGGCCATGGCGGGCGCGGCGCCGGCCAATCCGGTGCCCGCCACCGCGCCGCTGGACCTGAGCGCCGCCACCAGCGAAGCGGCGCCCGCCGGCGCGCCGGTGCGGCTGACCCGTCCCGGCCATGTGGCGCGCGGTCATGGCGCCTTCGCGCCGCTGGCGGCGTTCAATCCCGACCACAGCGAAGCCTCGTTCGAGGTGGCGTCGCTGCAGTTCGGCGAAGGCACCACCGCCCTGTCCGACGCCAGCCTGTCGCAGTTGCGCGACGTGGCGGCCCTCTACAAGGAGCGGCATGGCCGGTTGCGCATCCTGGGGGCCTCCAACAGCCCGCGCCTGGACCCCGATCCCGCCGCCAACCGCGAGGCCAACCTGGCGCTGGCCCAGTCCCGCGCCGATGCCGTGGGCAAGGAACTGGTGCGTCTGGGCGTGCCCGCCAGCCATATCTACACCGGCGTCGGCAACGACACGGGCCGTGGCGCCGAGATCATGCTCGATTACTGATCGCACGCGGCGGATTTTACCCAAAAGCCGGGCGGAGACCTTTCCGCCCGGCTTTTTTTCGGCGCGTTTTCCGGTTGCCCGCGCCGCTTTGCTCCTAACCGGCGTTGCGATGAGCCAGGCTGATCTCGACCTGGTATCAGCTGCCGCGGATCATGCTGTCCACGCCCATCCACACGATCTGCACCCCCAGGCACAGCAGGATGAAGGCGGACAGGCGCAGCACCACGTCGGTACCGGCCTGGCCCAGCACGCCCAGAACCCGTTCGGCGAAGCGGTAGCAAAGATAGATGATGCCGGCCAGGGCCAGACAGCCCAGCAGGCCGCCCAGGGCCCAGAACACGGCGCCGCTGCCCTGCACGCTTTTGGCGCCCAGGGCGATGGCCACCGAGATGGTGCCCGGGCCCACCGTCAACGGCATGGTCAGGGGGAAGAAGGCGCGGGTCAGCACGGCGGTATCGGGAATGCGCGACTGGTTGTGGCGGTGCGGGGCGTCGTCGCCCTGCTGCAGCATGCGCCAACCGGCGGACAGTACCACCAGGCCGCCGGCCACCCGCACCGCCGGAATGGTCAGGCCGAAGAAGGCCAGCACCGACGAGCCGAAGAAGAACGAGCCCACCATGAGCAGGAAACAACCCACCGCCACCCGCCGGGCCAGGGCGGCGCGGGCCTCCGACGAGGCGTCCTCGGTCAGGTTGAGAAAGATCGGCGCCATGCCCAGGGGATTGACGATGGGAAAAAGGCCGATGACGACCGACAGGAAGGCGGCGGAAAGCTGATCCAAGGAGACACCCTCGATGCGGAAAAAACGCTTTATACCAAATTGCAGTGATCGGAACCGATCACTGCACCCTCATGCGCCGGGCGGGTTTCTCCGAAACCCTTGGCTTCGCGCCATCAGGCGCGCGTCGCCTTGCTCCTAACCGGCGCCGCGATGAGTCAAACTCATCGCGGCTTGGTATTATACCATGCTTCCCGCCGGCGGGGGCGGCGTCAAGTATGCCTCGGCATGATTGACAGAACCCGTGGGCGGAGTATGAACTGATCGGTACAGTCTGGAGTCTCCTTTTCCATCCCAGCCCTCCCGCCGCATCGAGGAAAACACCATGGTCCGTCGGCCTTTCGTGAAGACCGTCCTTGTCGCCGCCGTCCTGCTGGCCGCCGTTCCGGCCTTGGCCCAGCAGACGAGCGCTCCGCCGCCGCCGGTGACGGTGAGCGCGCCTTTGCGGGCAAAGGTGGTGGACTGGCTGGAGAACAGCGGTCAGTTCCAGGCCATCAATTCGGTGGAGCTGCGGGCCCGGGTCAGCGGCTATCTGACCGAGATCCACTTCACCGACGGCCAGATGGTGAAAAAGGGCGACCTGCTCTTCGTCATCGATCCCAGGCCCTATGAAATCGCCGTGGCCTCGGCCCGCGCCCAGGTGGCCCAGGCCGAGGCCACGGTGGAGCTGACCAAGCGCCAGTTGGAGCGCGGCGCCGAACTGCGGCGCAAGGATTTCCTTTCGGCCAGCGACTACGATACCCGGCTGCAGCAGCAGAAGGTGGCCCTGGCCTCCCTCGACGTGGCCCGTGCCGCCCTGCGCGATGCCCAGCTCAATCTGGATTATACCCATATCACCGCTCCGGTCGGCGGCCGCATGGGGGCGCGCCAGGTGTCGGTGGGCAACCTGATCACCGCCGGCGGCAGCGGTTCCGGCACCCTGCTCTCCACCCTGGTGTCGCTCGATCCCCTCTATCTCGGTTTCGATCTCAGCGAGGCCGATCTGTTGAAGTTCAAGCGCGCCGTCGCCGCCGGGCAGGTGGGCAAGGCCGAGGGCGGACGTCTGCCGGTGGACCTGCGCCTGATGGACGAAAGCCGCTGGACCCGGCGGGGCACCCTGGATTTCCTCGACAATCAGGTGGACCGCGCCTCCGGCACCATCCATGTCCGCGCCGTGCTGCCCAATCCCGGCGGCTTCATCCTGCCCGGCCAGTTCGCCCGCGTGCGCATGCCGGCTTCGGCGCCGCACATGGCCCTGCTGGTGCCGGAAGCGGCGTTGATCACCGACCAGTCCGACAAGATGCTGATGACCGTGGCCGCCGACGGCACGGTGGTGCCCAAGGTGGTGATCCCCGGCCCGCTGATCGACGGGTTGCAGGTGATCGAAAGCGGCCTCAAGCCCGACGACCGGGTGGTGATCAACGGCCTGATGCGGGCCCGGCCCGGCGCCAAGGTGACGGCGCAACCGGGCCACATCGCCGCGCCGAAATCGCTGGACGGGAACTGAGGCCATGCGCCTGAGCCATTTCTTCATCGATCGGCCGATCTTCGCCACGGTGGTGTCGCTGTTCATCACCCTGATCGGCGCCATCGCCTATTTCACCCTGCCGGTGGCGCAGTATCCCGAGATCGCGCCGCCCACCATCATCGTTACCGCCAGCTATCCCGGCGCCTCGGCCCAGACGGTGGCCGATACCGTGGCCACGCCGCTGGAGCAGCAGATCAACGGCGTCGAGAACATGCTCTATATGAGCAGCAACTCCACCGGCGACGGCAATCTGCGCCTGACCATCACCTTCCGTCTGGGCACCAATCTCGATACCGCCCAGGTGCTGGTGCAGAACCGGGTGTCGCAGGCTATGCCCCAGCTGCCCACCGATGTGCAGCGCCAGGGGGTGAGCGTGCAGAAGAACTCGCCCGACCTTCTGATGGTGGTGCATCTTTATTCCCCCGACGGCTCGCGCGATCAGCTTTATCTCTCGAACTACGCCACCTTGCAGATCAAGGACGTGCTGGCCCGCCTGGAAGGGGTGGGCGGGGTGACCGTGTTCGGCGCCCGCGACTACGCCATGCGCGTCTGGCTCGATCCCGACAAGGTGGCGGCCCGCAATCTTACCGCCGACGATGTGGTGGCGGCGCTGCAATCGCAGAACATCCAGGTCTCGGCCGGCGTGCTGAACCAGCCGCCGGTGGCCCGTCCCGGCGCCTTCCAGATGAACGTGCAGACGCAAGGCCGCCTGATCACCCCGGAACAGTTCGGCAATATCCTCATCAAGTCCGATCCCGACGGCCGGGTGACGCGGGTGCGCGATGTGGCCCGCGTCGAACTGGGGGCGCAGGATTACGGCGCCAACGGCTATCTCGACCGCCAGCGCGCCGTGCCCATGGGCATTTTCCAGCTGCCCGGCTCCAACGCCCTCGATACCGCCCAGCGGGTGCAGAACACCATGGACCAACTGGCCCGGCATTTCCCGGCCGGGGTGGCCTACAAGGTGGTCTACAATCCCACCCACTTCATTTCCCAGTCGGTGCACGAGGTGTTCACCACCATCTGGGAGGCGGTGCTGCTGGTGGTGCTGGTGGTGATCGTCTTCCTGCAGAGCTGGCGGGCCTCGCTCATTCCCATCGTCGCCATTCCGGTGTCGCTGGTGGGCACCTTCGGCATCCTGGCGGCGCTGGGCTACTCGCTGAACAACCTGTCGCTGTTCGGCCTGGTGCTGGCGGTGGGCATCGTGGTGGACGACGCCATCGTGGTGGTGGAAAACGTCGAACGCAACATCCGCGAGGGGCTGACCCCGCGCAACGCCGCCCACGAAACCATGGACGAGGTGGGCGGCGCCCTGGTGGCCATCGCCCTGGTGCTGTCGGCGGTGTTCATCCCCGCCGCCTTCATTCCCGGCATTTCCGGGCAGTTCTTCCGCCAGTTCGCCGTGACCATCGCCGCCTCCACCGTCATTTCCCTGGTGGTGTCGCTGACCTTGAGCCCGGCCCTGTGCGCCCTGCTGTTCAAGCCGCACAAGGAGCATGACGCCGATGCGGTTTCGCCGCTGCTGCGGCCGCTGGTGCTGTTCTTCCAGGCCTTCAACCGCGGCTTCGACCGCCTGTCGGAAGGCTACGGCCGGGTTACCCGCCGCGTTATCCGCCTGGCGGCGTTGCTGCTGGTGGTCTATGTCGGGCTGATGGCGCTGGCGGGCACCGAATTCTACCGTTCGCCCAAGGGCTTCATTCCCGATCAGGATCAGGGCTATCTCATCACCCTGATCCAGATGCCGCCGGGCAGCTCGCTGGCCCGCACCGACGCGGTGATGCAGCGGGCGGTGAACACCATTCTCGATACTCCCGGCGTGGCCCATGCCGTGCCCATCGCCGGTCTGGATGCCGCCACCTTCACCAACTCCCCCTCGGCGGCCACGGTGTTCGTGCTGCTGAAGCCGTGGGAGGAGCGGGCCCGCGCCCGCGGCCAGTCGGCGCCGCAGCTGGTGGGAGCCCTGCGCATGCGGCTGGCCGGCATCCAGGACGCCATGATCATCCCCATCATGCCGCCTCCGGTGCGCGGCATCGGTTCGGCCGGCGGCTGGAAGATGATGATCGAGGATAAGAGCGGCCGCGGCCTGAACGCGCTGGAGGCCGCCACCACCGACATGATGCTGGCGGCCAATCACATGCCGGGCCTTTTGAACGTGTTCTCCACCTTCAATACCCGCACGCCGTCGGTTTATGCCGATATCGATCGCCTCAAGGCCAGCATGCTGGGGGTGCCGCCGTCGCAGGTGTTCGATACCTTGGGGATCTATCTCGGCGCCCATTACGTTAACGATTTCAACTACCTGGGCCGCACCTACCGGGTGATGGCCCAGGGCGACGGCGATTTCCGCTCGGATTTGCAGGCGGTGGCCAATCTGAAAGCCCGCAACGACCGGGGCGAGATGGTGCCCATCGGCTCGGTGGCCTCGTTCCACAGCATGACCAGCGCCTACCGGGTGCCGCGCTACAACCTTTATGCCGCCGCCGAACTGCAGGGCGCCACCAAGCCCGGCTATTCCTCGGGCTACGCCCTGGAAACCATGGCCGGACTGGCGGCCAGCCATCTGCCGGACGGCTTCTCGTTCGAATGGACCGAACTGGCGTTGCAGGAAATCATGGCCGGCAATAACGGCATTCTGGTGTTCGGCGCCTCGGTGGTGTTCGTGTTCCTGGTGCTGGCGGCGCAGTATGAAAGCTGGTCGCTGCCGCTGTCGGTGGTGCTGATCGTGCCCATGTGCCTTCTGGCCTCGGTCACCGGCCTCAATCTGCGCGGCATCGCCGTCAACATCCTGGCCCAGGTGGGCTTCGTGGTGCTGATCGGCCTGGCGGCCAAGAACGCCATCCTTATCGTGGAATTCGCCCGCCAGGCGGAAAACGAGGGTTTGAGCCGTACCAACGCCGCCGTGCAGGCGGCGCGGACCCGCCTGCGCCCCATCCTGATGACCTCGCTGGCCTTTATCCTGGGGGTGCTGCCCCTGGTGTGGGCCACCGGCGCCGGCGCGGAAATGCGCCAGTCTCTGGGCACGGCGGTGTTCTCGGGCATGCTGGGGGTGACGGCTTTCGGCCTGATCTTCACGCCGCTGTTCTATGTGGTGGTGCGCCGTCTGGTGGCCTGGCTCAATCGCCATAAACCGCATCTGCGGCACGGCGCGGCCGAGTAGATCCGAGCTCCGCGCCTGGCGCTGTGAGGGGGGCTGAAACAATTCAGGCTGGCAGGGCCGGGTGCCGCGGGGCACAATGCCCGCCGCGCCGTTTGCGGGAGCATCACCGTGTCGATTGATCAAGCCGACCATCCGGGCCTGCTGGCCCATCTCAAGGAAGACGTCGATTGCGTGTTCGAACGCGATCCCGCCGCCCGTACCCGTGTGGAGGTGCTGTTCACCTATCCCGGTCTGCACGCGGTGCTGATCCATCGCCTCAGTCATCGTCTGTGGCGGGGCGGCTGGCTGTTTTCGGCGCGCCTGTTGTCGTTCCTGGGGCGGATGATGACCAATGTGGACATTCATCCCGGCGCCCGGATCGGCCGGCGCTTCTTCATCGATCACGGCGCCGGCGTGGTGATCGGCGAAACCGCCGAGATCGGCGACGACGTCACCCTTTATCACGGCGTCACCCTGGGCGGCACCTCGCTGTCCAAGGGCAAGCGCCATCCCACCCTGGAGGATGGGGTGCTGGTGGGGGCGGGGGCCAAGATCCTGGGGCCGGTGCGTGTCGGCGCCGGGGCCAATATCGGCGCCAATTCGGTGGTGATTTCCGACGTGCCGCCCGACATGACGGTGGTGGGTATTCCCGGCCGGGTGGTGCTGCCGCTGGAGGCGCGGCGCATCAGCAAGCACGGTATCGATCTCGATCATCATCTGATGCCCGATCCGGTGGGCAAAGCCCTGCATTGCATGGCCGAACGCATCGCCCACCTGGAAGCGCGTCTGGCCGAATTGGAGCATAAACCGGTGGATTTCGAATGCGCCCATTGCGGCGATCCGTGCGGTTCGGGGGCCGCCGACGAGGCGGTGCCGACGCCTAAAGATATCAACTGATCATTTAGATGGCCTTTACCTGGCGGTGGATAAGGCATACTCTGGAGTTTACCTGATGGGAGAAACTCCACGATGGCCGGACCAGACGTGCCCCTTTGCGGCATCCGGGAAGTGGATGCCGGACATCTCGATCTGCACCGCAGGATCGATACCTTCGGCCGCCTTTGGAAATTGGGGGCCGATGATGCCGCCTTGCTGGACAGCCTGAAAGAGGTGCGCGAGGCGGCGCGGGGGCATTTCGAGGTGGAGGTCGCGGTGTTGTCGGGATACGGCGTTCCGGCCCGGCATCACCGCCAGATCCATGACGCCATCCTGGAAAAGCTCGACGCCATGCTGGATGAAATGGCGGAAAAGTCCAATCATCAGCGCTGGTTCGCGGTTCTGGACGATGTGGAGCAGATCTTTCTCGATCACGAGGTGATGGAGGACCGCGCCTTCTACGCCCTGCTGACGCCGCCGCCCGAAGACGGCCGCCTGGCCGGCTGAGCGCCCGGCATCAACAAAAAAGCCCCGCCGGGATCACGGCGGGGCTTTTAAGGACTTGGCCGAAACTCAGTGATGGCCGCCATGACCGTGGGCGGCGCCGGCGTCCGGTGCATTGCCCGAGGTGCGCACGCTCCACACCAGGGCGTAAACGACGATGCAGGCGGCGATGAAGCCCAGAGCCATGTCCATGATCAGTATCCTTTGCGCGGGAGTGGGGCTTAAACTATCTGCCGGCACCTTGCCCCGGCACGGCGGCGCTTGTCAACGGCCTGTCAGAAGCGGGGGAGGGTGAATCCGGACGGCGGCTCGTCGAGCTCGGCGGGATCCTCCACCTCCTCGAATTCGCGGGCGAAGGCGTAATTCTCCTCCATCAGCCGCAGATGGTGCACCATGTCCTGGGCGCTGGCCAGTTTCTCCTGCACCTCTTCCGGCATGGCCTCGTAGCCGCCCAGCACCTCCACCGTGGCCAGCAGATTGGCCACCGCCTCGGCCAGGCGGAAGGAGATGCCCAGGGGGAAAACGCCGTCGCCGCGGGTGGCCAGATCGGCCTGGGTCAGCAGGCGGTCGGCCTTGTCGCCGATCAGGCGCACGCCGGTGGACAACAGCCGCTCGCGCAGTTCCTGGATGCCTTCCGACAGGGGGTGGCGCACGCTGGCCGAAACCATGGTCAGCCACGACATCAGCAGGTCCAGCAGATTGCACAGCCGTTCCGCCGCTTCCAGCAAATCGTCTTTCAGGCGTTGGCGCTGAAAGGGGTGGATAGCGTCGTCCTTCAGGCGGTTGCGCAACGCCTCGATATCCCGCGCCACGTCGCGCGCCGCCTTCAAGGTGACGACGGCCTGCAGTTCGGTGGCGCTTTGCGGGGCGTAAGGATTGGGAGGCATCAATTTATCAATTGGTGAACGCGGCATCTGCGGTCATTGGTACTCCGTGCCTTTCCGCGCGTCCAGCTTATAGCGTTTTTCCGCTCTAGAAACTGGGCGGCGTGCAGGCGCTGATCAGGGCGCAAGGGTCGGGGCCGGGATTGCGGAAACGGTGCGGCGTGCGGCTGTCGAAGCGATAGGCCTCGCCGGGGCCCAAAAGGCGGGTCTGCTCGCCCACCGTCACCTCCAGGCGGCCCGACAGCAGCACCGCCCCTTCCTCGCCCTCGTGGCGCAGCGGCACGCGGCCGGTATCGGCGCCGGGAGCGTAGCGTTCCACCAGGATCTGCAGGGCATGTCCGGCCATGTCCGGCCCCAGCTGGCGGTAGGAGATGGCGCCGGCGCCGATCTCGACGAAGTCATCGGCGGCGAAAAACACCTGCGGCGGCGCCGGCAGATCCAGGGCGAAGAAATCGGCCAGGCTCATGGGGATGCCGTCCAGCACCCGCTTCAGGGCGCCCACCGAGGGATTGATGCGGTTGGATTCGATCAGGGAAATGCTGGCATTGGTCACCCCGGCCCTCAGGGCCAGGGCGCGCTGCGACAGCTTATGGGCATTGCGCACCGCCCGCAGGCGGGCTCCGACGTCGATCTCCATGGCGCACCCGTTTTTAAGTGTTAACTATACTTAACAAGAAAGCATCTTGTTGAGAATTGCGCAACGGCCCACTGTGAAGCCGTCGTTTTTTCGAGGTGCCTTCATGTCCGTGACCGATCTCTCCGCCTTTTGGATGCCCTTTACCGCCAACCGCCAGTTCAAGGCGGCGCCGCGTCTGCTGGTTTCGGCCAAGGACATGCACTATGTCAGCCACGACGGCCGCGCCATTCTCGACGGCACCTCGGGGCTGTGGTGCGTCAATGCCGGGCATGGCCGTCCGCGCATCGTCGAGGCGGTGCAAAAGGCGGTGGCGCGCCTGGATTTCGCCCCCACCTTCCAGATGGCCCACCCCGAGGCCTTCACCCTGGCGGCGCGGCTGGCGGCCTTGATGCCGGGCGATCTCAACCATGTGTTCTTCTGCAATTCCGGCTCGGAATCGGTGGATACCGCCCTGAAAATGGCCCTGGCCTATCACCGTTTGCGCGGCGAGGGCGGCCGCACCCGCCTGATCGGGCGGGAACGCGGTTATCACGGCGTCGGCTTCGGCGGCATCTCGGTGGGCGGGCTGGCCGGCAACCGCAAACTGTTCGGGCCGCTGCTGCCGGGGGTGGACCATCTGCGCCACACCCACGATCCGGAGCGCAACGCCTTCAGCAAGGGCCAGCCGGCCTGGGGCGCCGAACTGGCCGACGACCTGGAGCGTATCGCCGCCCTGCATGATCCCTCCACCATCGCCGCCGTCATCGTCGAGCCCATGGCCGGCTCCACCGGCGTGCTGGTGCCGCCCAAGGGCTATCTGGAGCGGCTGCGGGCGCTGTGCGATAAGCACGGCTTCCTGCTGATCTTCGACGAGGTCATCACCGGCTACGGCCGCCTGGGGGCGCCCTTCGCCGTCGATCTGTTCGGGGTGATGCCCGATATGGTCACCACCGCCAAGGGGCTGACCAACGGCACCGTGCCCATGGGGGCGGTGTTCGCCTCCGACAAGGTGCAGGCCGCCTTCATGCAAGGCCCGGAGCAGGGCATCGAATTTCCGCACGGCTACACCTATTCGGCGCACCCCCTGGCGGTGGCCGCCGCCCTGGCCACCCTCGACACCTACGAGGAGGAGGGCCTGCTGACCCGCGCCGCCACCCTGGCGCCGCTGTGGGAACAGGCGGTGCACGGCTTGAAGGGCTTGCCCCATGTGGTGGATATCCGCAATCTGGGGCTGGTGGCGGGCATCGAGCTGGCGCCACGTCCCGGCGCTCCCGGCGCCCGCGCCTACGAGGTGTTCACCCGCTGCTACGAGGCGGGCGTGCTGATCCGCGTCACCGGCGATATCATCGCCCTGTCGCCGCCGCTGATCTGCGGCGAGGGACATATGGCCCAACTGGTCGGCACCCTGGCCGACGTGCTGAAGACGGTGGAGTAAGCCCATGCGCACCCTGACCCATTACATCGACGGCAAGCCGGTATCCGGACGATCGGGCCGTTACGGCGCGGTGTTCAATCCCGCCACCGGTCAGGTGGCGGCCCAGGCGCCGCTGGCCTCGGCCGAGGAAACGCAGGCCGCCATCCGCGCGGCGGCGGCGGCCTTTCCGGCCTGGGCGGCCACGCCTGCGGCCAAACGCGCCCAGGTGATGTTCCGCCTGCGCGATCTGGTGCTTTCGCATATGGACGAGTTGGCGGCCCTGGTGTCGTCGGAGCACGGCAAGACCCTGGCCGACGCCAAGGGCTCCATCACCCGCGGCCTGGAGGTGGTGGAGTTCGCCTGCGGCATACCGCAGATGCTGAAGGGCGAGTTCAGCGAGCAGGTGGCGGGCGGGGTCGACGCCTGGTCGTTCCGCCAGCCCCTGGGGGTGTGCGCCGGCATCACCCCGTTCAATTTTCCCGCCATGGTGCCGCTGTGGATGATCCCGGTGGCCCTGGCCTGCGGCAACAGCTTCGTGCTGAAGCCGTCGGAGCGCGATCCCTCCACCGCCCTGCGTCTGGCGGCGCTGTTTTCCGAGGCCGGCCTGCCGCCCGGCGTGCTGAACGTGGTGGTGGGCGACAAGGAGGCGGTGGATACCCTGCTCACCGATCCCCAGGTGCAGGCGGTGAGCTTCGTCGGCTCCACCGCCATCGGCAAATATATCTATGCCACCGGCGCCGCCCACGGCAAACGGGTGCAGGCCTTGTGCGGGGCCAAGAACCATCTGGTGGTGATGCCCGACGCCGATCTCGATCAGGTGACCGACGCCCTGATGGGGGCGGCCTACGGTTCGGCCGGGGAGCGCTGCATGGCGGTTTCGGTGGCGGTGGCGGTGGGCGAGGAGACCGCCGATCAGGTGGTGGCGCGGCTGGCGCCCCGCGTGCGCGCCTTGCGGGTGGGGGCCTATACCGACGCCGCCGCCGAGATGGGGCCGGTGATCACCGCCGACAGTCTGGCCCGCATCAAGGGCTATGTGGAGGCCGGTTTGCGCGACGGCGCCGATCTGGTGGTGGACGGGCGCGGTGTGCGCGTGCCCGGGCATGAGGGGGGATTCTTCCTGGGGGGCTGCCTGTTCGACCGGGTGCGCCCCGATATGTCGATCTATACCGACGAGATTTTCGGTCCGGTGCTGGTGGTGGTGCGGGTGCCCGATTACGAAAGCGCCCTCGAACTGGTCAATGTCCATCCTTACGGCAACGGCGCCGCCCTGTTCACCCGCGACGGCGATTGCGCCCGCGATTTCACCGCCCGGGTGCAGGCGGGGATGGTGGGCATCAACGTGCCCATTCCGGTGCCGGTGGCCTATCACAGCTTCGGCGGCTGGAAACAGTCGCTGTTCGGCGATCTGCATGTGCACGGCCCCGAGGGCGTGCGCTTCTACACCCGCCAGAAGGCGGTAACGGCGCGCTGGCCCTCGGGCATCCGCGCCGGGGCGCAGTTCAATTTCCGCAGCGGAGCGGACCACTGAACCCGGTCTTTACGATCCGGCGGCAAAAGAGATATTTTGCCGCCGGATAACCACCGAAGAGGCCGCGCGTGCCGCGCACCCCGTTCCGCTGGGCCTTGCCCTTTCATTCCCGCATGGCGCTGGTGGGCGCTCCGGCGATTCCCCTGATTTTTCTGCTGGGCCAATTGGCGCATCAGCCGATGCGCGGCGCCATCGCCGCCGGGGCGGCGTTCTCGGTGGGATTCGGCGCCTCGCGCGGGTTGCTGGGCTGGCGCTGGGGCGCCATGGCGGCGGCGGCCCTGGGCATGGCCCTGGCCGGATATTGCGGCACCCTGGCCGGGTGGTGCTTTCCGCTGCTGGTGCTGCTGTCGGGGGCTTTGGCCACGGTTTGCGCCGTGCTGGCCCTGCGCGACGAAAACTGGTGGTGGGTGGCGCTGCAGGTGGTCATCGCCTTCATGGTGGCCGGTTATTTTCCCGGCGACGGCACGGCGGCGGCTTGGCGCGCCGGCATGGTGCTGGCCGGGGGCGGGCTGCAATTGGCCGTGGTGGCCCTGCTGGTCCGCCTGCTGTTTTCCGGCCGGGTGGCGCGGCTGTCGCGCGGGGGGGCGCAGCCATGGCCCGAAAGGAAAATCCTCTGGGGGCACGCTCTCCGGGTGGCGTTATCGGTGATCGCCAGTCTGGCTTTGGCCGCCGCCATCCATCTGGCCAACGATTACTGGGCGCCGCTGACCGCCCTGGTGGTGCTGAAGCCCGGCCTGCATGAAACCGGCGGGCGCGGCGCCCTGCGGTCGGCCGGCACCCTCGGCGGCTGCCTGGCCGCCACCGGCCTCGCCCTGCTGGCCGAGGGCCGTTTCGGCCCGCTGGTGGCCGGAGCCACCCTGGCCATCGCCCTGTCCTATGGGCTGCAGAAGGCCAATTACGCCGTCTTCACCGCCGCCATCACCCTGGCGCTGGTGCTGCTGGTGACGCTGGGGCAGGGCGGCGCCCTGGCCAATGCCGAACATCGCGTCTACGCCACCGCCATCGGCTGCCTGGTCGCGGTGGTGTTCGCCGCCCTGCTGCCGCATCGCCCGCCGCGGGCCGGGGCCGGTCCCGATCGCCTGGGGTCTCCATAAGATTTTTCGTAAAAGTTGTAATACGCCCTTGGGCGATCATCGGACGGGATTTCATACTTTGGATAGGGGCTTTTGTCGGAAGTGGTAGACAATCCCGACCATTGATGCCACCTTGCCGACATGGCTCCGGCATCGGATCGGGGTCCATCCGGTCCCGGCGGGGAGGAATCGGCAGGCCACCATGGATGAGCCGCGCATGGCTGAGGCAGACAGGGAAAATGACGCCGCCCGGCGAAAACGTTGGCGGATCGTCCTGTTGCTGGGCGCCGCCGTGCCGGTGGCGTGGCTGATCAGCACCCTTTTTTGCACCTTATGGTTTGAAAACCGCCTGGACGACATGGTGCGCCAGGCCCGCGACAACGCCCTGGCGGCGCGGCGCGACGTGCGCCTGGAACTGCAGACCTCCTTGAGCCATGTGGTGGGGCTGACGCGGGATTTCGCCGCCGATCCCCAGGTGATCGGTCTGTTGCAGGCGCCGAAGGACGCCGCCCTGGCGCGGCGCGCCAACGTGGTTCTGGCCAACCGCACCCGCGAGCTGGGCATGGACCTGGCCTGGCTGATGGACAGCCGCGGCAATTGCCTGGCCGCCAGCGATTTCGACGATCCGGTCAATCTTCTGGGCGGTAATTTCGCCGACCGGCAATATTTCCAGCTGGCCCGGCGCGGGGTGATGGGGCGTCAGTTCGCCGTGGGGCGGCTCACCAGCATTCCCGGCCTTTATTTCTCGGCGCCGGTGTGGGAGGGCGACATGGTGATCGGCGTGATGGCGCTGAAGATCGACCTGTCGAGTCTGGCCGCCGAGATCATGCACAACAGCTCGTTCGTCACCGATCAGCAAGGCGTGGTGATCCTGTCGCACACGCCCCGCGATCTGTTCCGCGCCCTGGCCGGCGGTTCGGTGCACGCCTTGAGCCCGGCGGCCCGCATGGCCCAGTACAAGCGCGCCGAACTGCCGCCCATGCCGTTTGAGGAAGCCCATTATCCCCATCATCCCGAGATCATGCGGGTGGGCACGGCCGGCACCCTGGCGGTGGTGTCGAGCGAGGACCTGCCGGTGGAGGGGCTCTCCATCCACGCCCTGGGCGAGTTGAACCAACTCGACCAGCTGGCCGCCGACCGCGATCATCTGCTGCAGGGGCTGACGGCGGGGCTGACCCTGCTGTTCTGGGCGGTGGTGGCGGCCTTCACCTGGTGGCAGCGGGCGCGGGGGCAGGTGGAACGGCTGCGCCAGGCCGAGGAACAGTTCCGCGCCGCCTTCCAGTACGCCGATATCGGCAAGGCCCTGATCTCCCTCGACGAGCGCTTCCTCGAGGTCAACGCCGCCATGTGCCGTCTGCTGGGGCATGACGAGGACAAACTGCCGGGCCTTTCCATGCGCGATCTGGCTCATCCCGACGACCGCGACATCGATCGTGTGCTCATCGAGGATTGTCTGGCCCGCAAGCGCTCCGGCTATCAGTTGGAAAAACGCTATCTCGACCGGCGCGGCAACACGGTGTGGGGCCTGCAGACCATGACCCTGCTGCGCGACGCCCAGGGCCATCCGCTGCATTTCATCTGCCAATTGCAGGATTTCAGCGAACGGCACCGTTCGGAAGAGGCGCTGCGCGGCTATGTGCGCGAAATCCAGGACCTCTACGATCACGCGCCCTGCGGCTACCATTCCCTGGATAGCGACGGCGTCATCGTGCGCATCAACGATACCGAGCTGAGCTGGCTGGGCTACGACTGGAAGGAGGTGGTGGGGCATCTGCGCATCCAGGATCTGCTGACTCCCGACAGCCTGCTGATGTTCGAGGCCACGTTCGAGCAGTTCAAGCGCCAGGGCTATCTGTCCGACATGGTGCTGGAAATCCGCCGCAAGGACGGCAGCGTCATGCCGGTGCTGGTCAGCGCCACGGCGATTTACGACGGCAACGGCAATTATCTGATGAGCCGGAGCACGGTCTACGACATGACCGAGCGCAAGCGCATCGAGGACGATCTGGCCAACGCCAAGATGGCGGCCGAGGCCGCCAACCGCGCCAAAAGCGACTTCGTCGCCAATATGAGCCACGAGATCCGCACGCCGATGAACGCCGTGCTGGGGCTGACCCATCTGCTGCGCAAGGGGCCGCTGGCGGCCGAACAGCGGGGCCTGGTGGACAAGATCGCCATTTCCGCCCGCTCGCTGCTGGGAATCATCGACGAGATTCTGGATTTCTCCAAGATCGAGGCCGGGCGCCTGCAGCTGGAATATATCGAATTCGATCTGGAGCGGGTGCTGGAGGGGCTGGCCACGGTGATGTCCATCAACGCCTCGGCCAAGGATCTGGAACTGATCATCGATGTGGGGGCCGAGGTGCCGCGCGCCTTGAAAGGCGACCCGTCGCGGCTGCAGCAGGTGCTGATCAATCTGGCCGGGAACGCCCTCAAATTCACCGAGCGGGGCGAGGTGGCGGTGCGCATCCACAAGGCCGCGGATCTGGCCGATGGCCGGGTGATGCTGACCTTCTCGGTCAAGGATACCGGCATCGGCATTTCCGAAGAGCAGCAGGCCCGCCTGTTCACGCCCTTCACCCAGGCCGATACCACCACCACCCGCCGTTTCGGCGGCACCGGGCTGGGGCTGGTGATCTGCAAGCGCCTGCTGGAAATGATGGGCGGCGCCATTCGCCTCAAGAGCCGGGTGGGCGAGGGCAGCGAATTCCTGGTGGATCTGCCTTTTGGTCTTGGCCGCGAATTACCGCCGGAGACGCCGCGCGTGCTGGAAGCCCTGTCGGTGCTGGTGGTGGACGACAACGATACGGCGCGCCGCGCCCTGGTGTCGGCGGTCGAGGCCCTGGGCTGGACCGCCACCGTCGCCGTTTCGGGCCTGGAGGCCATGGACCGCCACGGTGTGGCCGAACGGGCCGGTCAGCCCTTCGATCTGTGGCTGGTGGATCTGCGCATGCCCGGCCTCGACGGCATGGCCACGGCGGAACGGGCCCGGCGGGCGGGGTGGAGCGCTCTGCCCATCGTGGTCATGGCCTCGGCCTTCGACCGCGACGAGGTGGTGGCCTCGCCCCGGGCGGCGCTGGTGGACGGGGTTCTGCTGAAACCGGTGACCTATTCCGCCCTCTTCAACGCGGTGGCCGAGGCCCAGGCCCGCCGTCTGGGGATGGCGCCGCTGGTGGAGGAGGCTTCGGCCCGCGCCGGCGAGGGGGCCTCCCTGGCCGGTCTGCGGCTGTTGCTGGTGGAGGACAACGCCATCAATCAGGAGGTGGCGCAGTTCATCCTGGAGGAAAAGGGCGCCCAGGTGGATATCGCCGGCGACGGCGTCCAGGCGGTGGAGCGGCTGCGCCAGGGGCCGGACGATTTCGATCTGGTGCTGATGGATGTGCAGATGCCGGAAATGGACGGTTTCGAGGCCACCCGCCTGATCCGCGGCGAGTTGGGCCTTTCCCTGCCCATCCTGGCCCTGACCGCCGGGGTGCGCGATGCCGATCGCGCCCAATGCCTGGCCTGCGGCATGAACGATTTCATCGCCAAGCCCTTCGATCTGGAGCAGATGGTGGCGGTGATCCTGAAACACGGCCGCGCCGACGCGCCGGCAACGGCGCCGGTTCCGGCATCCGTTCCGGCAGCCGCGCCGCCGCCGCCCGAGGATGCCACCGGCGCCCTGGCGCTGTTCGATGCCCGCCAGGGCCTGCTGCGCCTGGGCGACGAGGCGCAACTGCATCGCCTGCTGCGCCGCCTGGTGGCGGAAAGCGGCGCCACCCTGGATGCCGCCCGCGAGGCCCTGGCCCGGGGCGAGGCCCGCGAGGCCGCCGCCCATCTGCATGCCCTGCGCGGCGCCGCCGCCAATGTGGCGGCCATCCGCCTGGCCACCCGCGCCACCGAAACCGAGGCCGCCCTTCTGGACGGCCGCGAGGCGTTGGCCCGCGCCCTGCTGGACCTGACCGAGCGGGACTTCGCCGAGCTGTGCCTTTACGTGCGCACCCATGTGCCGCTGCCCGGGGATGCGCCGACGCAGGCGTGATTCCGGCCGTCTTTCGCGTCTCGGCGAAAATCCAAAAAAAATCCCCGGCGCGAGGCGGCGTGCCCGCGCCGGGGTGGGAGGATCCACCGGGGGGTATTAAAGGATCCCGGTGGCCTTGCAGATCAGGGCGCCCACGGCGCCGCCGGCCAGCGGGGCCAGCACCGGCACCAGGGCGTAGCCCCAGTCCGAGCTGCCCTTGCCGGCGATGGGCAGCAACTGGTGGGCGATGCGCGGCCCCAGGTCACGGGCCGGGTTGATGGCGTAGCCGGTGGGGCCGCCCAGCGACAGGCCGATGCTCCACACCAGCATGCCCCACAGATAGGGGCCGAAGCCCGAGGGCAGGCCGGCGGGGGCCAGGCCCTTGGTGCCGATGGAGAAGCCCACCACCACCAGCACGATGGTGACCAGGAATTCGGTGAGGGCATTGGCCGGCAAGTTGCGGATGGCCGGGCCGGTGCTGAAAATGGCCAGCTTCAGGCCTTTGTCCTCGGTTTCCCGCCAGTGCGGCAGATAGATCAGCCACACCAGGGCGGCGCCGGCGAAAGCCCCGGCCAGCTGGGCCAGGATGAACGGCACCACATTGGCGTAATTGCCGCTGGAAACCGCCACGGCGATGGTGACGGCGGGGTTGAGATGGGCCACGCCGCCCACCGCCACGCTGGCGATGATACCGGCCAGCACCGCCAGGCCCCACCCGGTGGCGATGACGATCCAGCCGCTGTTCTGGCCCTTGGATTTGGCCAGCAGCACGTTGGCGACAACGCCGTCGCCCAGCAGAATCAGCACCAGGGTGCCGAGGAATTCGCCGAAAATCGGTCCATGCATGATCGTTCTCCCCGACCCTGTTATTCGACCCAGTCGAAGGTGCGGGTCACGGCCTTCTTCCAGAAGTGATAAAGCGTGTCGCGCCGCTCGGCGTCCATGGAGGGCGCCCAACGGTGATCCTCGGCCCAGTTGGCCACCAGTTCGTCGGTATCCTGGAAAAAGCCCACGGCCAGACCGGCGGCGTAGGCGGCGCCGAGGGCGGTGGTTTCCAGCACCACCGGACGCACCACCGGACGGTTCAGGATGTTGGACTGGAACTGCATCAGGAGATGGTTGACCACCATGCCGCCGTCGGTGCGCAGATTGTCGAGGGCGATGCCGGAATCCTCTTCCATGGCGTCCAGAACCTCGCGCACCTGGAAGGCGGTGGCTTCCAGCACGGCGCGGGCGATGTGGCCTTTGTTGACGAAGCGGGTCAGCCCGGCGATGACGCCGCGGGCGCTATCCTTCCAATAAGGCGCGTAAAGGCCGGAGAAGGCGGGGACGACATAAACGCCGCCATTGTCGTTGACGGTGCGGGCCAGGGGCTCGATATCGGTGCTCTTCTCGATGATGCCCAGATTGTCGCGCAGCCACTGCACCAGGGCGCCGGTGATGGCGATGGAGCCTTCCAGGGCGTAAACGGCGGGCTTGTCGCCGATCTTATAGCCCACGGTGGTCAGCAGGCCGCATTTCGAGGGCACGATCTTCTCGCCGGTATTCATCAGCATGAAGCAGCCGGTGCCGTAGGTGTTCTTGGCCTCGCCCGGCTTGAAGCAGGCCTGGCCGAACAGGGCGGCCTGCTGGTCGCCGAGATCACCGGCGATGGGCACGTCCTTCACCGGGCCGAAGCTGGCCTTGGCGTAAACTTCCGAGCTGGAGCGGATGGTGGGCAGCATGCATTTCGGAATGCCGAAATCGGCCAGAATCTCGTCGTCCCACTGCAGGGTTTCCAGGTTCATCAGCTGGGTGCGGCTGGCGTTGGTGACGTCGGTGACATGCCGGCCGCCCTGGGTGCCGCCGCTCAAGTGCCAGATGACGAAGGTGTCGATATTGCCGAACAGCAGATCGCCGGCTTCGGCGGCGGCGCGGGCGCCGGGCACGTTGTCGAGGATCCAGCGGATCTTCAGGCCGCTGAAATAGGTGGCCAGCGGCAGGCCGGTCTTGGCGCGGTAGCGGTCCTGGCCGCCCTTGGCCTCGAACTGGGCCACGCTGTCGGCCACGCGGGTATCCTGCCAGACGATGGCGTTATAAACCGCCTCGCCGGTTTTTTTGTTCCACACCACCGTGGTTTCGCGCTGGTTGGTAATGCCGATGGCGGCCAGATCGCTGGGGCGCAGGCCCTTGGCGGCCATGGCCTCGGTCATCACCTCCTCCAGGCGGCGCCAGATCTCGGCGGGATCATGTTCGACCCAGCCGGGTTTGGGATAGATCTGTTCGTGTTCCTTCTGCGCCACGCTGACGATCCGCCCGGTGCGGTCGAAAACGATGAACCGCGAGCTGGTGGTGCCCTGGTCGATTGCGCCGATATAGGTCGCCATGTCAACTCTCCCTGGTCTTCGAGCGGGGCCGGGTGGCGCCGCTCACCGCCGGAAACCGCCCCATGGGGGCCGGCGGAATGATGGAAAGCGGGGCGCCGCCGCTGCAACGGGGCGCCCGTCGGATCAAAGAGTGCGGGGGCGCGGCATGGACGGCCCGCCGGCATGGCGGGATGTTTCCTGGGAAAACGTCATCGCATCCTCCTCCTCGGGTGTGTTCGCGCCGTTTTCGGCGTCCTTTTTGAGGGTGGCGGACTTTCCGCCCACGGCCCGGAAAATAAAAAAAGCCGCCCGTTGGATGTGGGGAACCCACATCGCCAACAGGCGGCTTCTCTCATTCTCTGCCGCGTTGTGGAAATTATATTATCAAGACAGGGGGAAGACAATGCATTTCATAAAAGCGTCTTGCCGCCGACCTTGCAGTGCGAAATTTATATCTACGGTTATATTTAACAAATCCAAAGGGCGGGATTGCTGGCGGAAATGGCCGCCAGCCCCTGGGCCAGCAGATCCTGCGCCTCGCGCAGGGTATCCACCAGGCCGCCGCCCACCACCGGTATTTCGGCGGCCAGTCCGGTCAGACGGGCCAGCAGCTTGGGCACCGCCAGGGCGGGCAGCACCTCCAGGGCGTCCATCTGGCTGTGCTTCATCTGATGGCACAGGCTGTCCATGGCGCCGCTGTCCAGCAGGAAGGTGCGCTGGATGGTGTAAAGTCCCAGGCTTTGCGCCTGGCGCAGCGGTTCGGCATGGGTCGAGATGATGCCGCGCGCGCCGCGCCGTTCCAGATAGCGCAGGGCGGACACATCGCGGGTCAGGCCGCTCAACAGATCGATATTGATGATGGCCAGCTTGCCGGCGGCGGCGGTGCGTTCGATCAGGCCGCCGATGGTCTCGGGATCGCCGCACAGGAGATAAAGGATGCGGCCATGGGCGGCCAGGGCCTGATCCAGAAGCTCGGGCTTGCGCACCGCCGGGATGATGCCGCACTCCTGCAACAGCGGACGAAAGGCCGAGGAATGGGCGCCCGCGCTTCCGCCCTTTTCGGGCGCGAGGGAGAGGGGGCGGGGTTGACGCATGCGGCACCTTGTCGTCTTTATGGGAAGCGGTTCCAGACTATGCAAAAGCGGTGTCCTTGTCATGCTGTTGCGTGCGGAGCGTCATGCTGTTGCGTGCGGAGCAAGGCGGTCATCGGGTTCGCCCTATTGCCCTGGACCGTAGGCCTCCCGCAGCAGGCTGGCCGGGTGGCGCGCCGGACGGCCGCTGCCCTGGGTGATCTGCATGCGGCAGGTGGGGCATTCCGACAGCACGGCCTCGGGGGCGGCGCTGTCGATGGCCTGGAACAGGCGGGCGCCCACCGTCATCGACAGCGGGTATTTTTCCTCCTTGAAGCCGAAGGTGCCGGCCATGCCGCAGCAGCCGGCGTCGAGGTCGGTCACCTCCAGCGCCGGCACCAGCCGCAGCAGATGATACCAGGGCCGCGACAGGCCCTGCGCCGTTTGATGGCAGGGGGCGTGGTAGGCCAGCGGGCCGTGGGCCAGGGGGGTGAAGGCGCGGTCGAACTGATCCCGTTCGGCCAGATCCAGGAGAAATTCGCCCAGATCGTAGACGGCGGCCTCGACGGCGCGGGCCTTTTCGGCCAGGGCGGGGTCGTCGCCCAACTGTGCCGTGAAGCCGGTTTTCAGCAATTGGCCGCAGGTGGTGCAGGCGGTGACGATGGCTTCGCCCCGGGCGGCGGCGGGCCACAGCAGGTCGAGGTTGGCCCGGGCGCGGCGACGGGCCTCGGCGGGCTGGCCGTTGGCCAGGGCCGGATAGCCGCAACAGGACGCGGGCGAAACCGCCACGGCGAAGCCGTTGCGTTCCAGGAGGGCGAAACAATCCTCGCCGAGCTCCGGTTCGTTGTAGCGCATGGAGCAGCCCAGGAAGAAGGTGACCCGCTTTTCCTCCTCGGCCGGCTGCGGGCGACGGTCGAGGCGCGGGCGGGCATAGGCCGGGAAACCGCGCCGGGCGGTGATGCCCGCCGTCAGCGCCATCAGCCGCTTCATCAAAGGCCAGGCCAGCAGACGGTTGCTGAGGGCGGGCCACAGGCTGAACACCCGGCCCAGCAAGGCGGGGCGGGCCAGCAGGGCGTCGCGCAGGCGGCGCAGCGGCGGCTTTTTATGGCGCCCCTTGGCGGCCAGGATCAGTTCGGCCACGTTGACCTGATTGGGGCAGGCCATGTCGCAGCGTTCGCAGCCCAGGCAGTCCTCCAGGCCATCGTTGTCGCAGGGCAGGCCCTCGCGGCGGAAGCGTTCCAGTTCCGGGCCCAGATGCTTGGGGCCGGGATAGGCCGGATGAACGGTCATCACCGGGCAGACGCTGTTGCACACCGAGCATTTCAGGCAGTTGTCGAGGCTGACGTCGCTATGGCGCATGATGCGTCTCCTTCTTATACCAAATTGCAGTGATCGGAACCGATCACTGCACCCTCATGCGCCGGGCGGGTTTCTCCGAAACCCTTGGCGTCGTGCCTGATGGCGCGCTTTGCCTCACCGC
>JAJXUO010000054.1 GCA_021782815.1 Pseudomonadota bacterium
TCGGTCCGCGTTACCATCACTGCTGGCGGCATGTCCCCTCCGTGAATCGCTACAAGATATAGAGAATCACGACGAGTCAGCCGCCACAAGCCCCTTAACGCGAGTCATCCGTTTCAGCCGCTGGTATAATCTGGCCGCCCCGGTTTTATTAAATCTGTAATGTTACGGGCGTTGGAACTGGATCTTCAAAGCATGTTTTCAGGACTGGTGTATAAACAGGCGCGCACCGTGGCGCTGATCGCTCTGGCGTTGGGGCTGGTCTCGGCCCTGCTGGTGCTGACCGCCGACTGGCGGGCGGAGCGGCGTACGCTGCGCACCACCACCCAGCAGTTTCTGGCCATGGTCAACGGTTCGGCCGCCGAGGCCGCCTTCCAGATGAATTCCGAGCTGTCGCAGGATCTGGCCAAGGGCCTGCTGCATTACGAGGCGGTGCGTTCCGTGACCCTGCGCGACAATTTCGGTACGCAGATGGCGCACCTGGAGCGGGCCCCCGGACATCATCCGCTGTCGTGGCTGGCCGACCGCCTGTTCGAGGGGGTGACCGATTACAGCCTGCCGCTGGTCCACCATGCTCCCGACGGCCGCGCCGAAACGGTGGGCGAGCTGGAAGTGCGCCTGGATGCCGGCACGGTGGCCGGCGGCTTCTTCGAGCGGGTGGTGCTGTCCATGGGCTCGATCCTGGCGCAGGTGGTGGGCATCAGCCTGTTGCTGGTGGGGGCCTTCTACTGGATGATCACCAAGCCGCTGCTGAAGGTGACCGTCGGGGTGGCGCGGGTGGATCCGGCGCGGCCGGGGGAAACGCCCCTGGCGGTGCCGCCCCGGCACGAGGGCGACGAGCTGGGCCTGCTGGTGCACACCCTGAACCGCTTGCTGGGCGCCTTCCAGAGCGGCCTGGCCGCCCGCGACGAGGCCGAGGGCAAGCTCACCGACCTGGCCCGCACCCTGGAGGAGCGGGTGGACCAGCGCACCCTGGAGCTGGAACGGGAGAAGGAGGGGGTGGAGCGGGCGCTGGCGCAGCTCAATGCCGCCCATGCCGAGCTGAACAAGGTCAACCGCCGCATCAACGAAAGCATCCGCTACGCCAGCCGCATCCAGTCGTCGCTGCTGCCCGATGCCGCGGCGCTGCCCGAGCTGTTCCGGGATATCGCCGTGGGCTGGCAGCCGCGCGACGTGGTGGGCGGCGATTTCTACTGGATCGGCCGCTTCGCCGGGCGTTGCCTGGTGGCGGTGATGGACTGCACCGGCCACGGCGTGCCCGGCGCCTTCATGACCGCCATCGCCGCCTCGGTGCTGGACCGCATTCTGCACGAGCATTGCCACGACGATCCGGCGCAGATCCTGCAGTTGCTGAACCGCCTGATCAAAGCCTCGCTACGCCAGGACGGCCGCGATCAGGCCCCCGAGACGGTGGGGTCGGACGATGGTCTGGACGCCGCGGTCTGCCTGGTGGACGAGGCGGCGCGCAGCCTGACCTTCGCCGGGGCCAATATTCCGCTGCTTTACGCCCGGGGCGGGGTGTTGCACGAAATCAAGGGCGACCGTCACAGCCTGGGCTACCGCTCGTCGCAGGCCGATTTCAATTTCTCCAACCATGTGATCATGCTGGAAGAGGGCATGGCCTTCTATCTGGCCACCGACGGCGTTACCGATCAGGTGGGCGGCGATCATCGCCGCCTGTTCGGCCGCCGCCGTCTGCGCCATGCCCTGGAAGGGGGGCTGGATCTGCCCATGGAGCGGCAGATGGAGCGTTTGTTCGCCATCCTGGCCGATTATCGCGGCGGGGAAAGCCGCCGCGACGATCTGACCTTCATCGGCTTCACGCCGCTTTAGAAGGCGGCTAACCCTTGGCGGCCAGCTGGGCCTTGTGCATCTCGTATTCGGCGATGCGGGCCTTGCGGTAGGCGTCGGCGATGCGCTTGGCCTCGGCCCGCTCGGCGATGCTGCGCTCGTCGGTCTTGGAGGGCTGCACGGTCACGCCGTGCAGGCGCGGCGCCGGACGGGCGGGGGCGGGCTCGCGGAAGGCCGTCTGGGCCACGGCCGGCATGTAGAGCCCCATGGGCGGCTGGTTGTCGCGGCTGCTGAAGGCGGCCAGCTGCAGGCGGTCTTCGCCGTGGCTCTTCATCGCGTTCCAGGTGGTCAGCAGTTTGGCCTTGTAGGGGGCTGCCTCGCTGGGGGTTTGGGAATGGTAGTAGGCCCCGGCGGTGGCCCAATTATGGGTGGATTGATAGAGCCCCATGAGAAACCGCGCGGCATAGGCCACGTTGCTGGCCGGGTCGAAGGCCTCGTCCAGGGTGGCGAAGGCGTCGGGATGGGCCTGCAGATTGACCTGCATGCAGCCCACATCGATATTGCGCACGCCGCGGGCCTGCAATTTCCGCACTTCGGCGATGGCGTCGGCCTTACTGGGCAAAAAACGCCCCTGCCCCTCGGCCATGATGGTCCAGGGCCAGGCAATTGTTTCCCGGCGCTGGTCGTTCCAGCGCCCGGATTCCACCAGGGAAATGGCGTGCAGCAGGCGGTCGGGGATGCCGCTGGCCCGTTCCTCGCGGATGGTCTGGGCGCCGCAGATCCGGCTGTCGTCAAGGGCTTGCGCCGGCGCGGCGGACAGGACGGTCCAGGCCGTCAGCAATCCTCCCAGCATGATGATGATCTTCCGCGCCATGGTGGTCCTCGTTTTCCCGTGGGGTTGGCGCAGGGTTCCTTGCGATTTTCGTGCCAGAACGGCGCCTCGGATGGGGGCGGAGCGGGGTGATCAAATTCCAACCAGTTGTTTTGTATGGCTAAAATTTAATCTGCGCAAAAATGCGAAATTTTCTTCTTGCCAGGGGGGCGCAAGGCCCGTATATTTTGCACTGCAGCAAACGGACGGTCTCTTGATAGTCCACTTGTCTGCCTTTCTTGGACGTTTCCTCCCTAAACTTAAGGGCCGGTGCTTGCACCGGCCCCTTTCTTTCTGTCCGTGCCCCGGGATGCCGGTTGGCCGCAGGAGGGCGGGGGATGGGTATTTTCTCTTGTGTCGGGATTGCCGTCCTGTCCTGGCGGCGGCGTTTTTGTAATTTTTCTTGCCGGAAAGGCGAATATCATCCGCCCGGTTTTGGGGGTGCGGTAATATTCTGTCGCGATTGTCCGTAGTTTTTTCATGGTTATGGCGTAAAGATCTTCATGCCGGTCTGCTCCGGCAGCGGCAGGCCCATATCGGCGTTGCCCAGGGGGCGGTGCATGATCACGGCATCGATCCAGCGGCCGAATTTAAGGCCGATGCCGCGCAGCACCCCTTCCTGGCGGAAGCCCATCTTGCGGTGCAGGCTGATGGAGCCGAGATTGGCGGAATCGCCGATCACCCCGATCATCTGACGGTAGCCTAGGGCGGTGCAGCGCTCGATCAGGTCGCCCAGCAGGGCGCCGCCGATGCCGCGCCGGGCCACGCCGGGGGCCACATAGATGGAATCCTCGATGGTATAGCGGTAGGCCGAGCGGAAGCGGAACGGCCCGGCATAGGTGTAGCCCAGGATCTCGCCGTCGGTTTCGGCCACCAGATAGGGCAGGCCGCGCTCCAGGGTGCGGGCGCGGCGGGCCTGCATCTCGGCGACGCTGGGGGGCACCTCCTCGAACGAGGCGCAGCTTTTGGTGACATAGAAACTGTAGATGGCCTGAACGGCAGCCATGTCCTCGGCGGTGGCGTCGCGGACGGTGACGGGCAGGGGGGCGGTGATCATGGAAGCAGGTCTCTTGCCGGAAAGGCCGCCAGGGCGGCGATCAGATGGGTAAGGTCGGTCCGCAGGGTGGAAAAGCCGGAGGTGGGGATATGGGTGGCCTCGTCCATGTAAAGGCCGCGATCCACCTCGATCTGCAAGGCGTGCACCCCCAGATGGGGCTTGCCGTAATGGCGGGTGGTGAAGCCCCCGGCGTAAGGGGTGTTGTGCAACACCCGGTAGCCGCGATGGCGCAGGGCGGCATCGACGGCGCGGGTGATGCCGGGATGGCAGGCCGAGCCGAAACAATCGCCCAGCACGAAATCCACCCGTCCCTCGCCGGTGTTGTCGCCGCCGGGCGAGGGCATGGAGTGGCAATCCACCAGGATGCAATAGCCGAAGCGCTGCCGGGTTCTGTCCACCAGCTCGGACAGGGCGGCGTGATAGGGGCGGTAAAGCTCGCGCACGCGCCGTTCGGCCTCGGCGAAGGAGAGTTTTCGGTTGTAGATCTCGGCCCCCGACGACACCAGCCGGGCAATGGTGCCGAGGCCGGCCCGCACGCGCGGGCTGTCGGTCTTGACGTAAGGCGGCAGGATCTCGTCGAACATGGCGGGGTCGAGCTCGTAGGGCTCGCGGTTGACGTCGAGATAGGCGCGGGGGAACAGGGCCTTCAGCAGCGGCGCGCCGTGCGCGGGCGCGGCGGCGTAAAGCTGGTCCACGTAAGAATCTTCCGAGCGGCGCAGCATCATGGGATCGAGCGCCGATTGGGCCAGGAAGGGGCCGGGATAGTCGCATCCGCTGTGCGGCGAGGCGAAAACCAGCGGCACGCGCTGAAGCTCGGGGGCGAGAATCTCCAGTGCGGCGGCGAACGGTTCATGCTGCGACAGACTGTTCATGCCTTCCGGTTTAGTGCAAAACGCCGTTGCTGTCATCTGTTCCCCCGGCAGGGCAGCGTCCAGGCGGCGGGAAGAATTTTTTCCACCCGGTTTTTTGCTCTTGCCAAGGCGCAAGGATGCGGCTAAAAGCACTCCCCTCGACGGCGCCAGCCGACGACAAGGGCGCTTAGCTCAGCGGGAGAGCACTTCCTTGACATGGAAGGGGTCACAAGTTCAATCCTTGTAGCGCCCACCACCGAAGCCCCCAGGGAAACCTGGGGGCTTCGTCCGTTTTGGGGTGAGGAATGGCCGGGGGTTACGGCGCGCCGTGCGGCACGCAGCCGCAGACCGACATTTTTCCGGGCACGGTGGTGGTCCATTGGCCGTTCCAGGTGGCGGTATAGCCGCCGCAGGTGGCGGGGCATTTCCCCTTGGCGTCGTCATTGTTCCAGATGGGGCCGGCGTCGGCGTCGAAGCTTTGGGGGATTTTGACCATGACCAGCGAGGCGCCGGGCGGGGCGCCTTCCACGCTGGCGCCGGTGGGGGTGGCGTAACCGCTGGCGCCGCAATAGACCGACGGCAGATATTTCCCGTAGGTGCGGGGGCCGGTGGCGTTTGCCCCCACGACGAACGGCGTCTTGAGATAGGCGGCGGCTTCCGAGGCGTATCCGGTGGCGTTGTAGCCGGAGGTGCCGCACTGCGATTGTTCTCCCGCCGTGATGCCCCACGGCACGATGACGAAGCCCGGCGACAGCGCCTTCAGGGCGTTCAGGGCCGAGGCCGGCGGATAGGTGTAGGCATCCGAACACACCAGCAGCGAGGTGCTGCCGAAGGGGGTCTGCACCGTGGTGATGTCGGAGAGGGAGCCCGGGGTATAGGCGCATTGCGACTGGCCCAGGATGGATTGGCAGGCCGCCGGATCGAAGGCGTTTTGCAGCACGTTGTATTTGCGGTGATGCAGCACGAGCTGCCCCTGCGGGTTGATCAGGATGCCGGAATCATAGGCCTGATAGGCGTCGGGTTGCGAACCGGGGCCCGCTTTCGGGCCCTTTTCGGCCAGACCGGCGGCAACCCAGATGTTCACGCTTTTGGCGATGGCGGCGAATTTGTCGCTGTAGATCCCGGGAATGGGCGCGGCCTGGGTGAAGACGGCGGGGTTGAGCCAGCCGAAGACCGATCCTTCCGGAAAGATCACCAGCTGCGCGCCCTGGTTTTTGGCCTGTTGGGCCAGAGTGGTCATGACCTGGAAGTTCCCCACGTCCTGGCTGGGCAACTGCACAAGGCCGACGGTGGTTTGCGCCCCGGCCGCCAGGGGGGCGGCCATCAGGCCGAGCACCATGGCGATAAGCGACGGAAAACGCGTGCGGCAGAAGATCGTCATCTTAGGTCGTCCTTCCGTGAAAAGCGGCCCTCTCTGATCGCATCGGATCGAAAAATGCTCCGAGAGCCCGCATCGGCGAAGCATGATTAAGGAGACAAGCCTCCAGATGCCATCCGCACCGGCGGAGGTTCCACGCGGGCGGCAACTTTAACTATACGTATATAAAAATCTGGTTGCTTATTAGGTGTCGAGTCAAGAAAATATTTTTCTTTATGATTGATATATTGCATATTTAATGAATCGTAAGTTGTGTTTTATCCATTCATTGTACCTGTGCGGGCGGAGCTTGGATTGAAATTCCCTGATTTCCGGCAGGGGGATGAGGCTTGTCTGGGCGTGGGTGTTCCCCTACCATGAGGCGCAAATCGCGAAGCGATGAAAAAATGCGCCGAGGGGGCCGCGGTGGGCGAGGTCGATGCAGCAACGTCTTCCTTGAAACGGGAACGTGATCGTTATGTCTCCATGGCGTTCTGCTGGGGCGATCTGCTGTTCGAGCTGGACCGCGATTTCAAGGTCGTGTTCGTCGAGGGGGCGGTGGACGCCTTTTTCGGCAAGACGGCGACCGAGATGCGCGGGATGTCGTTCCGCGATCTGGTGATCGCTTCGGATCAGCCGCTGGTGGGGCAGATCCTGAAATCGGTTTTGCGGCCCGGCCGCGTGCATGACAGGCGCATCCGTTTGCAACTGGCCAACGGGTCGCCGCAGCCGGTACAGATGTCGGCCTATTGCCTGGATGCCGCCGCAGCCCACATCTTTCTGGCCCTGCGCAAGAGCGCGGCGATGGACGCGGCGCCTCCCGCCGCTGCCCTGCCGGAAGGCCGGACCTTCGCGGATCTCGCCGCCGGCCGCCTTTATCAGATGCGTCAGGCCGGCGAGTCGGCCGAGATGTCCCTGCTGTCGCTTCCCGGCCTGGAAGGGCTGCAAAGCCGTCTGGACGCCGAAGGCGCCGAGGCGATGATCGGGGAGGTGGGGGCGTTCCTGCTGGCCAATTCGGTGGGTGGCGATACCGCGGCGAAAGTGGCGGAAGGCCGCTATTCCATCGTGCATTCCGCCGAGGTTCGCGCCGAGGATCTGGCCCGCCAGATCGAGGGGATGACGCGGAAGTTCGATGCGGACGGGATCGGTCTGGCGGTGGAAACCGCCACCCTGGCCATGGAGGACGCCGCCGATATCAGCGAGGAGGACCTGGCCAAGGGCCTGCTCTACACCCTGGGTAAATTTCGCGGCGCCGATGGCGGCGGGGCCAGTCTGAAGGAAATATCCGCCAACATGACGGCCCTGGTGGGCGAGGCGGTGGCGGAGGTCAACCATTTCAAGCAGGTGGTGGCGCAGCGCGACTTTTACGTGGCTCTGCAGCCCATCGTGCATATCGCCACCGGCGAGATTCATCACTACGAGGCCTTATGCCGCTTCGACAAGGCGGCGCGGGAATCGCCCTTTAAAACCATTACCTTCGCCGAGGAAACCGGGCTGATCCACGATTTCGACTTCGCCATGGCCCGGAAGGTGGTGGAGTGGCTGGGGAAATTTCCCCGCAACAGCGACCGCTACCGGGTGGCCGTGAACGTGTCGGGCTATTCCATCGGCAAGGAGTCTTACGTCCAGTCGCTGCACGCCCTGCTGCGGGAGAATGATTGGACCAAGGGCAAGCTGATGTTCGAGATCACGGAATCCTCGCGCATGAGCGATCTCGAATCGGCCAACGCCTTCATCAAATCGCTGCGGGACGTGGGCTATCACGTCTGTCTCGACGATTTCGGCGCCGGCGCCGCCTCGTTCCAGTATCTCTCGGTGCTGGATGTGGATGTGGTGAAGCTCGACGGTTCGGCGGTGAAAAACGCCCAGAAGGCGGAAAAAGGCCGGGCCTTCCTGTCGGCGCTGACCGAGCTGTGCCGCCGCATGGGCGTGGAAACCATCGCCGAAATGGTCGATTCCCCGGAAACCCTGGAATTCTGCCGCGATTGCGGCTGTAATTACGTGCAGGGCTTCCTGTTCGGCAAGCCGTCGAAAGAGATTTTGGATTTTTCGCCCCTGCCGCAGATCGCACTGTTTAAAAACGCCCCCAAGCCCAGACGCTGACGGAGGGAGACCCCGGGGGGCGGCGAAACCGGAGGCGGATATGATCGATTTTCCCCTCGGCAAAGCCTTTACCCTGATGGAACCGGGGCCGGTGATCCTGGTTACGACGCGGGACGGCGGCAAAAACAACGTCATGACCATTTCCTGGACGATGGTGTTGGATTTCACGGCCAGGTTCGCCCTCACCACGGGGCGGTGGAACCATTCCTACGCCGCGCTGACGCGAACGGGGGAGTGCGTGCTGGCCATTCCCACGCTGGATCTGCTCGACACCGTGGTGGGGGTGGGCACCTGTTCGGGGCGGGAGGTGGATAAATTCGCCCGCTTCGGACTGACCGCCCTGCCGGCGCGGCAGGTGGGGGCGCCGCTGATCGCCGAATGTCTGGCCAATATCGAATGCCGCGTCGTCGAGATCATCGCGCCGCACGATATCGTGGTGCTGCAGGGCGTTGCCGCTCACATCGACGAAAACCGGCGGGAGCGGCGCTTGCTCCATGCCGTGGGCGACGGCGGCTTCGTGGCCGACGGTCGCCGTTTCGACCGGCGGGGCGCCATGCGCGACAAGCTGCCGGACGGCGTGTAGCAGGCTGTGGAAAAGCGCGTCGCCTTGCTCCTAACCGGCGTCGCGATGAGTCAAGCTCATCGCGACTTGGTATTATACTGAACCCCGTCCCGCCGGCCGTAAGATTGGAGAGCGCATGTACATCCCCACGGCGTTTCGTGAAGACAGCCTCGGCCCCCTGCACGAGATGATCCAGGCCACCGGTCTCGCCACCTTGGCCAGCGCCACCGCGCACGGGGTGACGACCACCCCGCTGCCGCTGTTTCTGGCGGCCGAGGAGGGGCCTTACGGCACGCTTTACGGCCATATGGCGCGGGCCAACCCGCATTGGCGGGAAACGCTGCTCGGTGACGGCACGGCCCTGTTCATGGGGCCTTCGGCCTATATTTCCCCCTCCTGGTATCCGTCCAAGCAGGAGCATCACCGGGTGGCCCCCACCTGGAACTATGTGGCGGTGGAAGCGCGCGGCCCGCTGGAATTTTTCGACGAGCCCGGCCGCCTGCGCCGGCTTTTATCCCGTCTCACCGCCCGTCACGAAGCCGGACGGCTCCAGCCCTGGGCGATGGAGGACGCGCCGGAGGACTATCTGGCCGAAATGCTGAAAGGCATCATCGGGGTGCGGCTGCCCATCGCCCGCCTGGAGGGCAAATGGAAGATGAGCCAGAACCGCACTGAGGCCGACCGCGCCGGGGCGGCGGCCGGTCTCAAGGCCGAAGGCTCCGCCGCCGCTTCGGCCGTGGCGGCCTTGATCCCGGAATAGGGCAATCGGATAGGAAGCCTTTCATCTTTCGGTTAGGGTGGAAACTGGCTACCTTGAGTGTCGGCGCGCAGGCATAAGTGAGGACAAGCCAAGGAGCCGGAACGGCGACGCCCGGCGCCTGAGGGAAAAAAATAAACCCGGCTGATCGCACGTGCGATCAGCCGGCGGTTAAGGGGAGGCGTGGAACCGTGAAGGGCCAGCCCTGTCATGCGGACTTCGAGCATCTGACCGCCCTGCTGCAGCGGAGCGAAGCGCCCTCCCTGCTGTTGGACGAGAGCGGCGGCGTGCTGTGGGCCAACGGCGCGGCCGGGCGCGACTGGCCCGCCCTGGCCCGGCCCGGCCTGGCCCTGGCCGAGAGGCTGTCGGGTTTGGCCCTGGCCGGGCGCACCGCCCATAAGGCCCGGCTGGACGACGGCGAGGTGGAACTGCTGCCGCTGGCCGAGGGCTGGGTGGCCACGCTGCCCCGCCCCGCCTCGGCGCTGACGCTGCGTCAGGTGGTGGAGGCCATTTCCGTGCCGTTGTTCTGGAAGGATGAGGCCGGGATTTATCGCGGCTGCAATCAGGCCATGGCCGACATTCTGGGGCGGCCGGTGGAGGAGATCGTCGGCCAGCCGCTGACGGCGGTCAGCGGCCCGGAGCTGGCCGCGAAATATGCCGCCATGGATCAGGCCCTGATGGCGGAGGGGCCGGGCGGCAGCCAGCGCTATGAATGGGACGTGGAGGCGAAGGACGGCACACGCAAGCGGGTGCTGTTCTGCAAGGCCAATATTTCCGACGGACAGGGGCGGGTGCGCGGCCTGGTGGGCACGGTGCTGGATATCAGCGAACTGCGGCAGGCCGAGCAGAAATTCACGCGGCTGTTCAATCTCTGTCCCGCTGTCATCACCCTGACCGACCGGGTCAGCGGCCGCTATCTGGAGGTGAACGACGCCTTCGAGGCGGTGACCGGCTATAGCCGCGCCGAGGCCATCGGCAACGACGCCCTGACTCTCGGCATCTGGGCCGAGAGCGCCGACCGTGCCGCCGTGCTGGCCGCCCTGGCCGCCAACAAGGGGCGGCTGACCAATTTCGAGACGCGCTTCCGCTGCCGCGACGGCCATGTCTTCCCGGCCCTCATCGCCTGCGAGGGCATCACGCTCCTGGGCCGCTCCTGCCTGATTCTGGTGGGCTGGGACATTTCGGCGCGGAAGGAAAACGAGGCGCGGCTGACCCAGGCGGTGGCGGCGCTCACCCGCTCCAATGCCGATCTGGAGCAGTTCGCCTATGTGGCCTCGCACGATCTGCGTGAGCCCTTGCGCACCATCAGCCTTTATATCGGCATGCTGCAGCGCCGTCTGGCGGCCACGGCCGATGCCGATCTGCGCGAGTTCATGGCCTTCGCCCGCGACGGCGCCAAGCGTATGGATCGCATGGTGCTGGATCTTCTGGACTATTCCCGCGCCGGCCGGGCCCAGACGCCGCTGGAGGCGGTGCCCATGTCCGAGGTGATCGAGGCGGCCTGCGCCATTCTGGCGGTGCGCATCGAGGAAAGCGGCGCCGTTATCCAGCGTCCGGAGCGCGAAGCCCGGGTTCTGGGGCGGCGTAACGATCTGCTGCGGCTGTTGCAGAACCTGCTGGCCAATGCCCTGAAATACCGCCATCCCGAGCGGCCGCCCCGTATCGGCATTACCGCCGAGCCCCAGGGCGACGCCTGGCTGTTCGCGGTGAGCGATAACGGCATCGGCATCGATCCGGCCTATCACGAACGGATTTTTCAGATCTTCCAGCGCCTGCATACCCGCGCGGAATATGACGGTACCGGCATCGGTCTGGCCATTTGCCGCCGTATCGTGCAGGAACGCGGCGGCCGCCTGTGGGTGGACTCGGTGCCGGACCAGGGCAGCCGCTTCCTGTTCACCCTGCCCGCCGCCTGAAAAAACTTTAGGGATTCTGCGGTTTTTCGCGGCGGCCAACCGTGCTGTAGTGCCGGGGTGTTTTTAAAGAAGGAGAATGCCCCGTGACCTATATCGCCATGAACCGTTTCCGCATCGCCCGTGGCCGCGAAGAGGAGTTCGAGACCCTGTGGCGCGAGCGCGACAGCCATCTGCGCGAGATGCCGGGCTTCGTGGCCTTCCATCTGCTGCGCGGGCCGGCGGGCGATGAGCAGACCCTGTTCGCCAGCCATACCATCTGGGCTTCGCGCCGCCATTTCGAAGACTGGACCCAGTCCGAGGCCTTCCGCCGCGCGCACGGCGGCGCCGGTCGCTCGGCCGGACTCTATCTGGGGCCGCCGCAGTTCGAGGGCTTCGAGGTGGTACAGGAGCTTACGGCGGAGTGATCCCGAACCGGGTGCCAGACCGGCGGCGCCAAAGATAGGCCAGCGCCACCAGGGCGGCGGCGGCGCCCGCCGCCGCGCCCACGCCCAGGGCCCAGCGCGGGCCGAAGCGGTCGGCCACCTGGCCGACGATGGGGGCGCCGATGGGGGTGCCGCCCATGGCCACGGCGATGCGCAGGGCCATGACCCGGCCGCGCATCACCGGTTCGGAGGCCAGTTGCATCAGGCTGTTGCTGGTGGTGGCGAAGGTGAGGGCGGCGGCGCCGGTGGGCACCAGCGCGGCGGCGAAACTCCAATAGCCCGGCGCCAGGGCGGCCAGGGCGCAGCCCAGGCCGAACAGGGCGGCCCCGGCCAGCAGGGTGCCGAAGCCGGGACGGCTGCGCCCGGCGGCCAGCAGCGCCCCGGCCACGGTGCCCACCGCCATGCACGAGGTCAAAAGGCCGTAGGCGCGGGCGTCGGCATGGAACACCCGCACCGCCATGGTGGAAATATAGATGGCGAAGTTGAGGCCGAAGGTGCCGATCAGGGCCAGCATGAGCAGCATGGCCATGAGATCGGGGCGGGCCCGGACATAGCGCAGCCCGGCGGTGAAACTGCCCTTGGCGCGGCGGGTGCGGGCCTTGGGAAAGAGGGCCGCCTGATCCAGGCAGAGGAGGGCGGCCAGCACGGCGAAGAACGACAGGCCGTTCAGCAAAAAGGCCCAGCCGGTGCCGAGGGCGGCGATGATCAGACCGGCGGCGGCCGGGCCCAGCATGCGCCCGGCGTTGAACGAGGTGGAATTGAGGGCCACGGCGTTGGCCAGGCTGTCCTCGTTCACCAGTTCGCCCACGAAGGTCTGGCGGGCCGGAGCGTCGAAGGCGGCGGCGCAGCCAAAGAGGAAGGCCAGCACATCCACCTGCCACAGCCGGATCCAGCCGCCGATGGTCAGCACCCCCAGCACCAGGGCCAGCAGTCCCATCAGGGTTTGCGTCACCATCAGCAGGCGGCGCTGCTGGAAATGATCGGCGGCGGTGCCGGTCCAGGGCAGCAGCAGCAATTGCGGCCCGAACTGCAGCCCCATCACCACGCCCACCGCCGTGGCGCTGTGATGGGTCAGTTCGGTCAGCACCAGCCAATCCTGGGCGGCGCGCTGCATCCAGGTGCCGATATTGGAGACCAGGGCGCCGCTGGACCAGACGCGGTAGTTGCGGTTTTCCAGCGAGCGGAGGGTGGCGGGCAGGGGCATCGGGGGGATCAGTCGTCGGCCAGGCGGCGCAGCAGGGCCACCGCCTCGGCCAGGCGGGCCTGTTCCTCGGGGGTGAAGCGGGCCTCGATGGCCCGGGTCAGCCAGTCCTGGCGGATGGCGCGGCGTTCGGCCAGCCAGGCCCGGCAATCGTCGGTGAGGGCCCAGAGGATCTGGCGGCCGTCCCTGGGGTCGGGGGCGGCGCAGACATGTCCGGCGGCCTGCAGCGGCGACAGGATGGCGGCCATGGATTGCGGGCGCATGCCCTCGGCGCGGGCCAATTGCGACATGGTGGCGGCGCCGTCGCTTTCCAGGCGCAGCAGGGTATAGATCTGCGTGGCCGAGAGATCGCCGCCGCCGCTCTGCGCGCGCAGGCGGCGTTTCAGCTTGCCCACCAGGGCGCGCAGGCCGGTGGCCAGGGCGGCGGCGGTTTCGGACGGGGTGGTGGCGATGATCATGCCGTCAGCATAGAGGGTGAGCAGGCAAACTGTACAGATGTCTTTTCAGTTTACCTGAATAAATTCGCGGGGCAAAAAAATGTCCGAAGGCTGGGGGAAAGCCTTCGGACGGTAAAGGATGGCATGACCCGTGCGGCTGAGACGTGCGCCGGTTACCCTCAGGCTTAGTCCTCCCGGCCGGGGGCGGCATTGATAATTGTTGTGCGAAGGTCCTGCGCTTATTCCTTTTTTCCGCACCCGCCCTATATGCCATCAGGGCATTGCCGCCCCCTCGGGTCCCTGTTACACAGGCGGGCGGGCGGAACAACGGGAGCGCGGTATGAAACAAGGTCGGATCGAGGAGATTTGGAGCGGCGGCGCCAAATGCGAGGCCTGCGGCATCCGCGATCTGGTGTTGTTCGCCGATCTCGATCAGGCGGATTTCAGCCTGATCCATCTGCCCATCGACGAGGTGGAGGTGGCGGCGGGCGAGGTGCTTTATACCTGCCAGAGCAACGGCGCCTATCTTTACACCGTGCGCACGGGGCTGTTGAAGCTGGTGCAGTATTTGCCCGATGGCGGCCAGCGCATCGTGCGGCTTTTGAAACCCGGCGCCACCGCCGGGCTGGAGGCCAGCCTGGGCCAGCCCTACGAACATACCGCCATCGCCCTGCAGCCCACGGCGTTGTGCCGCATCCCCCGTCAGGTGGTGGACCGGCTGTCGCGGGAAACGCCGCGCCTGCATGACCAGTTGATGCAGCGCTGGCACGACTCCCTGCGCCAGGCCGACGACTGGCTGACCGGGCTTTCCACCGGCAAGGCGCCGCAGCGGCTGGCCCGCCTGCTCATCCAGTTGATGCGGCCCGACGGCACCGCCACCCTGTTCTCGCGCGAGGATCTGGGGGCGATGCTGGGCATCACCACCGAACATGCCAGCCGCACCGTGGCCGAGCTGAAGCGGCAGGAGGCCATTTTCGAGCTCTCCCCCAACCACTATCTCTGCGCCCTCGATCAACTGGAATGCATCGACGCCGCCGATTGCTGAAGGGGCGGCATGGGAGCGGCTCAAACGCCGCTCCCATGCCGTTTCCGCTCAGGCCCTGATGTCGATGGATTTTCCAGAAGCGGGACCCGACGTCGCGGCATTGGCCTGGGCGGTTTGCGTCGCGGCGGCGGCGTTGGGATGCTTTTCATTGTAAAGCGCGATTTCATGGGTGGTGACGGCGCCGCCGTCTCCATCCACATCGCGCGGATCCACCACCTTCGAGGCGCGCGCCTGGGTGGCTTGCGCCGCGGCCGGCTGGGCGGACTGAGAGGCGCCGGCGGTTTGAGAACCGGAGGACGCGGCATTGGCCTGGGCGGCTTGCGCCGGGGCGGCCTGGGCCGGCTGGCGGATAAAGGCGTTGGCGGTGACGGGAGATATGCCGGACATGGGCGTGATCCTCTTTGTGGTTATGGCATCTCTGCCTATCGGTTATACCGGGGCAGGGGTGAGGATCGGGCGCTTTTAAACATTACAGATTTTCAATGAATCGAAATAGTGTGATTTTTCAGGGTTTTTCCATATATTTTGTTTTAATTGATGGTATTTATTTTTAAATTTTATGGCTTATATTCTTATTATGATGTAATTTTCCGCCATTATTTTTATCTGTATCACGCATTTATTTCCAGAAGAGTGTCCATCCGCTCCAGGCCGGCGGCGCGGTGGGTGATGAGGATCAGGCTGCGGCCGTTCAGGCCGTCGAGCACGGCGTTCAGCAGGGCCCGTTCGCCGTCGTAGTCCAGTCCTTCGCCGGGTTCGTCCAGGATCAGGATCGGCGCCGGGCGCAGCAGGGCGCGGGCCACGGCCAGGCGGCGGGCCTGCCCGCCCGACAGGGTCAGGCCGCCATTGCCGATCCAGGTATCCAACCCTTGCGGAAAGGCGGCCACGGTTTCGGCCAGGCCCACCTGTTCCAGCACCCGGCGCAGGCTGTGGTCATCGGCCTCGGGTGCCCCCAGATGCAGGATCTGGCGCAGCGTGCCGCTGAACAGATCGGCATGCTGCGGCGCCACGGCGAAATGGCGGCGCAGCGTTTCCGGCGCCAGGGCGGCGGCGGGGCGGCCGTTGACGCGGATTTCGCCGCTGCTGGGGGTCAGCAGCCCGGTCAGCAACAGGGCCAGGGTGCTTTTGCCCGCGCCCACCGGGCCGGTGAGGGCCAGGGTGCCGCCGGCGGGCAGGGTGAAGGAGAGATCGCGCAAAAGCGGCGGCGCGCCCTGATAGGCGAACCCCAGGGCCCGCACCGCCAGGGCGGCGGCGGCGGGAACCGTCTGATCCCCGTCTTCCGCATGTCCATCCTCCGGGGCCTCGGCGCCGGTGCCGCCGCCGTCGGCCAGGGCGAACACCCGCCCCGCCGCTTCCCACAGCGCCCCCAGGGCCTGCAGGGCGGCGGGCAGTGGTGCCGCCGCCTCGAAGGCGGCCAGGGCGGCCAGGGCGGCCATCACCGCGTCGGCGGCGGGCAGGGCATGGGCCCGCACCAGCGGCGCCGCCAGCACCAGCATCAGGATCAGGGCGGCCTGGGCGGCGGCCAGCAAGATGGCCTGGGTCAGGCCGTTCAAGCGCCCCAACCGCGCCTGTTCCGTCTCCAAAGCCTGGTTATGGGCCGCGAAACGGGCGCGGAAGCCGTCGAGATCGCCGCTGGTGAGCAGGTCGGGCAGGCCTTGCAGACCGTCCACGGCGGTTTCGTGCAGGCGGCTGGCCAGGGTGATCTGGCGGCGGCTCATCGGCAGGGTGATACCGGCCAGCAGCAGCGGCGCTGCCAATCCGGCCAGGGCCAGCAGAGCGGCCTCGCTCCAGGCCAGGGCGGCGGACAGGCGGCCCAGCCAGGCCGCCATCAGCCCGCCCCCGACCAGGGCGGTGAGCAATGGCGCCAGCACGCGCAGATGCGCGGTTTCCAGGCGGTCGATATCGCGGCGCAGGCGGCTGGCGATATCGCCGCTGTGCAGACGGCCCAAGGCCTGGGCCGACTGCGGCAGCAGCCGGGTGAACAGCCACACCCGCAGGCGGGCCAGCAGGCGGAAGGTGGCCTCGTGCCCCAGCAGCCGTTCGCCGTAGCGGCCCAGGCTGCGCAGCATGGCGGCGGCGCGGATCAGGGCGGCGGGGGTGAAGTAATCCAGGCCGGCGCCGCTGGCGCCGGCCAGCCCCATGGCGGCGATGAACCAGCCCGACAGCCCCATCAGGGCGATATTGGCCAGCAGCGCCAGCAGGGCCACCAGCGAGGCCAGGGCCAGCCAGCCCCAGGCCGGGCGGAACAGCCGCAGCAGGCGCATAAGCCGGGTCATCGGCCCTCCTCCTCTGGCCGGTGGCGCCGCCACAGGGCGCGGTAGGGGCCGTCCGCCGCCATCAGGGCGGCGTGGCTGCCGTGTTGCACCACGCGGCCCCGCTCCAGCATCAGGATCTGGTCGGCGGCGCGCACCGTTTCCAGGCGATGGGCGATCATCAGGGTGGTGCGCCCCGTCCGCAGCCGCGCCAGGGCGGCGGCGACGGCGGCCTCGGCGTCGCGGTCGAGGCTGGCGGTGGGTTCGTCCAGCAGCAGCAGCGGCGCATCCTTCAGGGCGGCGCGGGCCAGGGCGATCAGCCGCCGCTGCCCGCCGGAAAGCGCCTGGCCGCCTTCGCCCACCGGCTGGTCGAGGCCCTGGGGCAGGGCGGCGACCATGGCCTCGGCCCCCACCTGGCGCAGGGCGGCGGCCAGTTCCTCGGGCCCGGCGCCGGGCCGGGCCAGGCGCAGAGTGTCGGCGATGCTGCCGCGGAACAGATGCGGGCGCTGCGGCAGCCAGGCCAATCCGGCCCGCCAGTCTTCCGGGCGCCACGCCTCCAGGGGCTGGCCATCGACCAGGATGCGTCCCCCATCGGCGGCGATGAAGCCCAGCAGCAGGGCGGCGATGGAGCTTTTTCCGGCGCCGCTGGGCCCCACCAGGGCGGTCAGGCCACCGGCGGGCAGGGTGAAGCCGACACCGTGCAGGGCGGCGCGTCCGTCCTCGTAGGTCAGGCGCACATCCTCGAAACGGATCTCCGGGGCGGCGGCCAGGGGCGGGCGGGCGCCGGCCGCCACCGTCGGCGGCAGCGGCCGGTTCAGGAGATCGGCCAGGCTTTCGGCGGCGGCGATGGCCTCCATGCGGGCATGGTAATGGCTGCCCAGGGCCCGCAGCGGCAGATAGAAGTCCGGGGCCAGCAGCAGGATGAAGAACCCGCGTTCGAAGGCCATGCCGCCCGACAGCAGGCGGAAGCCGATCAGCACCGCCACCAGCGCCACCCCCAGAGTGGCGAAAAATTCCAGCACCAGGGCCGAGAGGAAGGCCACCCGCAGCACCGCCATGGTGGCCTGGCGGTAGTCCTCGGACAGGCGGGCGATCACCGTCACCTCGCGCCGGGCGGCGTTGAACAGCTTCAGGGTGGTCAGGCCCTGCACGGCCTCCAGGAAATGGCCGCTCATCCAGGCCAGCTTGGCCCATTGCCGCTGGTTCAGCCGTTCGGCGCCCTTGCCGATCAGGATCATGAACAGCGGGATCAGCGGCGCGGTGCCGGCCAGCACCAGGGCCGAGATCCAGTCTTGCGGCAGCACGGCGGCCAGCACCGCCAGCGGCAGCAACGCCACGGTGAGCAGCGCCGGCAGGAAACGGGCGTAATAGGGGGCCACCGCCTCCACCCCGTCCACCAGCAGGGCGGCCAGGGCGCCCTGCTGCGTGCCGGCCAGCCGCACCGGCCCCAGGGCCAGCATCCGGTCGAAGAGATCGGCGCGCAGGCGGCGTTTGACCCGCGCCGCCGTTTCCACCGCCGCCGCTTCGGTCAGCCACACCGCCAGGGCCCGCGCCGCCACCAGTGGCAGCAGCGGCCACAGCCGCTGCCAATCGGGCGGGGCCCGGCCGAACAGCAGGCCCTCGGCAAAGGCGGCCAGCAGGCGGTATTGCGCGATCATCAGCGCGGCGTTGACCAGGGTGGCGGCGGCGCCCAGCCCCAGAAGGGAGCGGTGCGGCCGGGCCAGGCGTTTCAGCAGGGCGGCGGGGGTGATCATCAGGGGGGACGATGGCCGAGGGGCGGCCCGGACCGGGCCGCCCCCGGGCGCTCAGTGTGTGCCGTTGCGGTCGAAGGCGTGATCGGCCTCGTACCACAGGGCGTTGATGATACCGATGGACAAGGCGGCGGTCAGGCCGAGGATCCAGGTGAAATACCACATGGCGACGTTCTCCTTAGGCTCAATAGGCGGAATGGCTGCGGGCCTGGATTTCCTCCACCGTCACCTTGCCCCACATATGGGCGTAGCACCAGACGGTGTAGGCCAGCACCAGCGGCAGGAAGATCACCACCGCCCAGAACATCACGGTAAGGGTGAGATGGCTGGACGGCGCATCCCAGATGGTGAGGCTGGAATTGGGATGGGTGGAGGAAGGCATGATGAAGGGGAACATGGACAGCCCGGCGGTGCCGATGATGCCGGTCATGCCGAGGGCGCTGGTGACGAAGGCCAGACCCGGCCGCCCCAGGCGCGACAGCAGCATGGTCAGCAGAATGCCGGCGAACCCGGCCAGCGGCGCCAGCATGGCCGCCGGCACCTGATGATAGATGTCGAGCCAGGCGCCCGGCGCCATCACCACGGTTTTGGCCAGCGGGTTGGGCATGGCGCCCAGCGGCGGCTGGGCGGTGATGCGGTAGCCCATGCCGTGCGCCACCCAGAAACCGCCCAGGGCGAAGCCCGCCAGGGCCACCAGGCCCATGAGGGTGATGGCGCGCCGCGCCCGCCCGGCCACCGGATCCTCGGTACGCAACTGCAGCCATACGGCGCCGTGCATGGTGAGCATGGAAAAGCTGATGATCCCGGCCAGCAGGGCGAAGGGGTTCAACAGCGGCAGCAGGGCGCCCAGGAGATGGCCTTCGTAATGGGCGCGCAGCAGATCGTCGAGATGGAAGGGCACGCCCTGCAAGAGGTTGCCGAAGGCCACGCCGAAGATCAGCGAGGGGACGGCCCCGCCGGCGAACAGCCCCCAGTCCCAGGCGCGGCGCCAGCGCGGGCTTTCGATCTTCGAGCGGTAATCGAAGCCCACCGGGCGGAAGAACAGGGCGAACAGCACCAGCAGCATGGCCATGTAGAAGCCCGAGAAGGCGGCGGCGTAAACGGCGGGCCAGGCGGCGAAGATGGCGCCGCCGGCGGTGATCAGCCACACCTGATTGCCGTCCCAGTGCGGGCCGACGGTGTTGATGATGACCCGGCGCTCCGCGTCGCTGCGGCCGAGGAAGGGCAGAAGATTGCCCACCCCCATATCCATGCCGTCGGTCACGGCGAAGCCGATCAGCAGGGCGCCGACCAGAATCCACCAGATGAATTTCAGGGTTTCATAGTCGAAAATCATGGTCGTGGCCTTTCTTAGCGGAGCTCGGGCGCGGGAGACGGCATGGCGGCGCTTTCGCCGAAATACTTGCCGGTGCCCAGGCTGGCCGGACCCTTGCGGGCGAATTTGGTCATCAGATAGACCTCGATGATCAGCAGGAAGGTGTAGAAGCCGACGAAGCCGGTCAGGCTGAACATCAGATCGCCCGCGGTGAGGCTGGAGGTGGCCAGGAAGGTGGGCAGCACCTCGCCGATGGCCCAGGGCTGACGGCCGAACTCGGCCACGAACCAGCCCATCTCACAGGCCAGCCAGGGGGCGGGCAGGGAGATCAGCAGGGCGCGCAGCAGCCAGCGTTTCTGTTCCACATTGCGGCGCAGGGTGGCGTAGAAGGCGGCGCCGATCAGGAACAGCATCAGGGCGCCCAGGGCCACCATCAGGCGGAAGGTCAGGAACAGCGGCAGCACCGGGGGGATGGTGTCTTTCACCGCCTGGGCGATCTGCTCCGGCGTGGCGTCGGTGACGTTGGGGGTGTAGCGCTTCAGCAGCAGGCCATAGCCCAGGTCGGCCTTGTGGGCGGCGAAATCCTTGGCGGTCTGCGGGCTGGCGTCGCCGTGGCGGATCTTTTCCAGATCGGCGTAGGCCAGCATGCCGGAGCGGATGCGCACCGCGTGCTGGGCCATCAGATCCTTGATGCCGGTGACCTGGCCGTCGGTGGAGCGGGTGGCGATCAGCCCCAGGAGCCACGGCACCTTGATGGCGTCATCGGTCCGCAGGGTCTTGTCGTTGGGCAGGCCGATCACGGTGAAGGAGGCCGGGGCGGGGGCGGTGTCGTATTCCGCCTCGATGGCGGCCAGCTTGGTTTTCTGCACGTCGCCCAGGGTGTAGCCGCTTTCATCGCCCAGCACGATCACCGACAGGGCGGCGGCCAGGCCGAAGCCGGCGGCGATGGCGAAGGAGCGCTTGGCGAAGCCCAGATCGCGGCCCTTCAGGATGTAGTAGGAACTGATGGCCAGCACGAACATCGAGGCGGTGACATAGCCCGCCGCCACCGTATGCACGAACTTCACCTGAGCCACCGGATTGAACAGCACCTGGGCGAAGCTGGTCATTTCCATGCGCATGGTCTGGGCCGAGAAGCTGGCGCCCACCGGGTTCTGCATCCAGCCGTTGGCCACCAGGATCCACATGGCCGACAGGTTGGAGCCCAGGGCGGTGAAGAAGGTCACCGCCAGATGCTGGCGTTTCGAAAGCTTGTCCCAGCCCAGGAAAAACAGGCCGATGAAGGTGGATTCCAGGAAGAAGGCCATCAGGCCCTCGATGGCCAGCGGCGCCCCGAACACGTCGCCGACATAATGGGCGTAATAGGCCCAGTTGGTGCCGAACTCGAACTCCATGGTCAGGCCGGTGGTGACGCCCAGGGCGAAATTGATACCGAACAGCTTGCCCCAGAAGCGGGTCATGTCGCGGTAGATTTCGTTGCCGGTCATCACATAGGAGGCCTCCATGATGAACAGCAGCCAGGAAATCCCCAGGGTCAGGGGCACGAAAAGGAAATGGTAAAGCGCCGTCGCCGCGAACTGAATGCGCGACAGGTCGATAAAAAGCGGATCGTTCATGGTTGAACTCCGAAAGGGTCTGGCGCGGGACAAAAACCCCCCGTCCACGCCGATCCGGCGGCGCGGCGAAAGTGGTCCCGACAGGGATTTGGGCGGGCAAGGTGCCCGCAGGACGGCAGGGAGACGCCTCCCGCGCAGGCCATGACCATCATGCATGGCAGATTGGGTGGGGCGGCCCGGCCGTCAAGCGCGGGCGGGAAAAGCTGGGGTTTTAGAGCGGCGGCCCGCGCGACGACACCGATCCCATGGGCCGGGCCGGCAGGATGGGGCTTGACGCGGCGGTCCAGGCCACGGCCCGCGCCGGACGGGCCGGGGGCGGGGCGGCGACGGCCAGCAGCAGCGGCGCGGTGGCGCCGCCCTGCATCAGCGGGAGGCAGAACACGCACAGGCCGCGATGTCCGGCGCTGTTGCCGCCCACCGGATGACCGG
>JAJXUO010000008.1 GCA_021782815.1 Pseudomonadota bacterium
GCGGGGCGCCCGCACCGGCCCCACGGGGGGCGGCGGCCGCGGCGCGGGCCTGGCGGGCGCCGGACCGGGCGGTGGCGGCGGCGGCCAATACGGTGATCCTGGTGGTGGAGGATAACGGCGTCAACCGGCTGGTGATCAGTCGGATGCTGGATCGGCTGGGCATGGTCTACGACGTAGCGGTGGACGGTCAGTTCGCCCTGGAACGGCTGTGCCGCGGCGCCTACGGGTTGATCCTCACCGATTTTCACATGCCGCGCACCGACGGGCTGACCCTGGCGCGCACGGTGCGCGAGGGGGAGCGGGGCGGTCAGCGTCCGCCGGTGCCCATCGTGGCCCTGACCGCCGACGCCCTGCCGGAAACGGCGGCGCTCTGCCTGCGGAACGGCATGCAGGATTTCCTGACCAAGCCGCTGACCCTGGATGGGTTGGAACGGGTTCTGCGCGCGTGGCTGCCCGCCGCCCTGGATCTGCGCAAACCCCTGGAATAATACCGGTCGGCACTTGATTTGACCCAACGGGTCAAATCATTGGCCGGGCGGTATAAGCCGGACCTTGCGCCCAAACAAAGACGCCCGGCGCTCCGGAAAACCGGTGCCGGGCGCGGGATGCGCGAGCCTGGAGAGGGTCAGTGCTGCGGAACGTCTTCCGAGCCGTCGTCCCGGAGCGGGATATCGGCGTGGGATTCCACCTTCGACTTATTCTTCGGCCAGTAGGCCCACAGCACGATGGCGGTGAAGAACAGGACCACCCACACGGTCCACAGCGACCGCAGGGCTTCCAGGGACCAACCCATCATGGGACACACTCCTTAAAATCTTGGTGGCGGAGTCCCTCCGCCGGAAAACGCCGCATCATGGCAGCATTAGGGGCAGAAGAACAGAACATCGTTGCGCCGCTGGACATGGGCGGTCTGCCAGGCGGCCAATCCCTGGCCCTGCGGCTTCATGGCCTTGCCGAAATAAAAGCCCTGGCCGTAGCGCACATTATAAAGACGCAGCAGGTTGGCGGTCTCCTGGCTTTCGATATGTTCGGCGATGGTGGCGATCTTCAGTTCGCGGCACAGATGGGCGATGGCGCGCAGGAAAGGCAGGCTGGCGCCGGTTTGCACCGCCTCGCGCACATAGCTGCCGTCGATCTTGACGTGATCCACCTTGAGGGCGCGCAGATAATGGAAGGCGGCGGCGCCGGCGCCGAAATCGTCCAGCCCCACCAGATTGCCGTGGTCGCGGATCTCCTGGATCACGCCGTTGACCACCTGCAGATCCTGGATGGCCGCCGATTCCGTCACCTCGAACATCAGCCGCCCTTTCAGGTCGGGGGCTTCCAGGATCACGCGCATCAGGCGGGCGGCGATGGCGGCGTTGGACAGCGAGCGCCCCGACAGATTGACGGCGAACTTGAGATTGGGATCCTTGCCCGGCTCCTGGCGCATGAAGGCGATGGCCCGGCCGAGGATGGCCAGATCCAGCTCGCCCACCAGCCCCAGATCCTCGGCGAAGGTGACGGTGCCGTAAGGCGACTGGTCGTTGCCGAAACGCACCAGCGCCTCGAAATGATGCACGGCGCTGTTCCACAGATCGACGATGGGCTGGAAATGCAGCTCGAAATCGCCCCGGTCGATCATCTCGCGCACTTCACGCATCCGGGCCACGGTGGGAGACAGGCGGCTGCCCGCCGATTTGGCCAGATCGGCCAGCGAGCCGCCGCCGTCGGCGGTGAAGCGGTTCAGGGTGTAAAGCAGGGCGTTGGTGGCCTCTTCCACCGAAATATCGTCGCCGCCGAGCGGAATGCTGGCCGATTGCGGCCGCAGATTGAGTTTGCCGCCGGTCAGCGTCTGGGCCAGATCGATGATCTTCGTCTGGATCTCATCGGCGGAAATGTCGTCGCCGTGCAGGACGCCATAGCGGTTCTGCCCGAAATCGGCGGCGCTTTCGCCGCCCAGGGAACACTCCTGCAACTGTTCGGTGAAATGGCCGATGAACCGGGCCGAGCCCTCGGTGCCCAGGCTGTGGCGCAGGTCGGCGATCTCGGGAATGTCCAAAAGGGTCAGCCGCACCGCGTCTCCGGCGCCGTCGGGATTTTCCCGCAGCACGGTGCGGGCCATCATTTCCAGGCCGTCCTTGTTCAGGAGGCCGTCGGGGCGGCGGGGCAGGGTGCCGGCCAGAGTGCCGCTATGGGCCAGAGCCAGCAGCAGGGTGTCGGCGCGGTCGGGATGGAGGTAGCCGCTGATGGAAACCGGCACCTCGGCGGTGCCGGGGGTGAGGGCGGTCAGCAGCACGTGGCGCACGCGTTTTCCCGCCGCCATGCGGTGCAGGGCGTTGGTGAGGCGCGGCTGGTCGGCCGGGCGGATCAGCGCCTCCAGCCGCTCATGCGGCAGCAGGCGGGCGGGACGGCCCACCAGCGACATGGCGGCGCCGATGGCGAAGAGGATCTGGCCGTCCAGGGTGGTTTCCAGCAGCAGATCGGCCGAGGCGAAGGCGAAGGCGACGTAGGTTTTGGCCGAGCGGGGCAACGCGGCATCGCGTCCATCGGGCGTTCCCGGCGGCGGCGCTTCGGCACTGATGTTGTCGCCCATGTTTTCAGACCGTTCCCCTTGATCCACCAGGGCGATCATAGGCCGTGCTCCGGCCCCTGGCAACGACCAGGGTCATCGGGGGAACCCGATCGCCCTGGCAACGGCCCTGGTCTGCGCGGACGGGACGAGCTATGCTCGTGACAGTATCGCCCGAACCCGAAGAGTCGCGTTCCGTCAATGTCAGTGCAAAAGACCAGACCAGAGGCATCGGGGATCGGCATCCATAATCCTGGGCGCCGCAATCAACGGGTGTGCGTGATCGACGCCAACCCGAAATTCCGCGCCGACGTGGCTTCGGCGCTGCTGTCGTTCTACGAGGTTTCGGAGCAATGGGACCAGGGGGCGGCGCTGGAGGCCATCGCCTTCGATCCGCCCGCCGCCATCATCCTCGACGAGAACGTGACGCCCAGGGGCGGACTGCCGCTGTTGCGCGAGATCTGCTGCGTGCCCGAACTGGACCGTATTCCCGTCATCTGCACCGCCTCGGCCGACCGTCGCTCCTTTCTGGCCGATGCCGCCCTGCTGGGGGTGCGCACCACCCTGACCAAGCCCTTCCGTCGCAGTCTGCTGCTGGCCGCCCTGTCGGCCGAGATCAACGGCAAGATCGAGCGCAACTGGATCAAGATCGAACCGGTGCAGCGCGCGGCCCTGCAAAAGACCACGGCGTTGTTCAACAGTATCGCCGACGCCATCGGCAGCGGCGAGAGCATGCCTTATGAAACCCTGCGCGCGGCCTGCGAGCCGTTGCTGCAGGCCATTTCCTCGGGGAACTACAGCCGCATCCTCGACGGCGTGCGCGATCACGACAATTACACCTACGTGCATTCGCTGCGGGTGGCGGTGTTTCTCTCGGTGCTGGGGCACGCCATCGGCCTGCGCGACCGCGATCTGTCGATCCTGGCCACCGGGGGCATGATCCACGATATCGGCAAGCTGTCGGTGCCTTCGCACATCCTCAATAAGTCGGGCCGTCTGACCGACCAGGAATGGGCCATCATGCAGGGCCACGTTCCTCCCGCCGAACGCTTTTTGCATCTGGTGCCGGATTTGCAGCGCGGCGCCCTGATCATCGCCACCCAGCATCACGAGAAGCTGGACGGATCGGGCTATCCGCACGGTCTCAAGGGCGCCGAGCTCGATGATCTGACCCGCATGGCCAATATCGTCGATATCTTCTGCGCCCTCACCGACTGGCGGCCCTACAAGGAGGCGCTGGATCCCGAACATGCCTTCTTCATCATGCGCCAGCAGCCCGAGCAGCTGGATCAGGGGCTGCTGAAGGTGTTCCGCGAGGTGCTACTCGACACCGCCCGCCGGGGCTGAGCCTTCGGCCGGTCCCGGCCAGCCGCCGCCCAGGGCCACGGCCAGGGCGGCGCTGGCGGCCAGCCGTTCCTCCTGAATGGACAGCGCGGTCTGGCGCGCCGACAGGGCGGCGGCCTGGGCGGTGACCACCGTGGTATAGGCCACGGTTCCGGCCTGATACTGGTTCAGGGCCAGCCGTTCCGACAGGGCGGCGCTCGCCACCGCCCGCTGCTGGGCCTGGGCCTGCTCGGCCTCGCGGCCCAGGGCGGCCAGATCGTCCTCCACCTGCTGGAAGGCGGTGAGCACGGTCTGGCGGTAGCTGGCGATGGTGCCGTCATAGGCGGCGCGGGCCTCGGCCACCTGGGCGGCGCGCAGGCCGCCGTCGAACAGGGTGTCGCCGACCCCCGGCCCCAACGACCATACCGAATGCGAGGCCCGCAGCAGGCTGTCGAGGGCGGTGCCGGCGAAGCCGTAGGAGGCCGACAGGGTGAGATCGGGGTAATAGGCGGCCTCGGCCACGCCGATCTCGGCATTGGCGGCGGCCATGCGCCGTTCGGCGGCGGCGATGTCGGGGCGGCGCTCCAGCAGGCGCGACGGCAGGCCCACCGGCAGCGACGGCACCTCCGGCACCTGGGCGGCGGCGGCCAGGGTGAAATCGGCCGGAGCCTGGCCCACCAGCACGGCGATGGCATGTTCTAACTGGGCGCGGGTCACGCGCACGGCGATGGCCTGGGCCTGGGTGGCCTTGAGCTGGGTATCGGCCTGGGCCACGTCGGAGCGGGCCGCCACCCCGGCGGCATACTGGTTGCGGGCGATCTCCAGGCTGCGGGCATAGGCGGCCACGGTGGCGTCCAGCAGGCGCTGCTGCTCGTCGGCGGCGCGCAAGGCGAAATAATCGGCGGCCAGGGCGGACTGCTCGGCCAGGCGGGCGGCGGCCAGATCGTCGGCGCCGGCCTGGGCCGAGGCCTCGGCGTTCTCGGCGGCGCGGCGCACCTTGCCCCAGATGTCGGGAACCCAGCTGGCGCTCAAGGCGGCGCCGCTGCTGCTGGCGAACAGCGGCCGTCCGGTGCTGTCGGTGCGGCTGCGGCTTTGCGAGGCGTCGAGGCCGAGGGTGGGAAAGAAGCCGGCGCGGGCGGCGTCGGCGGCGGCCAGGGCCTGGCGCCAGGCCGCCTCCGATTCCTTGACCGTCTGGTTGGAGACGGCGACCCTGGCCTCCAGGGCCGACAGCGCGGCATCGTGGTAGACCGTCCACCAGGCGCCGCCGTCCACTCCTTGCGGCGCGGCCCGTTTCCAGCCGTCCAGTTCCTTGAAGCGGGCCGGGGCCGGGGCCGCGGGGCGGTGGTAGTCGGGGCCGACGGCGCAGCCGGCCAGGAGCAGGGCCAGGGCGGCGGAAAGGGCGGCCGGAAACGGCGTCTTAGGCATCATGGCTCTCCTGCCGGGCGCCGCGTCCGGCCCATTGGCGGAAGCGGTCGAGGTAAAGATAGACCACCGGGGTGGTGTAAAGGGTGAGCATCTGGCTGACGATGAGGCCGCCGACGATGGCGATGCCCAACGGCCTGCGCATCTCGGCGCCCTCGCCCTGGCCCAGGGCCAGGGGCAGGGCGCCCAAAAGGGCCACCATGGTGGTCATCATGATGGGACGGAAGCGCAAAAGGCAGGCCTGGCGGATGGCCTCGCGCGGCGTCAGCCCCTGGTTGCGCTGGGCGTCCAGGGCGACGTCGATCATCATGATGGCGTTCTTCTTGACGATGCCGATCAGCAGAATCACCCCGATCAGGGCGATGATGGTGAAATCGGTCTTGCACAGCAGCAGGGCCAGCACCGCCCCCACCCCGGCCGAGGGCAGGGTGGAGAGGATGGTGACGGGGTGGATATAGCTCTCGTAGAGGATGCCCAGCACGATATAGACCGCCAGCAGGGCGGCCAGGATCAGCAGGGGCTCGTTGCTCAAGGACGATTGGAAGGCCTTGGCGGTCCCCTGGAAACTGCCGTGCACGGTGGGCGGCACGCCGATGCGGGTCATGGTGGCGTCGATGGCCGCCACGGCGTCGTTCAGCGAGACCCCCAGCGGCAGATTGAAGGACAGGGTGCTGGCGGCGAAATGGCCCTGGTGGTTGACGGCCAGCGGCGTGGTGCCGGGACCGAAGCGGCTGAAGGCGGCCAGCGGCACCATGGTTTCCGCCGAGGTGCTGACCGAGGCCCCGGCCGAAGCGGTGCCGTGCCCGGTATTGGCCAGGGCGTTGGAGCTGAGATTGCGGGCGGAATCGGCGGCGATGGCGGCGGCGCTGCGGGCGGATCCCTTCAAGACGGTGGTGCCGCTGACGGCGTTGCTGCTTTGGGTGCCGCTGGGGGTGGCCGCCGCGGTGCTGACATAGAGCAGTTTCAGGCTGTCGGGGGTCTGCCAGTAGCGCGGCGCCACCTCCATGACCACGTGATACTGGTTGAGGGCGTTGTAGATCACCGAAACCTGGCGCTGGCCGAAGGCGTCATAGAGGGTATTGTCGATCTGGCTGGCCTGAAGGCCGAGGCGCGAGGCCGTGTCGCGGTCCACCGTTACCTCGGTTTCGAGGCCGGTATCCTGCTGGTCGGAATTGACGTCGGCCAGCTGCGGCACATGGCGCAGCGCCTCGGTCAGGCGCGGCGCCCAGGTTTGCAGATCGTGCAGGCTGTCGGCCTCCAGGGTATATTGGAACTCGGCCGGGCTGGGCCGCCCGCCCATGCGGATGTCCTGGGCGGCCTGCAGGAACAGCGAGGCGCCCGGCACGTGCGACAGTTTATGGCGCAGCCGGCCGATGACCTGATCCACCGACAGCTTGCGCTCGGCCAGCGGCTTCAGGGCGATGAACAGGCGGCCGCTGTTGGTCTGGCTGCCGCCGGTGAAGCCCACCACGCTGGCCACCGCCGGGTCGTTCTTGACGATGGTGGTGAACTTCACCAGCTTCTCGCGCATCAGCTGGAAGGAAATGCTCTGGTCGGCGACGATGCCGCCCATGACGCGGCCGGTATCCTGCTGCGGGAAGAAGCCCTTGGGCACCACGGCGAACAGATAGAGGTTGAGCCCCACCGTGGCCAGCAGGATCAGCATGGTCAGGCGGGTGTGGCGCAGCGCCGCGTCCAGGCTGCGCCGGTAGCCGGATTGCAGGGCGTCGAACCAGCGTGCGCTGAAATGCTGGAAGCGTCCGCTCCCCTCCGCCTGCGGTCGGCGCAGCAGGCGGGCGCACATCATCGGGGTGGTGGTCAGCGACACCAGCAGCGATACCAGGATGGCCACCGACAGGGTGACGGCGAATTCGCGGAACAGCCGTCCGACGATGCCGCCCATCAGCAGGATGGGGGTGAAGACGGCGATCAGCGACAGGCTCATGGACAGCACGGTGAAGCCCACCTCGCGGGCCCCCTGCAGGGCGGCCTGACGGCGCGGCATGCCGGCCTCGACATGGCGCATGATGTTTTCCAGCACCACGATGGCGTCGTCCACCACGAAGCCGGTGCCGATGGTGAGGGCCATCAGCGACAGATTGTCCAGGCTGTAATCCAGGAGATACATCACGGCGAAGGTGCCGATCAGCGACACCGGCACCGCCACGCCGGGAATGAAGGTGGCGCGGCCGTCGCGCAGGAACAGGAACACCACCAGAATCACCAGGGAGATGGAGATCAGCAGGGTCTGCTCCACATCGTGCAGCGAGGCGCGGATGGTGGAGGTGCGCTCCATGGCCACCGACAGCGAAATGGCGGCGGGAATGGAGGCCCGGAGCTGCGGCAGGGCGTCTTCGACGTTCTGCACCGTCTGGATGATGTTGGCGCCCGGTTCGCGGAACAGGATGACCAGCACGGCGGGCTTGCCGTTGGACAGGCCCTGGTTGCGCAGATCCTCCACCGAATTTTCCACGTCGGCCACGTCGGAAAGCCGCACCGGCGCCGTGTCGCGGTAGGCGATGACCATGCGGCGGTATTGTTCGGCGTGGCTGGCCTGGTCGTTGGTGTAGATCTGCAGGTGGCGGTCGCCCACCTCGATGGCGCCCTTGGGGCTGTTGGCGTTGGCCGAGGCCAGGGCGGCGCGCACGTCCTCGAGGCCGATGCCGTATTTGAACAGGGCGTTGGGATTGAGCTCCACCCGCACGGCGGGCAGCGAACTGCCGCCCACCAGCACCTGGCCGATGCCGTTCACCTGCGACAGCTTCTGCTGGAGGATGGTGGCGGCGGAATCGTAGAGCTGGCCGGGGGTCAGGCTGTCGGAGCTTAAGGCCAGCACCATGATGGGGGCGTCGGCCGGGTTGACCTTGCGGTAGGTGGGATTGCTGCGCAGGCTGGTGGGCAGATCGGCGCGGGCGGCGTTGATGGCGGCCTGGACGTCGCGGGCGGCGCCGTCGATATCGCGGTCGAGGCCGAATTGCAGGATGACCTGGGTGGCGCCCAGCGAGCTGGACGAGGTCATCTCGGTAACGTCGGCGATCTGGCCCAGATGGCGTTCCAGCGGCGTGGCCACGCTGGTGGCCATGGTGTCGGGGCTGGCGCCCGGCATGTTGGCCATCACCAGGATGGTGGGAAAATCCACCTGCGGCAGCGGCGACACCGGCAGCAGGAAGAAGGCCACCACCCCCAGCAGCGCCACCCCCAGCGTCAGCAGGGTGGTGGCGACCGGGCGGTCGATGAACGGGGCCGAGATGCGCATGTTACGCCTCGGCGTCGGAGGGGTCGCGCCGGTGGCCCAGGCGGGCGCGCAGGCGGCGGGTCAGGGCGTCGAAGGCCAGATAGATCACCGGCGTGGTGAACAGGGTGAGGAGCTGGCTGACGATGAGGCCGCCGACGATGCTCACCCCTAAGGGCCGGCGCAGCTCCGAACCGGTGCCGCTGCCCAGCATCAGCGGCAGGGCGCCCAGCAGGGCGGCCATGGTGGTCATCAGAATGGGACGGAAGCGCAAAAGACAGGCCTGATAGATGGCCTCGCGCGGGGATTTGCCTTCGTCGCGCTCGGCGTCGAGGGCGAAGTCCACCATCATGATGGCGTTCTTCTTAACGATGCCGATCAGCAGAATGATGCCGATGATGCCGATGATGCCGAGATCCATGCGCAGGCTCATCAGGGCCAGCAAGGCTCCCACCCCGGCCGAGGGCAGAGTGGAGAGGATGGTGACGGGGTGGATGTAGCTTTCGTAGAGCACGCCCAGCACGATGTACATGGTGACCACGGCGGCCAGGATCAGCAAAAGCTCGTTGCGGAGCGAGGCCTGGAAGGCCATGGCCGCGCCCTGGAACACGGTGATCAGGCTGCCGGGCGGGGCCAGATCGGCCTCGGCGGCCTTGATGGCGTCCACCGCCTCGCCCAGAGAGGTGCCGGGGGTGAGGTTGAAGGAGACGGAGGCGGCGGGAAACTGCCCCAGATGGTTGATCTGCAGCGGCGCCGGGCGCAGGCCGACCTTGACGATGGCCGACAGCGGCACCTGGCCGCCGCTGGACGAGGGCAGATAAAGGCTGCCCAGGCTGGCCAGGGTTTCCTGCTGGTCGGGGCGGGCTTCCAGGATCACCCGGTACTGGTTGGACTGGGTGAAAATGGTGGAGACGATGCGCTGGCCGAAGGCGTCGTAAAGGGCGTTGTCCACCGTGGCCGGGGTGATGCCGAAGCGTCCGGCGGTATCGCGGTCGATATCGATATAAACGGCCTCGCCCTGGTCCTGGGCGTTGGAGGAGACGTCGGCCAAAGCCGGCTCCTGGCGCAGGCGGCGCACCAGTTTCGGCACCCAGGCCGCCAGTTCGGCGGGGTTGGCGTCCTCCAGCATGAACTGGTACTGGGTGCGGCTGACGGCGGAGTCCAGGGTCAGATCCTGCACCGGCTGCATGTAAAGGCTGATGCCGGGCAGATCGGCGGTTTCGGCCTGCAGGCGGCGGATGATGGCGCCGGCGTCGTCGGCGCGGCGGTCGCGCGGCACCAGATTGATCAGCATGCGCCCGGTGTTCAGGGTGGTGTTGCTGCCGTCGACGCCGATATAGGACGACAGATTGGCCACATCCTTATCCTTCATGATCAGGGCGGCCAGGGCCTGCTGGCGCCGGGCCATGGCCTTGAAGGAAATGGTCTGGGGCGCCTCGGTCACCGCTTCGATCAGGCCGGTATCCTGCACCGGGAAGAAGCCCTTGGGGATCCAGACATAAAGCGCCGCCGTCAGGGCCAGGGTGGCCAGGGCCACAAGAAGGGTTAAGCGGGCATGGTCCAGCACCCAGGTCAGCAGGCGGCCGTAGGCGGCGATCAGGGCGTCGAAATGGCGCTGCGCCCAGCGGTTGACGGCGCTCTCCTCGGCCGGTGCGTGGTGGCGCAGCAGTTTGGCGCAGAGCATGGGCACCAGGGTCAGCGACACCACGGCGGAAATGAGGATGGTCACCGCCAGGGTGACGGCGAATTCGCGGAACAGCCGCCCCACCACGTCGCCCATGAACAACAGCGGGATCAGCACGGCGATCAGCGAGATGGTGAGCGAGACGATGGTGAAGCCGATCTGCTGCGATCCCTTCAGGGTGGCGGCGAGCGGGCTTTCCCCGGCCTCGATGAAGCGGGCGATGTTCTCGATCATGACGATGGCGTCGTCCACCACGAAGCCGGTGGCGATGGTCAGGGCCATCAGCGACAGATTGTTGACGGAAAAACCGGCCAGATACATCACCGCGAAGGTGCCCACCAGCGACAGCGGCACCGACAGGCTGGGGATGAGGGTGGCCGGGATATTGCGCAGGAACAGGAAGATCACCAGCACCACCAGGGCCACCGCCAGCCCCAGTTCGAACTCCACGTCGGCGACCGAGGCGCGGATGGTGGCGGTGCGGTCGGCGATCACCGCCACCGTGACCGAGGCCGGCAGGGCGGCGGTCATGGCCGGCAGCATCTTCTTGATGGTATCCACCACCTGGATGACGTTGGCGCCGGGCTGGCGCTGGATATTGAGGATGATGGCCGGGGTGACGTTCATCCAGGCCGCCAGTTTGCTGTTTTCGGCGCCGTCCACCACCCGGGCCACGTCGGAGAGGCGCACCGGGGCGCCGTTCTTGTAGGCGACGACGATGGCGTTGTACTCGCGGGCGTCCTTCAGCTGATCGTTGGCGTTGATGGAATAGGAGCGCATGGGACCGTCGAAGCTGCCCTTGGGCACATTGACGTTGGCGTTGGCGATGGTGGTGCGCAGATCGTCGATATTGAGGCCGTAGGCGGCCAGGGCCTGCGGATTGGCCTGGATGCGCACGGCCGGGCGCTCGCCGCCGCCGATGCTCACCAGGCCAACGCCGGGCAGCTGCGAGATCTTCTGGGCCAGCCGGGTGTCGGCCAGATCCTCCACCTGGGGCATGGGCATGGATTTGGCGGTGACGGCCAGGGTCAGCACCGGGGCGTCGGCGGGATTGACCTTGGCGTAGATGGGCGGCGCCGGCAGGTCGGAGGGCAGCAGATTGCCGGCGGCGTTGATGGCGGCCTGCACCTCCTGCTCGGCCACGTCGAGGCTGAGATTGAGCCCGAACTGCAGGGTGATCAGCGAAGCCCCGGCCGAGCTGGTGGACGACATCTGCGCCAGGCTGGGCATTTCGCCGAACTGCCGTTCCAGGGGCGCGGTCACCGACGAGGTCATCACCTCGGGGCTGGCGCCGGGATAGAAGGTTTGCACCTGGATGGTGGGATAATCCACCTCGGGCAGGGCCGACAGCGGCAGGAAGTGGAAGGCCACCATGCCCACCAGCAGGATCGAGGCCATCAGCAGCGAGGTGGCGATGGGCCGCAGGACGAACGGGCGGGAAATGTTCATGACGGAGCGCGCTCCTGCCGGGGCGGTTACGACTGGGCCTTGGACGGGCGCGTGCGGCGGGCGGGCGCGGCCCCGTCACCGGTGTGCGGCGCGGCGGGCTGATCCTCGCTCAAGGGGTGCGGGGCCACCTTGCTGCCCTCGCGCAGGCGGTCGGTGCCGTCCACCACCAGCTGCTCGCCGGCCTTGAGGCCCTTGAGCACCGCCACCCGCTCGCCCGAAACCGGGCCCAGGGTCACGGGGCGCATGGTTACGGTATTGTCGGCCTTGACCACATAGACGAAGGTGCCGTCCACGCCGCGCTGCACCCCGGCGCTGGGGATCACGGTCACCCCCCTCAGGGTGTCGAGATGCAGCACCGCATTGACGAACTGCTGCGGGAACAGGGCTTCCTCGCTGTTGCTGAACAGGGCGCGCAGCTTGACGGTGCCGGTGGTGCTGTCGATCTGGTTGTCGAGGGTGGCCAGGGTGCCGTCGGCCAGTTTCACGCTCTGGGCGCGGTCGAAGGCCTCCACCGGCAGCCTGGCCCCGGCGCGCAGGCGCCGCGCCACCGCCGGCAGATCGTCCTCGGGCAGGGTGAAGACCACGCTGATGGGCTGCTCCTGGGTAATCACCACGATGCCGCCGCTGTCGCTGGTCTGCACATAATTGCCCTGGTCCACCTGGCGCAGCCCCACCCGGCCGGAAACCGGGGCGGTGATATGGCAATAGGTGAGGTTGAGGCGGGCGGTATCCACCTCGGCCTGATCGGTGGCGACGGCGCCGAGATACTGATCCACCAGCGAGCGTTGGGTGTCGAGCTGCTGGCGGGCGATGGAGTCCTGGGCCACCAGGGTTTGATAGCGGGCCAGATCGAGGCGGGCCTCGCGCAGCAGCGCCTGGTCCCTGGCCAGCTGGCCGCGATACTGCTCCAGCTGGGCCTGATAGGGGCGGGGGTCGATCTGCGCCAGGAAATCGCCGGCCTTCACCGTCTGGCCCTCCTTGAAGGCGATGCGGGTCAGCTGTCCGGCGATCTGGGTCTTCACCGTCACCGTGGCCAGGGGCGTGACGGTGCCCAGGGCGTCCAGCACCTCGGGGATATCCCCGGTGACGGCGCTGGCCACCACCACCGGCGTGGCGCCGCCGCCGAAGTGATGCCCGGCATCTCCGCCGGCATGTCCGCCGGAATGGGTGACGCGATAGATCCCCGCGCCCAGGGCGACGACGGCGGCCAGGGGCAGAATCAGGCGCAGGCGGAAGAAACCGGAGGAGGGCGGCGGGGCGGCGGTCATGACGGGGTCCGTATGCGGGCAAAAGGCGTTCTGGCTTATACGCCCAAAACACCCCCGGCTTACGCGCTTTTCTATGAAAACTTTCAGGATCGACCGCTCCGCGCCGGCGTTTTACGCGGCACAGGGCTGCTAAAATGTGAATCGAATTTTATCATGGCGCGGGTTTCCGCGGGGCTCATCCACCCAGGATGCTTAAGGTATGCGAAACTGCATGGGTGCGTTGCGATTTTGCAACAGGCTGTCACAAAATGGTGATGCAGCCGCCGCGGGACGGAGTCAGCGCTGGTCAAGCGTGTGCGAAAAGTCATAATCGGATCCGTCAACCGCCCGTCAATGGCGGGCAAACGAAATGCGCTCAAGGGGTGAGCGCGTGAACTGGGAGGAATTTTGATGAAGAAGCTGACTTGTGTCGCTTTGGCCGCGCTGGGTGTTGCCATCGCCGCCGGCTCCGCCAGCGCCGAAGAACTGTGGGATCCCCATCTTCGTGGCGTTGACGAAGGTCTGGCCGCCGGCGCCCTGCCGCCGCCCGGCGTCTATGGCGTGATGGACAACTACTGGGCCGGTTACGACCAGTACAACTCCTCGGGCCACAAGACCGGCGTGCATCTGGACGCCCTGATCGAAATTCCGATCGTGCTGTGGAACCCCGGCATCAAGGTGCTGGGCGCCGACTACGCCATGGCCATTGCCCAGGCCGGCGACTACACCAACCTGAAGGTTGCCAACAACGCCAGCAGCAGCAGCAATGCCCACTGGGGCACCTTCAACACCATCCTGGTTCCCGGCATCCTGTCCTGGACCCTGCCGAACGACCTGCATGTCAAGACCGGCCTGACCATCTATATGGATGACGCCAGCTCGTCGCCCGCCAGCCCGCCCGCCGGCGGCGGCGTGGGGGCCGGCAACGGCTACTGGTCGGTGCAGCCCGACTTCGGCATCAGCTGGCTGCATGACGGCTGGAACCTGTCGGCCGACATGCACTACACCTACAACTTCGCCGACAACAGCTACAAAGTTGCTGGTGTGGGCTACACCTATAAGTCCGGCCAGGAAATCACCGGTGATTACACCGTCACCAAGACCATCGGCAAGTGGACCGCTGGTGTGGGCGCCTACAGCCTGAACCAGATCAACAGCGATAGCGGCGAAGGTGCCGTTCTGGCCGGTTGCGGCAAGGCCAACGGCTGTAAGGCCGTCAGCTACGGTGCCGGTCCGATCCTGGGCTACCAGTTCGGCGGCATCAGCATCATGGGTCAGTACAGCCACAACATCTACACCGAGAACGATGTGGCGGGCGAAATGGTCAACGTTCGTCTCGTGACCGCGTTCTAATCGCCCTCGGGCAGGAACGGGAAACGGCCGCCGGAGCGATCCGGCGGCCGTTTTCTTTTTCAGGTTGCGTGAAATAAAGGGGATTTGTCTTAAATTTTCCTCTCCGCTCCTTTTCAAGCCCCTCTCCCTGGACTAACTTTTGATATGGATATAAAGGACAGGTGCGCGGCTGGCGCATCTTAAAGAACAGGGCTGGGTTGGCTTAACCAGCGGGAACGGATGACGAGGGATGCCTATTGTCTGGCGCGATGCCATGGCCGTCGGTGCGGCGGATCTGGATGCGGATCATAAACGGCTGCTGGCGCTGCTGAACGCCAGCGAAAAGGCCGTGGGCGAACAGGCCCTGGAAGTGGGGGCGCGGCTGTTCGAACTGGTGGCCGACTATGCCCAGACCCACTTCCAGCGCGAGGAAGTGTTCATGCTGTCCTCGGGGTTTTCCGGGTACGAACGCCACAAGCGCCTGCACCGGGCCATGACCGAGGAGGCCCGCCAGCTGTGGCGGGGCTATTTGAGCGCGGGCGAGGATAAGGCCCGCCTGCCCCATCTGGTGTCGCTGCGCGACATGCTCAACCGCTGGCTGACCGAGCATGTGCTGGGCGAGGACATGCAGCTGAAAGCCCTGACCGGCAAGCGCGCGCGCGCCGCCGCTCCGTCCGGCGCGCCGCCGGTGGCGCCGAAAGAGGTGTTGTCGCGTCAGGTGGAGGTGCAAAAGACGGCGGATGTGGTCTACGACCTGCCGCCCGAATTCGCCCATCTGCTGCAGCCCTTTTCCTGCAAGGTGCCGGAACTGCCGCCGCCGGAAAGCGACTTCACCCGTTTCGAGGATCTGTGCCAGGCCGCCATCCGCCACCGGATCGAGCGGGTGCTGGTGTTTTTTCAGCGCGGCAACCCGGAGGTGCGCCGCGCCCTGCCGCCGCCGTTTCTGGCCTCGGCCGAATTTGCCGGAAAGTTCCACGCCGCCGTGGCGCAATTGATCCTGCCTGCCATCCTTTCCAGCCGGCAGATCAAGATGATGTCCACCAATATCGACTGCACCGGGCTGGATACCGACAGCTTCTGGGAGGTGCTGCCGCCGATCCTCAAAGACCATATCCTGGCCTGCTGGCGCGCCGCCTGGGATGATCTGCGGCTGCTGCCGGGCAAGAAGGCCGACGGCACCCGTATCTGGCAGGTAAAGGAGGAAACCCGCGCCTTGCGGGCGCTGCTGGAGCCCTCCGATCCCGCCGCCTACGATCTGCCGCGCATCGCCAACCGCGAGATCGACCTCTTCACCTCGCTGCTCGATACCGTCACCGACTGGTGGGGCCAGCTCAACCGCTGCTGGGATATCGTCGAGGATATCTACGAGCAGGAAAAGGATCCGCGCATTTTTCAGGATAAGGCGCGGGTCGGCGCCCTGCGCGACAATCTGCTGGCGGCCTTCGAAACCTTCCCCGAGCAGTGGGGCGATTTCCTGGTGCTGGCCTGCCATCGCATGTTTCCCCGCATTTCCAGCCTGTTCCTGGAGCGCTTCACCCACAATGTCGGCCATAACGAGGCCGAACGGGAGCTGCATCTGCCTTATACCGTGCGCTATCTGCGTCAGGTGCGCGCCCACCCCGACATCCGTGCCGAGGAGGAGCGCGAGGAAGAGGCATGGCAGGCGGAGATGGAGCAGTTGCGGCTTTATCTGAAAGGCCGGAGCGCCGCCTCCTGAAAAGCGCTTTACCTGCCGGTGCGCGGCTGATACGTGAGTCGGCGGGGGAGATGCGGGGAGGCGAAGGGTGCCGCCAAGAAATCTTTTGCTCGATACCGGGGCCGCAGCGCTGACCACGCTGTTGGACGCGGTGGGCGACGGGGCCTGGGAATGGGAGCCCGGCAGCGATGTCATGCTTTGTTCCGAGGCCTGGTTGCGGATCTGCGGCCTGGAGGTGACGCGGGGGCCGGCCGTTTTTTTATGGCGCGACCGTATCCATCCCGAGGACCGCACCGCCGTGGCGGCCGCCATCGATGACCTGTGCTGCGGTCGGACAAGGCGTCTTTTCTCCGAGTATCGGCTGTTGATGGCGGCGGGCGGCTATCGTCCGGTGCTGATGCGCGGGGCGGTGCTGCGTCGGGACGAAAGCGATCGGCCGCGTACATTGGCGGGGACCTTCACCGATCTCAGCGACCGGCGTCAGTTGGAGGAGAGCGTGCGTCGGCTGTCGTCGGGCGATTCCCTGACCGGATTGCGCAATCGCCGCGCCTTTCTGGAGGCGGCGGAAAGCGAGCGGTTGCGGGTGCGCCGCTATGGCGGCGCGTTGTCGCTGATCCTGGCGGATATCGATGGCTTCAGGCGGATCAACGACGCCTTCGGACATGCGGCGGGAGACGCGGTGCTGTGCCGGGTGGCCCGCTGCCTCGAGGCCGCCTTGCGCAAGACCGATGTCGTCGGCCGTGTGGGCGGCGAGGAGTTCGCCGTGCTTTTACCGGAAACCGAAGGGGCGCGGGCCGGGATGGTGGCGGAAAGCCTGCGTCAGGCCATCGCCGATGCCTCGGTGCCCGGTCCCGGCGGTGAGGCTGTCGCCGTGACCGCCAGCTTCGGCGTGGCCTGTCTCGGCGGAGAGACGGACGGCGTTGCCGATCTGCTGCAACGCGCCGATGCGGCCCTGTGCGACGCCAAGCGTTTGGGGCGCAACCGGGTCTGCCGCCCGGCCGGCTGATCCCGGCTGTCTCCGGAAGGGATGCGGCTCCAGGCGGCGGCCGGATGGTGTCTCGGCAGAGGCGCTTTTCACAAAAAAAAGACCCCCCGGAAAATTTCCGGGGGGTTCCTAGTAACAGGGAGGCTTCACGTCTGGGAGACGTAGGGTCCGAAGACCCGAGATCGGGCAGGGCCCGAACCAAGGTGGGTTTGCAAGGAAACCCGAAATCCGTCCTCACGCTGCGCGGCAACGTGCGGTGAGGTCTTTGTAGGGGATTTTTGCCGGGGCGACTATGGATGATGCGACATGGGGTCATGCGCTGTGCACATAGCGGCGGCGTTCGCGGGTTTTTTCGCCGCCGCTGCCTGCCCTTTGGGCAAGGGGTGGGGCGTGGGCCGGTGGTTCAGAAGGTTTGCGCCACCTGTTGCGCGGCGATCTGCTCCGACTGGTCGGCGATTTTCTTGATGAGGAAATCGCGGAACACGGCGATGCGCTTGGAGTGGCGCAGTTCCTCGGGGTAAACGAAATAGGCGTCGAAGCTGGGGCCGCGCAGTTCGGGCAGGATTTCCACCAGATTGTCGGCCTCGCGCGAGAAATAGTCGGGCAGGGCGCCGATGCCCAGCCCGCTCTGCACGGCGCGGAAGATGCCGTAGATGTTGTTGACCTTCAGCACCGGGCGGCGCGGCGATTCCGGCTGGGCTCCGGCGTCCAGCAGCCAGTTGACGTTGCCCACCGGCGGGCGGCAATCGTCGCCGTAGATGATGATGCGGTGGTTGTCCAGTTCCTCGATGGTGCGCGGCACGCCGTGGCGCTTCAGGTAATCGGGGGCGGCATAGACATTGTAGTGCATGGGCATCAGATGGCGCTGCACCAGATCGGGCTGGCGCGGCGGCATCATGCGGATGGCGACATCGGCCTGGCGCATGGCCAGATCCAGTTCGCCATCATCCAGCACCACGCTCATCTGAATATCGGGATAAAGTTCCAGGAATTCCCGCACGCGCGGGGTCAGCCACAGGGTGCCGAAGGCGACGGTGGTGGTGACTTTCAAAGGGCCTTGCGGACGTTCGCGGCTTTCCGAGAGCTGGGCCTCGGTCATGGCCAGTTTGGCGAAAACGTCGCGGGCGGTGCGGAACAGCAGTTCGCCCTGCTCGGTCAGGATCAGGCCGCGGGCGTGGCGGTGGAACAGCGGTACGTTGAGGCTTTCCTCCAGCGCGCTGATCTGGCGGCTGACCGCCGATTGGCTAAGGTTCAGCGCCTCGCCCGCATGGGTGAAGCTTCCGGCCTCGGCCACCGCATGGAACACCCTTAACTTGTCCCAGTCCATTCTCTATCCAGTCGCAGGCCGATCCATAATCGCTTCAAGATCCGTGCCGGACAGTGGCCCATCTGTCCCGGAGCGGAAATACTCCGGGACCATTCTGCCGTGACTTACGCGCCGTGTCCATGGCGGGTAAGAAAGCGGTCGGCTTCCAGGGCCGCCATGCAGCCGGTACCGGCGGCGGTAACGGCCTGACGGTAGATCTTGTCCTGCACGTCGCCGGCGGCGAAAACGCCGGGCACGCTGGTCTGGGTGGTGCCGGGCTGGGTGACGATGTAGGACTCCTCGTCCAGCACCAGCTGGCCACGGAACATCTCGGTGTTGGGCGAGTGGCCGATGGCGACGAACAGGCCGTCGATGGCGAGCTCGGAGAGGGCGCCGGTCTTCACGTTTTTCAGGCGCACGCCGGTCACGCCGGGCGGGGTGTCGTCGCCCAGAATCTCGTCCACCACGCTGTCCCACACCACCGAAACATTAGGCAGGGCGAACAGGCGGTCCTGGGCGATCTTTTCCGAGCGCAAGGAGTCGCGGCGGTGGATCAGGGTGACCTTGGCGGCGATGCCGGCCAGATAGATGGCCTCCTCCACGGCGGAATTGCCGCCGCCCACCACGGCCACCTCCTTGCCGCGGAAAAAGAATCCGTCGCAGGTGGCGCAGGCCGAAACGCCGAAGCCCTGGAATTTCTGCTCGCTTTCGATGCCCAGCCAGCGGGCGGTGGCGCCGGTGCTGATGATCAGGGTGTCGCCGCTGTAGGTGTCGCCGGAATCGCCCACCGCCACGAAGGGGCGCTTGGAGAGATCGACGCTGACGATGGTGTCGTAAAGGAATTCGGTGCCCACATGCTCGGCCTGGGCCTGCATCTGTTCCATCAGCCAGGGGCCCTGCACCGCCTCGGCGAAGCCGGGAAAGTTCTCGATGTCGGTGGTGATGGTCAACTGGCCGCCGGGTTGCAGGCCGGCCACCAGGATGGGCGACAGATTGGCGCGCGCGGCATAGATGGCGGCGGTGCAGCCGGCCGGACCGGACCCGAGGATGAGAACCTTGCTGTGATGGCTGGCCATGGCGGTGTTCCTGGAGTGGAAGGGCAAAGATGAAAAGAGGGGCGCGGCGGGACCGCGCCCCTCCCATGCGTTCAGGCGATCTTACAGGCTCTTGCCGTGTTCGGCCAGATAGGCGGCAACGCCATCGGGGCTGGCGGTCATGCCGGCCTGGCCCTTCTGCCAGCCGGCCGGGCACACCTCGCCATGTTCCTCATGGAACTGCAGGGCGTCCACCAGGCGCAGGGCCTCGTCCACATTGCGGCCCAGCGGCAGGTTGTTGATGTGGGCCGACTGCACCACGCCGGCCTTGTCGATCAGGAAGGTGCCGCGCAGGGCCACGCCGCCGGGCAGCAGCACGCCGTAATCACGGGCGATGTCCTTGGTGAGATCGGCCACCATGGGGAACTGCACGTTGCCCAGGCCGCCCTTCTCCACCGGGGTGTTCTTCCAGGCCAGGTGGGTGAAATGGCTGTCCACCGACACCGCCACCACCTTCACGCCCTTTTCGGCGAAGGCGGCCAGGCGGTGGTCGTGCGCCAGGATTTCCGAGGGGCAGACGAAGGTGAAATCGAGCGGGTAGAAAAACACCAGACCGTACGACCCGGCCAGATAGCTCTTCAGGTTGAAGCTGGGATTGATCTCGTTGTTCGGCATCACGGCCGGAGCGGTGAAGTCCGGGGCGGCCTGGGTCACGAGCGTGGCGGGGGTGGTCATCGGAGTGCTCCTTCAAAGAAGACGGAATGGGGCCAATGTAAGCACGCCCCGGAGGCTCTGCAAGTTTCAACGATTACAAGCTGGGGCGGATGTCGCTAAAAAATAATGATATTCCGCTGAAAAGGCGGTTTTTTTAGGACGGATGTCCGCGCCATAAAATTTCAGGGCGGACGGCATGGCGCCGCCGGAGGCCGAAAGAAGACTTGGCGAAGGGCGGGGGTGTGCGTAATATAATTACCGACTGATGGTTTTTTTCCCGGAGTATCCCCCTTATGCAGCGGGTCAAGCTTGACCGCATCGATCGTCGCATTCTGCACGATCTGCAGGCCGATGGCCGCATGACCAATGTGGATCTGGCCCGCCGGGCCGGGATATCCGCTCCGCCCTGTCTGCGCCGCGTGCGCGCCCTGGAAGAGGCGGGGTATATCCGCGGGTATCACGCCGATGTGGACGCGGTGGCCCTGGGGTTCAATGTCACGGTGTTCGCCCATGTCGGCCTCAACAGCCAGGCCGAGGCCGATCTCAAGGCCTTCGAGGATCTGGTGCTGGCTTGGCCGGAAGTGCGCGAATGCTCGATGCTGGCCGGCGAAACCGATTTTCTGATGAAGGTGGTGGCCGAGGATTGGGATTCCTATCAGCGCTTCCTGACCACCAAGCTGACCGCCGCCCCCAATATCAGCCATGTGAAATCGGCCCTGGCCATCCGCACCTCCAAACATCAGCCGGGCGTGCCCATCGTTCTGGACGAGGGCGACGGCCCCGCCGAGGGCGAGGAATAAAATTTCCGCATCGCAGCATAAGGAAAAGCCCCGGCCGTTTGGCCGGGGCTTTTTCGATCGTGGCGGGTAATACCAAGTCGCGGTGAGCTTGGCTCATCGCGACGCCGGTTAGGAGCAAGGCGACGCGCGGCTGATGCCGCGTTAGGCAAGGGGTCTGGAAGACCCCGCCCGCCGCTTGAGGGGCTCCGTTGATCGGGTCCGATCAACGGGATTTGCTATTATGAGCGCCTTTGCGGCGGAGGGTAAGAAACGGATCATGCGCGGGGTGCGCCGGATGATAATACGCGGAACGCGCCGGATACTGCTGGTCACGCTGGCGGCTTTGTCGCTGGCGGCCTGTTCCCTGGTGGAACCGCATCCCGGTCCGGTCTCCCGTCCGCCGGTAACGCGGGGGCCGCCGCCGGTGCCGCCGGTGCCGCCACGTCCGCCCGCGCCGCCGCGCGCCGCCGCGTCCGAGGGGCCGGACCGGCTTTTGGGGCTGGACGAGGCCGGGGTTACCGCCCTGCTGGGGCGGCCGGGCCTGACGCGGGACCGCGACATGGGGCGGCTGTGGCGCTACCGCAAAGGGCATTGCGTGCTGGCGCTGATCTTTTTTCCCGAGGTGGAGGGCGGCGGCCTGCGGGTGGCCAGTTACGATTTCGAGCATGGCGGACGCAAAAGCTGTTGGCGGCGGCTGCGGGCGGCGGGAGGGCGCCATGTCCGCTGAGGGGCCGCCGCTGATCGCCCTGGTGGACGACGACGCCCTGTTTCGCGAAACCCTGGGAGGCAATCTGGCCGATGCCGGCTACGGCGTCAGCGCCTGGTCCGATGGCGACAGCTTTCTGGCCGCGGTCGCCGGCGGTTTGCGGCCCGGTCTGGTGTTGCTGGATTGGAAAATGCCGGGGTTGAACGGTATCGAGGTGCTGCGCCGCCTGCGCGCCGATGCCGTGCCCTGTCCGGTGATTTTCCTGACCGTGCTCAGCGATCAGATCTTCGAGGAGGCCGCCTTGCAGGGCGGCGCCGTGGATTTCGTGGAAAAATCCCGCAGCTTCACCATTTTGGAAAAACGCATCGCCCTCAGTCTGGGGCGGCGCGATCCGCCCTCCGCCCCGCCGCCGCCGCCCGAGGGACTGACCCTGGACCATGACAGCCGCCGCGCCGCCTGGCGGGGGCGGCCGCTGGAATTGACGGTGGGGGAGTTCGCCATGGTGGCGGCGCTGGCCGCCCGTCCCGGGCGCGATCTCAGCTACCGCGATCTCTACGATGCCGGACGCGGCAAGGGCTTTCATGCCGGAGCCGGCGAGGACGGTTACCGCACCAATGTGCGCGCCGCCATCAAACGCATACGCGAGAAATTCCGTCTGGTCGATCCCGCCTTCGACCAGATCGGCAACTATCCGGGGTTCGGCTATGTCTGGCAGGTGGATCACCCGAAAACTTCTTGAAACGGCGCTGCGTTCGTTCGCCTTCAAGCTGGCGGCGGCGGCGCTGATCTTCGCCGTGGTGCCGGTGCTCATCGCCCAGCAGGTGCGCCTGGCCGACCGCCAGCGCGGCGATTTGCTGTTGCATCTCATTCAGGAGCAGGGGCGCCTGGCCGGCGAGGCGGTGTTTCCCCTGCTGGACCGATTCTCGCCCCGCACGGCGTCGGCGCTCGACGGCGCCGTGACCCGGCTGGCGGCGGGGGGCCTGTCGTTGAAACTGTTGTTCCGCCCGGCCAAGGCGCGCGACGGGGCCTTTCTGCTGGTGGCCTCGGCGCCGGAACGCGGCGCGGCGGAGGGGCGGGCGGCCATGGCCCGGCTGGCGGCCAGCGGGGTGCTCGCGCCTCTGGCCGGAAGTTGCCGGGGGCAAAGCCCGCTGGCCTTGCGTCTGCCCGCCGACGGCGGCGGCGCGGGCCAGGATCTGCTGACCTATCTGGCCCCGCACGATACCCCGCAAGGCTGCTGGGTGGTGCTGGCGGCCCAGCCCACCGGCAGCCTGCCGGAACGGCTGATCGGACGGCCGTTCTGGCGTTCGCCCGAGATCCGGGCGGCGGCCTCCATCTATCTGCTGATGGCGGTGCTGGTGTTGTCGATCTTCATCGACGCCTGGCGCAATCTCGGCCGTTTCCGCAAGGTGGCCCAGGGCATGGGGCGCAAGCCGGCGCCGTCGTTCGCCGCCGGCAACCGCATTCCCGAACTGGCCGAGGTGGCGGCCGGGCTGGATGCCATGGTGGGGGCGCTGTCGCGCTCGGAGACCCTGCTGCGCCAGGCGGCCGAGGAAAACGCCCATGCCCTCAAGGGGCCGTTGGCGGTGATCAGCCAGTCCCTGGAGCCGTTGCGCCGCGCCGTGCCCGAGGAGGACGGCCGGGCGCGGCGCAGCCTGGAGGTGATCGAGCAGTCGGTGGAACGGCTCGATCAATTGGTGTCGCTGGCCCGCCGCATCGACGAGGCCATCGCCGGGCTGATCGACTGCCCGCGCCATCCGGTGGCGCTGTCGCTGTTGCTGGAGCGGCAGGGGCGGGGCTATGCGCGCCTGGCGGCGGAACGCGGGGTGGGGTTGGACCTGGATCTGACCCCCGGCCTCATGGTGGCGGGCAGCGAGGAGATGCTGGAAACCATCACCGAGAACGTGCTGGACAATGCCCTGGATTTCGCCCCCGCCGGATCCCGTGTGACCTTGTCCTTAAGCGCCGAGGGCGATTGGCTGCGCCTGCGGGTGCGCGATCGGGGGCCGGGAGTGGCGCTGGATCAGCTGGAACGGATCTTCGGGCGGCATGTGTCGCGCCGGCCGGGGGAGGAGGGCGGCGAGGCCCATTATGGTCTGGGCCTGTGGCTGGTGCGGCGCAATGCCGAGGCCATGGGCGGCACGGCCGCCGCCGCCCCGGCGGCGGAGGGCGGGCTGGACGTCACGGTCACGCTGCCGCGGCTGTCCGGGTAAGACCAAGTCGCGGTGAGCAGGGCTCATCGCGACGCCGGTTAGGAGCAAGGCGACGCGCGGCTGATGCCGCGTTAGGCAAGGGGTCTGGAAGACCCCGCCCGCCGCTTGAGGGGCCCCGGTGATCGGGTCCGATCACCGGGATTTAGGATAAGGCGGTCACAGCTTTATCACAGCCTTCTCACCCCGTGATCCCCGGGGGGCGGGCTAGGGTTGTCCTGTCGGTGAGACCTTTTTCAAGACAAGGACCAGTCCCATGAAAACCGCTCGTCTATTTTCCGTCGTTGTGCTGTTGGCCGTGGGCCTTTCGGCCTGCGCCGAGATGACGCCGCGTCAGCAACGCGCCTTGTCGGGCGGCGCGTTGGGCGCCGCCGGTGGTGCGGCCATCGCCGCCATGACCGGCGGCGCGGTGCTGCCCGGCGCCCTGATCGGCGGCGGCGCCGGTGCCGCCGTCGGCGCCCTGCTGCCGGGGCGCTGAGGATCAGCCCGGTTCGCCGGACCTGGGCAGGGTCACATGGAAGATGGTGCCCTGTCCGGGCTGGCTGTCGTACCAGATGGCGCCGCCGTGCTTTTGCACGATGCGCTTGCAGATGGCCAGTCCCACGCCGGAGCCGGGATAGACCTGCTTGGCGTGCAGGCGGTTGAAGATTTCGAAAACGTCCTGGCCCTCGGCGTCGATGCCGACGCCGTTGTCGGCCACATCCACCTGCCAGGCGTCGTCCAGGCGGCGGGCCGAAACGGTGATGCGGGGCGGCACGCCGGGGCGGCGGAATTTCAGGGCGTTGCCGATCAGGTTCTGGAACAGCTGGATCAGTTGGATCTTGTCGCCGCGCACCTGGGGCAGATCGGCCAGGGTCACGGCGCCGCCGCTTTCCTGCAGGCTTTCATGCAGATTGCGCAGGGCGGCCTCGCAGCACGCCTCCAGCGGCAGCATTTCCTGGCGGCTGCTCTTGCTGTTGACGCGGGAATAGCTGAGCAGATCGGTGATCAGCAGGCGCATATGCTTGGCGGCGTCGATGACGAAGCGGGAATAGTCGCGCGCCTCCTCGGGCAGGCTTTCGCCCCAGCGCCGCTCCAGAAGCTGGGTGAAGGAGACGATGGTGCGCAAGGGTTCCTGCAGATCGTGCGAGGCGACGTAGGCGAAGCGTTCCAGTTCGGTGTTGGAGACGGTGAGCCGCTCCACCGCGTCCTGCAACCGGCGTTCGCTCTTGCGCCGTTCGGTGATGTCGTGCAGCACCAGCACGCCGCCCAGCACGGCGCCGCTCTGGTCGAGAATGGGGGCGTGGCTGATCTCGGCCACGCGCGGTTCGTCCGGTGGGCGGGGCAGCTCCACCAGGATATCGGCGTCGCCGCTGTCGCCGCCGGCCTGATGCCAGGCGGCGGGCAGACAGTCCGCCAGGACGGGCAGGCAGGTGGCGAAATCCCGTGCCGCCAGGGCCTCGGCGCTGGCGCCCAGCAGACGGGCGGCGCTGGGATTGCTGCGCAGGATGCGGCCGTCGGTGCCCACGGCCAGCACGCCGTCGGCGATGGCGTCGAGGATGGCGGTGATTTCCTCCTCGTTGCGGCGGGACTGGCCCACCAGGGCGCCGATGGTGGCGGTCATGGAATTGATGCCGTCCTGCAGGCGGCCCAGTTCGTCGGCCACCGGCACGGCGATACGGCGGGAGAGATCGCCCCGCTCGATATGTTGCAGCACCGCCAGGGATCCTTCGAGGCGGCGGGCGATCAGGGCGCGCAGCATGAGCAGAATGGCCAGCGTGCCCAGCAGAATGACCAGACCGGCCAGCACCAGGCCGCGCAGGACGATGGCCAGGCGCTGATGGTTGATCTCGGCGCTGTTGACCGTCAGGCGCAGGGTGTAAAGCGGGGCGCCGTTGCCGGCGCGCAGCAAGGCGGTGTAGGTCAGATGATCATCCCAGGCGAGGAAGCGCTCGCCGCCGCCCCGGGCGGCCCAGGCGGGATCGTAGCCGGGCAGGCCGGCGGCGCTCCGCCCCAGCAGGGCGGGATCGAGGGCGGCGATGACCCAGCCGCCCTGGCCGATCACCATGGCCTGTTCGCACGGGGCCCCGATGAAAGCGCGCAGCATGGCGGCATCGGACACGGCGCTGAGGGGCAGATCCTCCTGGGCCATCAACTGGGCGAACAGGTGGAGCTGGGCATGCAGGCGGTCGAGCTCGGCCTGGCTGAAGCGCTCGACGTAAAACAGGCCCAACAGGCCGCAGGCGGCGATTTCGATGAGGAGCACCAGGGTGGCGATGCGGGTGATCAGGCCGAAGCGGGGCGTGTTCATGGCGTGTATTGCGGCGTGGCCGATAGGGGTTCCAGCACCGTTTGCCGCTCCCGGTCATAGACATTATCGGCGGGGGAGACATGGCCCAGCACCTCCAGCCCCAATTCCGGATGATCGGTGCGCGGATGCCAGGTGGCGATATAGGTGCTTTGCTGCAGATGGTGGCTGACCGGATCCATGACGGCGGCATCGTCCTGCATGGCATCGGCGGGGCTGGCCTTATAGTGCTCCAATTGGCGGATCACCGCGTGGTTGTTGGTGGTGCCGGCCTGGCGGATGGCTTCCAGCAGGGCCTTGGTGGCCAGATAGGCGGTGCGGGTGATGTGGCCGGGATAGGGCAGGGTGGTGCGGCCGTAGCGGGCGCGGTAGCGGGCCACGAAGGCGCTGGTGCCCGGTGTTTTAAAGGTCCAGTTCCAGGTGATGCCGAACAGCGGGCGCGGCGTGCCGGGGGCGGGGTAAAGCTCCTCCCAGTCCACCTCGCCCACCACCCAGGAGCGTTGTTGCAAAAGGCGGGGCGGGATATGGGAGAACAGGCGGATCTGGTTGTCGCCGCTGATGTTCACCGCCACCACCTCGGCGGGGGTGGCCTCCACCTTGGCCAACAGGGCGGTCGGGTCGCTCAAGGTGGCGGGGACCATGATCTGCGCCACGACCTGGCCGCCGTTGGCGGCGATGATGGGCCGCGAGGCCTGGGCGCTGCTTCGCCCCCATTCGTCGTCCTCGGTGAGCAGCAGCACCCGTTTCGAGGCGTGGCGGTCGAGGGCGTATTTCAGCAGGGTGCGGTTGTAATTGGCGGCGTTGGCGTCGAAGACGAACTTGGTGCGGTGGGCGTTTTCCACCGCCTCCGAGGGCGCCGAGGAATTGGTGTTGATGAAGATCACGCCATAATGCTGGCAGACCGCCGACATGGCGGCGGCCACGTCGGAGCTGATGGCCCCCACCATGAAGCCCACATGGGTGCGCAGGATCAGATCGCGGGCGACGCGGGCGGCCTGGGCCGGATCGAGGCCGGGATCGCGCGAGATCATCACCACGTGGCGGCCCAGCACGCCGCCGTCGGCGTTGGCCTCGTCCACCGCCATCTGGGCGCCGCGGCGATCGGATTCCGAATGCAGGGCGAAGCGGCCGGTGGCCGGGGTGACATGGGCGATGAGCAGCGGGGGGGCTTCGTCGGCCCGAACGGGCCGGACCGCCAGCAGGAGGAGGCTTAGCAGAAGAAAAGCCGGCGTCGGCCGCATCGCCCATGGATCCTTGAGGTTCGCCAGGACAGGGAAATCCCTGAACAGGCTCAAGGCTATACGATTTTCGGGCCGATGAAAAACGGGGATTAAGCCGAAAGAGAGGCTGACGCGGCCCCGTCCGCCGTTCCACACTGCGGCCCGGCCGGGGGGCTGATCCGCCTGAGATGAGGAGCGGTGCGACGTGACGAAGAAACACGAAATCACCAATGAGGACGTTCTGCTGGCCATTCTGTCCCTGCGCCACGAACTGGAAACCGGGCTGACCGTTTCGGCCGGGGGTGCTGCGGGGGCGCCCGATCTGGATCTCTTGCGCCGCGAGATGCGGGATTTGCGCGATTACATCCGCCAGACCAAGACCGAGATCGCCGCCATCAAGCATCCCAAGGCCCGCGAGGACCGCATCGTGTCGGCCACCTACGAACTGGACGCCATCGTCGGGGCCACCGAGTCGGCCACGCACGACATTCTGCAGCAGGCCGAGGAGATCGAACGCCTGGCCGAGCGCATCCGCGACAACGTGACGGACGAGTTGGCGGTGAACGTGGCCGACCAGATCAGCGACGCCACCCTGCGGCTGTTCGAGGCCTGCGGCTTTCAGGACATCACCGGCCAGCGGGTGGCCAAGGTGGTGCGCACCCTGCGCTATGTGGAGGATCGGGTTCTGGCCATCATCCGCATCTGGGGCGAGGAGGAATTCGGCGCCGTGCCGCTGCCGCAGGCGCAAGGTTCGGCCGGCGACGAGGCCGCCCTGCTGAACGGCCCGCAACTGGCGGGGGCGGGCATCGACCAGTCGGCGGTGGACAGCCTGTTTCCGTGAACCGGAAGGGGGGCGCGCCCGCGTTCAGCGGGCGTGGCGCAGATGGCGGTTCAGGATGTTTTCCGCCAGCTTGAAGGTGCGGACCATGAGAAAGGAGATGGCCAGATAGCAGGCCCCGGCGGCCAGGAAGATCTCCACCGGCATATAGGTTTCGGCGATGATGGTGCGGGCCATGCCGGTCAGTTCCAGAAGGGTGATGGTGCTGGCCAGGGCGCTGCCCTTCAGCATGAGGATCACCTCGTTGGAATAGGCCGGCAGGCCGATGCGCACGGCGCGCGGCACCAGGATGCGCCGCAGGATCTGGCCTTTCGACATGCCCACCGCAATGGCGGCCTCGATCTCGCCCCGGGGCACGGCCTGCAGGGCGCCGCGCAGGATTTCGGCGATATAGGCGGCGGTGTTCATCGACATGGCGATGAGGGCGCACCAATAGGGATCGCGCAGATAGGGCCACAGCAGTTCGGAATGGCGGATGGCGGAAAACTGCGAGAGGCCGTAATAGACCAGGAACAGCTGCACCAGCAGCGGCGTGCCGCGGAAGAAGAAGATGTAGCACCAGGGCAGGGCCCGTACCCAGGGCCGCCGCGAGGAGCGGGCGATGCCGATGGGAAAGGCCAGGGCCAGGCCGCCCAGGCCCGACAGCGCCACCAGCTGCACGGTGAGCACGGCGCCGGTGAGCAGCTTGGGGAAATTGTCGAGAATGACGCCGGTATCGAAACTCACGAGCGCGCCCTCCGGTAGCCGCGGTTGGCGCGGTGCTCCAGGGCCATCAGGCCGCCGCTGGTCAGAACCGTGAGGCCGAGATAGATGAGGGCGGCGCAGCCGTAGAAGGTGAAGGGTTCGCGGGTGTCGCCCACGGCGATCTGCGCCTTGCGCATGATCTCGTCCAGCCCCACCACCGAAATGAGGGCGGTGTCCTTCAGCAGCACCATGAACAGGTTGCCGAGGCCGGGCAGGGCGATGCGCCACAATTGCGGCAGCACGATGCGGTGGAAGCAATGCCAGCGGCCCAGGCCCAGCGATTGCGCCGCCTCGATCTGCCCCCGGGGCACGGTCAGGAGGGCGCCGCGGAACACCTCGGTGGCATAGGCGCCGAAGGTGAGGCCGAGGGCGACGGTGCCCGAAAGGAACGGCCCCAGTTCCACATAGGTGTCGATGCCGAACTGGCGCAGCACGGCGCCGATCATGGTGGAGGAGCCGAAATAGACGATCAGCACCATCAGGAGTTCGGGAATGCCGCGCACGATGGTGGTGTAACCCTCGCCCAGCAGGCGCAGGGCGGCATGGCGCGAGGATTTGGCGATGGCGCCGAGCAGGCCCAGCACCAGGCCGACGCTGACGGCGGACAGGGCCAGCCGCACCGTCATGAGCGTGCCCTGGAGCAGTTGAGGGCCGAAGCCGTGCAGGTTCATCAAGTAGTCCGAATCAAAACGCGGCGCCGGGCGGGGCTGTCCGCCCGGCGCCGCCGGGATCTTAATAGATGCTGAAGGGGAAGTACTTTTCGTTGATCTTCTTGTAGGTGCCGTCGGCCAGGATGACCTTGAGGGCGGCATTCAGCTTTTCGCGCAGGCTGTTGTCGCCCTTGCGCACGGCGATGGCGATCTTGTCGTTGCTGAACACCGGCTTGCCCTTGAACTCGAAATCCTTGCCGGCATCGCTCTTCAGCCAGGCATAGTTGACGAACTTGTCGGCCAGGATGGCGTCGAGACGGCCGGCGGCCAGGTCGAGATAGGCGTTTTCCTGGGTGTCGTAGAGCTTGATCTGGGCGCCTTTGGCGTTCTTTTCCAGCCAGGTGCCGGCGATGGTGGCGCGCTGGGCTCCCAGCACCTTGCCCTTCAGCTGATCGGGCGAGAAGGCCGTGCCCTTGGGCGCCACGAACTGCAGCTTGTTGGTGTAGTAGGGATCGGTGAAGTCCACCGCCTTCTTGCGCTCCTCGGTGATGGACATGGAGGCGGCGATGGCGTCGAACTTGCGGGCGTTGAGGGCGGGGATGATGCCGTCCCAATCCTGGGTGACGATGGTGCAGTCCAGCTTGGCGGCGGCGCACAGCGCCTTGGCGATATCCACGTCGAAGCCGGTGATGTTGCCCTTGCTGTCCACCTGATTGAAGGGCGGGTAGGCGCCTTCGGTGCCGATGCGGACCTTCTGGGCGGCGAAGGCCTGGCCGCACAGGCTGGCGGTGGCGAAGGCGGCGGCAATCAATAAGGACTTGAAGCGCATGTGAACCCCCTCTTTCGAAACATGCAGGGTCAGCGGTGGCTGGCCATGAATTGCCGGCAGCGCGGCGATGCGGGATCGTCGAACACCTTGTCCGGCGTTCCCTCTTCCTCGATGCGTCCGTCATGCAGGAACAGGACGCGGGTCGAAACATTGCGGGCGAAGCGCATCTCGTGGGTGACCAGCAGCATGGTGCGGCCCTCTTCGGCCAGGCCGTTGATCACATTCAGCACTTCGGCCACCATTTCCGGATCAAGGGCCGAGGTCGGCTCGTCGAACAGCAGCACGCGCGGCTGCATGGCCAGGGTGCGGGCGATGGCGGCGCGCTGTTGCTGGCCGCCCGACAGATGGCCGGGATAAGCGTTGCGCTTGTCGGCGATGCCCACTTTTTCCAGCAGGGCCTCGGCCTCGGCCACGGCCTGCTTGCGCGGGGTTTTGCGCACCATGACCGGCGCCTCGATGACGTTTTCCAAAATCGTCATGTGCGGCCACAGATTGAAGCTTTGAAAGACGAAGCCCATGCTGGCGCGCAGGCGGGTGATCTGGCGGGGATCGGCCGAAACCAGCGAGCCATCCTTCAGGCGCTTCAGCTTGAAGTCCTCGCCGCCCAGGGCGATGCGCCCCTCATGGGGCGCTTCCAGCAGGTTGAGGCAGCGCAGGAAGGTGCTTTTGCCCGAGCCGGACGAGCCCAGGATGGAGATGACCTCGCCGTCATGGGCGGTCAGGCTGATGCCTTTCAGAACCTCCAACGAGCCGAAGCGTTTATGGATATTGTCCGCTTGCAGCGCGGGGGGGAGGGTGTGCGTCATCGTGATCATTTTGTGATGGGACGCCGGTATTCGATTGGATTTTCATCCCATTGTCAAACAGGGAAATGGACGGATGCTCAGAAAATGCGCAAGAGGGGGGCGGGGACTGGGATCTGATTAAGGAAAAAGCGCCGGCGATGCTTCCTCGCCGGCGCTTTCCCCGTTTGGTGGTGCCGTGAAAAATTAGAACTTCACGCGCACGCCGGTGGTGGTGGACACGGTGTTGTTGTGCAGATAGCCGTTGGCCATGCCGCCGCTGACGATGGAGTACATCACGCCGCCATAAAGATCGATATGGTGGTTCAGGGCGTAAACGGCGTCGAACGAGCCGGCGTTCAGGTTACCGCTGCAGTAGGCCGAGCTGGAATCCGAGCAGGAGGCGGTGGCGGTGGTGGTGCCGAAGGCGCCCTGGGCGTAGCCGTAATAGGCGGCGGTCAGGGTCAGCTTGTCGATGGGCTGGTAGGCGACGCCGGTCCAGTAGATGGCCAGGTGCTTGTCGCGGCCGAAGGCGTTGTTGTTGGCGACGATGCCGTAGTCGCCGAGGCCGTTGCCGATGGAGAAGGGATTGGCCGGATTGGCCATGGTGATGTGCTCGTAACCGCCGAACAGGGTGGTCTGATGGGTGAGCTTGTACTTCAGCATCAGGCCCAGGGTGGTGTTGTCGGAAACGGTGGCGGCCAGATTGTTGCCGTACTTCAGGCTGTTGGCGGCGCTGGGCAGAAAGGCACCGATGGCCACGGCGTCGTTCTTGTGGGCGAAGATGGCATCGCCCGACAGGCCGGCGTAATCGGCGCCGAGGTCGACCTGTTCGGCCGAGCCGGTCTTTTCCATGCCGTAGCCGATCTGATACTGGTTGCCGCCCGGCTGATACAGCAGGGCGGTACGGAACATGCCGTACTGGCCGGTGTACTTGATGGAATCGTCGTAGCGGGCATCCTCGGTGGTGCCGCCGCCGGCGGCGGCGCCCGAGAAGCCGATGACGGCGAAGGCGTAGGAGCCGTGGTTGGGATCGTAGGTGCCGATATCATCGGCCAGCGGGGTGGTCTGGCGGCCGACGGTCAGGGTGCCGAAGGTCTTGTCCTTCAGGCCGACATAGCCGGCGGCGTTGTCGAACTGGCCGGCGCGGCTGGAATCGCCGTTGGAGCTCTGCTCGCTCAGCGGCACGCCGTTGTTGCTTTTCATCGAGCCGAGGCCGTTGGCCAGATGCACACCGGCCAGGGTCGGATTGAAGCCGGCTTCCACCTTGAAGATGAAGTCGAGGCGATCGGTCAGGGCCTCATCGCCCTTCAAGCCGATGTTCGACTGGCTGAGGCCGTTGGCGGCCAGCAGGGTCTGGCTGCGGCTGTTGCTCTTCATCACCAGATAGTTGGCCGTGGTGGGCATGTCGGCATTGAGGCCGGACCCATGGTTCTGGTTGGTGACGTCGATGTCGATGGTGCCGTAGAGGGTGATGCCGGCATAGGTCAGGCTGTCGTCGGCGCGGGCGGCGCCGGTCACGGCGGTCAGGGCGACGGCGGCGACACCGGCGGCCAGGAGGCTGCGAGAAAAGGACATAGGAATAAACACCCCGTTATTTTGAATTCGCGGCACTGTGAAACCGCTGCCCCAGGGTGAACAATTAAAGATTTTTTCATATTAAAAAGGAATATGGGGTTGTGCTTGAGTTAAAATGACGATGTTAAAATAATTATATCAACCATATTGGTGCAATTATATCACGGTTTAGCAACGGTATGAGAATGAGAAGGTGTCTCATCCGGGTTTGTGAAAATTGGTTCAGTAATTGGTGGGGGGAGTGGAGGGGGCTTGGTCTTATGTAAATATGTTTACGATGCACTTCATGTCTGTTTCAATAATATTTCATACTATTGAGGTCGGCCGCGGTTCTCTGGCGGTCCCTATGGCAATTGTCTGTGGTAAATTCGCAACAGGTGCCTTGGAATTTTTCCGGAGCGCCCTGAAGTTGCGTAAGGAAACGGGCTGTCAGCCGTTGTGGCGTTTTCCTGTCCGTCTCATGCAAAAAACGCCGACGGCCATGCCGCCGGGAGGACCGGTTTAGAATGTCACGCGGACAACCGGTGCGGGTGGGGGCGGTGGTGCCCGGCCAGCCGATCAGCGAGACGGCGTCGGAGCCGTGGTTGGGGGGGGGCGCCGATGGCGGCGGTTCATCCCTGGGCTACTTATACCGAATTGCGGTGGCCGGGTCCGATCACCGCCCCCTCATGCGCGCTTTGCCTCGCCGCGCCATCAGGCGCGCGTCGGCTTGTTCCTCACCGGGGTCGCGATGAGTCAAACGCATCACGGCTTGGTATTGCCGGGGGCTTCCGGGTGAAACCGGGCTCTTCGTTATGGCCGCCGCGTCCGTCACCCGTCATGAGCGGATCGTCTTATGTGCCCGGCGTCCGAGAGAGGCATTGTAAAATGAAGGTTTCGTGAATAATTCTCTGGATGGATGCGGGGTGTGTCGATGATTTTCAGGTCGCATATAGAGTTCATTCTGTAATTGCAGATGTTGCCTAATTGCATCAGATCGCCCTAAAACGACGCCCTTGGCCGGTGCAACTTTTAGGTGTTAAATATAATTTATTATCTCTCATATCTTTAAAATTATTTATATTCAATAAGTTATTGCGATGCTCTCCTGATGCGAGAGGAGCCTTTCCGGACGGCGCGGGGGTGGGCGAGCGGATATTAAAATAATTTTAATTGCCGCTGGGAGTGGGTTGGTATCGCATGCGCTCGTCTCGTTTATCCATGTGGGGTTCCAATGATTACTCAATATTACAGTTATGTTACATCGCGTCGTCTTGCGCGCCGGTTCGCGCTCGCCGCGGGTATTGCTGTGATTGCCTTGCCGGCCCTGGCCAGCGCTCAGAGCGTCGATCCGCAGGCCCTGCAGCAGCAGGTCGATAGCCTGCAGCAGCAGATCAACAGCCTGAAGGCTTCCAGCGCCGCCGCTTCCGGCGAGAGCTCCGAATCGGAAGCCGACATTCTCAAGAAATACATGGCGGGCCAGACCAATCTCACCACGCATGGCATCACGCTCTACGGCACTCTCGATATCGGCATGAGCTATCAGACTCATGGCGCGCCGCTGAACGACTATTTCTACCCCGGTGTGAACGAACTGGTGCAGAAGAACAGCACCCGCTCGATCTTCGGTGTGACCCCCAGCGGTCTCAGCCAGTCGAAGATCGGCATCAAGTTCGAGGAGCCGCTCATCGCCGATCAGCTTAATCTCGTCGGTAAGCTGGAAACCGGCTTCAATCCGCAGTCGGGCGTTCTGTCCGATGCCGTCAAATCGGTCCAGCAGAATAACGGCGTGGCTTTGGGCAACCAGACCGCCAATGCCGACGGCAGCCGTGCCGGCCAGTTCCTGAACGGCGAGGCCTATATCGGCGTCGATTCCAAGACCTATGGCCGTTTCACCGTCGGTCGTCTGGACAGCCTGCTGCTGGATAACGTCGTGACCTATGATCCGATGGGCGGCTCCTACGCCTTCTCGCTGATCGGCTGGGCCGGCGCCGCCAACGGCGGCGGCGACACCCAGGATGCCCGTCTGGACAATTCGGCCCGCTATGCCGTTCAGCTGGGGCCGGTGCATATGATCGCCCTGGCCCAGGCCAACAATGGCTACAATAACACCGGGCTGGGCGCCGGCCAGTTCGACGTCGGCACCCAGTGGGGCGGCCTGTCGGTGGACGCCACGGTGTCGGATGTGAAGGACGCCGTGCATCTGGGTTCGGTTCCGGGCGGCACCCTCGGCAACAACACCTATCTGAGCGGCACCATCTCGGACAATATCGCCGAAGCTCTGATGCTGAAATACGGCATGGGGCCGGCCACTCTTTATGGTGGCTACGAGCACATCCTCTACAGCGACCCCTCGCATAATCTGAACACCGGCGCTCAGGATATCGGCGGCTATCTGCTGCAGGTGACCAACAATGCCTATCAGTCGGGCAACGAGGTCCTGCAGATCGCCTGGACCGGTGCCAAATACCAGTTCACCCCGAAGTTCTCGCTGGCCGGTGCCTATTACTACCAGCATCAGAACAATTACGCCGGATCCAATGTTTCGTGCGGCGGTACCGCCTATGGCCGGAGCGGCAAGTGCGCGGGTAGCGAGAACGTCATGTCGCTCATGGGCGACTATGCCGTCACCAAGCGCTTCGACCTTTATGCCGGTGTGATGTACTCCCAGGTTCTGGGCGGCATGGACTCCGGTTACGCTTACAACAACGCCGTTTCCACCATGGCCGGCGCTCGTTTCAACTTCTAAAAACCGTTGCCGTGACGCGGGTCCGTGGTGCGCCACGGACCCGCCGCGAAACACGACGGCTCCCCGCCGCGAGGCGGGGAGCCGTTGCCGTTGGTGGGAGGAGTTCGGACTTTATACCGGTGTGTTATACCAAGTCGCGATGAGTTTGACTCATCGCGACGCCGGTTAGGAGCAAGGCGACGCGCGCCTGATGGCGCGAAGCCAAGGGTTTCGGAGAAACCCGCCCGGCGCATGAGGGTGCGGTGATCGGGTCCGATCACCGCAACTCGATTTACTGAAGTGACCCACCTTATTGTCCCTCGCCGGGCGGCTGCATCCGCAGCCTTGGCAGCGCCCTAATAGGTGTTGCCGCGGACGCCGGTCAGATCGATGACTTGTCTGACGCCGGGAACGGATCGGGCGATATCCTCGGCCTGCCCCTGTTCCGCAGCCGTATCCACAAGACCGTCGAGATAGACGGTGCCGTTGTCGGCGCGGACCGTGATGTGGTCGCTTTCCAGTCCTGCTTCCTCATTGATCTGCTGTTCGACGGCGGCGCTGAGCGCGGCGTCGGCGGGGGTTTGGGTGGCGCAGGCGGATAAAAGGATGGCAAGAGCGGGCAGGCAAAGGTATTTGGCGATAGCCATGGCGGACTCCGATCATAGGGGGGACCATTCATTGGCGGAAAGGGAATGCGGGCAAGGAAAAATATTTTCATGTCATTGTTCTGGAACAATATTTTCATTTTAGTGTCATGTTGTTGGTCTTCCCGGCATGGCCTTCAGGCCGGCATGTAGTAGGGCTGGGCGCGGCGCATCAGCAGCAGGCGGGCGCGATCGTCCTCGCGGCCGCCGAAGGCCTGGAAATCGGGGCCGACGGTGCGGATGAACAGATCGAACAGGGTTGGGTCGAAATGGCGGCCCCGGCCCCGCGCCATGATCTCCAGGGCCTGTTCGGGCGGCATCGGCTCCTTGTAGGGGCGGCGCGAGGTCAGGGCGTCGAAAACGTCGGCCAGGGCGAAAATGCGGGCATTCAGGGGGATGGCCTCGCCTCGCAGGCCCTGGGGATAGCCCGAGCCGTCCCATTTCTCGTGATGGCCGCCCACCACCTCGGCGGCGCCTTCCAGCCACTGCGACTGGTGAACGATATCGAGCCCGTGCCGCACATGGGTTTTCATCAGCGCGAACTCGTCGTCGGTTAGCGGGCCGGGCTTCAGGAGCACGCTATCGGAAATGGCGATCTTGCCCACATCGTGCAGCCACGAGCCCTTGATCAGTTCGCGGATGGCGGCGCGGGGCAGACCGGCGCGCTCGGCCAGGCCCAGGGCATAGAGGGTCACGCGGAAATTATGGGCGTAGGTATCGCTGTCGCGCTTGGCGATGGCGCTGCCCAGCACCGCCAGGGTATCGAGATTGGCTTTCAGGAGATCGCGCGACAGGTCGGCCTGCTCGCGGTGCAGGCCGAGAATGATGGGGTAAAGGGTGGCGGCGGTGATCATCACCACCAGCACCACCAGGGCCACCATGGCGGTGGTGCGCCCGGTGATCACCGACAGCTCGGCGGGCGGGATGCTGTAGACGCCTTCCAGCGTGCCGGCGGGCTGCCCTTCGGCGGTGAACAGCGGCGTCAGCACCTGCAGATAGAGGCGGTCGTGGGCGACGATCTTGTGATACCAGGAGCGATGGCCGGGGGGGAAACGGTGCCGGCTGGTTTCCACCTGGCGCTCCACGTCGGGCGGCAATCCTTCGTTGGCCTGGGCGATTTCCTGGCGGGCCGGGGTGTAGATCTCGGCCATGAGGAAATGCCCCTGATGCGCGCTCTGACGGTTGCGCAGGAAGGTGACGAGACGCTGCTGAATCAGAGGGGCCCGCGCCGCCTCCTGCACGCCGGGGGATTGCTCGGTGAAGGCGGTGGCCTCCTGGCTGGCCAGGGTGACGATGGTGTCGTCCACCCGTTCCAGTTCCAGGGTCAGGGTGGCGGCCCCGGCCAGCAGGCCGATGACCAGGGCCCCCAGGGCCAGACGCAGGGCGAGGCGGCGATGCAGGGAGGGCAAGCGGATCTCCAGGAGGGAAAGAGGGGGACGGGTCTTCGCTCACGACTTTAATATGGGATGGCCCGCCGGTCATGGGGTCTTTAAAAACCACGTCGTGATGAGCGTTGCTCATCGCGATGAACGTGACACATCGCGGCGGCGGGGTGTGGTATGACGGCAACGGGCGGCCAGGGAGAGCGGCAATGGACGATGGGATGACGGCCGAGGACTACGACCGGCTGGCGGCGCGGTTTCAGGCCGAGGGACGGCAGGCCGAGGCCACCGGAGCCTTGTGCGCCGCCATGGCCCTGCGTGACGGCTCGGCCCTGGCCTTCTACAATCTGGGCACCGCCTATTTGCAGGCCAACCGCCTGGACGAGGCCGAGGCCTGGTATCGCCGCGCCCTGGCCGTGGATGCCGATCTGGTGGCGGCCAATCAGAATCTGGCGGTGGCGCTGGAGCGGCTGGGGCGGCTCGACGAGGCGGCGCCGTTCCGCGCCCGCGCCCTGGCCCGGCAGTGGCTGCAGGTGGAGGAGGCCGGACCGGGGGCGCCGCGCGTGCTGATCCTGGCGGCCTCGGGCCTGGGCAATGTGCCGCTGGACGCGTTGTTGCCGCGCGGCCGGGTCACGCGGCTGGTATGGTTTCTGGAATATGCCCCCGATGCCGGGGAAAGCCTGCCGCCCTACGATCTGGTGTTCAACGCCATCGGCGATGCCGATCTGGCCGGTCCCGCCGCCGCCACCCTGGCCGCCTTTCTGGCCCGTTGCGAGCGGCCGCTGCTGAACCGCCCCGAACGGGTGGCGCGCACCCGCCGCCACGCCATGCCGGATTTGCTGGGGGGTATTCCCGATCTCGTGGTGCCGCCGGTGCTGCGCTGGCGGGCCGATGCCGGGGGCGCCGCGGCCCTGGCCGCCGCCGTGGCGGCGCGCGCCGATCTGCCGCCGCCCTGGCTGGTGCGCCCCATCGGCTCGCACGGCGGCATCGGCCTGCGGCGCTGCGACGATGCGGCGGCATTGGCCGCCCTGGCCTTGCGCGCCGGTGAGGACTATTACCTTACCGCCTTTCACGACTATCGGAGCCCGGACGGCTGTTACCGCAAATACCGCCTGATTTTCGTCGACGGCGCGGCCTATCCCTACCATTTGGCGATTTCGCCGCACTGGCTGGTGCATTACGGCTCGGCCGGCATGCGCGAGGCGGCGTGGAAACGGGCCGAGGAGGAGCGCTTTCTCGCCGATCCCGCCGCCCAACTGGGGGCGCGGGCCATGACCGCCATCGGCGCCGTGGCCCAGCGTCTCGGCCTTGATTTCGCCGGCATCGATTGCGCCCTGCTGCCCGACGGCCGCGTGCTGCTGTTCGAGGCCAACGCCACCATGAACGTGCATCTGAACGATCCGCCCGATCTTTTCCCCTATAAGCAGCGTTACGTGCCGCGCATCTTCGCCGCCTTCGCCGCCATGTTGGAGCGCACGCTTACAAGATAGGGGCGCTCTCGTCCTGGAAGCGGGCGTGGATGGCCTCCACCTCGGGCCAATGCGCCAGGAAAATCCGCGCATAGGCGGGATCGAAATGGCTGCCGGCGGCCTCGGCGATGTAGGCGCGGGCCTGGTCCAGGCTCCAGGCCCGCTTGTAGGGGCGCTCCGAGGTCAGGGCGTCGAAAACGTCGGCGATGGCGACGATGCGGCCGCTGACGGGAATGGCCTCTCCGGCCAGGCCGTGCGGATAGCCGCTGCCGTCCCATTTCTCATGGTGGGTGAGGGCGATCTCGGCGGCCAGTTCGATGAGGTGGGAGGCGCTGTCCTGCAAAATGGTATGGCCGATCTCGGGATGCTGGCGCATGACCTGCATTTCCAAGGCGTCCAGGCGGCCCGGCTTCAGCAGGATGCCGTCGGGGATGCCCATCTTGCCCAGATCGTGCATGGGGGCGGCCCGCAGCAGCAGGGCGCAGTCCTCGTCGCCCAGGCCGGCGTGGCGGGCGATCAGCTCGGAATAATGGGCCATGCGCTGGATATGGAAACCGGTTTCCGGGTCGCGCAGTTCGGCGGCCTTGGCCAGGCGCAGGATCAGTTCCTCCTCGCGGTCGAACACCGTCCGGGTGGCTTTGCGCACCTCCTCGGCCAGCCAGCTGTTGGCGTTTTGCAGCTTTAAATGGCTGCGGCGCAAGGCCAGCAGATTGCGCAGGCGGGTTTTCACCTCGGTCGCGTCCACCGGCTTGGTGAGGAAATCGGTGGCGCCGAGCTCGAGGGCGCGGTGGCGGACCTGACGTTCATCCGCGGCGGTGACCATGACGATGGGAACGTCGCGGGCGGCGGACAGGGCGCGCACCCGGGCGATGAAGTCGTGGCCGTTCAGCCCCGGCATCATGTAATCCACCAGAATCAGATCGGGCATGGCCTGCTGGCAGGCGGCAAACGCGTCGCGCGGGTCGAGGAAGGTTTCCACCTCCACGTCCTCGTTCAGGCCGCCCGCAAGCTGGGAAAACAGGATGAGATTGGTTTCGTTGTCGTCGATAACCTGAATCTTCATTGCTCTCCCCGCGGCACGCCCCCGGCGCCATGCGCGCCGATTCGTGGCGGACCCAAGAAATATTCCGAAATTAATTTTTAAAATACTAGTCTATTCCGGCGCGGTTCCGCAAGAGATGCGGAAGTCTCCGTGCTGTTTCCCTGGGGAACGGAAGTTAATCCTGCGCCTCGGATCCCGGAAATGGGCATTGATCCGTCTTCGCCTTAATCGGGAAGTTTTGCTCGCTTTTCCATGAAAGGTGCGAGGTGTCCATCTGCGGGGTTGGAGGCCGGAAATAGCAACCTTCAGACTGTGTTTTTCTTCGCGAGCGCCATTATTTATGCGGGTAAATCTTGCTTTGCACAACTTAAAATAATCTATTTAACTTTATGTTTACATGGCGCTCCGATATGACGGGCTATTTTTTCCTCTGATTACTTGTGCAAATTCAAAGTAAAACAAAGCTGATTATGCGTAAAATTTTACATTAAATTAGTATTGGTGGAATTTTTAAGAATCATTTTCAAGAATTGATATTGATTGCTTGAGAATCAAAGTCCGATTTTGTATGGTTCTATCAGGTGCTTTTTTGGGCGCCTCCAATCATAAAAATATAAGAAAAACAAAATATGATGCATGAAGGATGGCTCATGACTTCAGCGCAATCGTGCTGCGAGCTTTCAGGCGTGAAATTGTATTTGAGGGAAAACATGCTGGATTGGGAAAAAGAATGCCGGCAGGGGCTGCCGGCAACAGGCGTCGAACATCTGATCATGTTCGGCAGGACCGCACCCCTTTCACATCGGGACGTCGGCAATGCCCAGTCCGTCCGATCTCCTTGAGGCCGCTCCGGCGGCGCGGAGCGGACGGACGCCGCGTCCGGCCGCCCCGGTCCTGGTGGGCGGCGACCGCGACCTGCTGCTGGATCTGGCCCGGCTGCGCAAGGCGCCCCACGGCTGGCGCGCGGTGCATGTGCTGGCCTCGGTCCTGGCCGGTCGCCCGCGTTTCGCACAGGATCTGGCGGCGGCCAATGTCCGGGTGCAGGCCGTGCTGGGCGGCGGCGCCGGCTACAAGATCTATAATATGAGCAACGGCGATCTGGTGTTCGTCTATGTGCAGATCGCCACGCCGGCGATCGTGGCCTTGTGCACCTCGCTGGTGGCGACGCTGTTCGACGGGGTGCCGCCAACCCGCAACATCTATGAGGAGCACGGCCACTACAAGCTGTTCGACATGGCCCGCGACAGTGCCCGGCTGGTGGAAGGCGTGCGCGGCGTTCTGGCCGCTAAAACCGCGGTGGCGCCGGCCAAGCCGCCCATCGGCCCGAAGCATGCGGTGATCATCTCGGAGAAGCTGCGCGGCTCCAATATCCGCAGCCTGGTCTTCAACCAGCCCATCTACAACATCGCCCATGCCCGGCCGGGGATCGAGTTTTTGGAGTTTTACACCTCCATCGCCGAGTTGGAGAAAGCCTTCGCCCCCGATCGCTCCATCGCCGCCAATCCCTGGCTGTTCAATCTGATCAAGCGGGAGTTGGACGTGGCCCTGATGCGGGCCATCCAGCGCGAGATCGGCGATTATCGCCACAAGGCCTTCAGCCTCAATCTGCTGGTGGACAGTTTCATGTCGGACGGCTTCCGCGCCTTTCTGGCGGCGCTGCCGGTCAAGCTGGGCGGCAAGGTCTATGCCGAGCTGGAAAAAGGCGATCTGGTGCAGAACTCCCATCTTCTGGGTGATCTGATGGCGCGGGCGCGCAGCCTGGGGGTGCCGGTTTGCGTCGACGGACTGTCGCATCACGATGTGCGGCTGATGCGCCTGTCGGATCTGGGCTGCAGCTATATCAAGCTGAAATGGGATGCCGACATCGCCGCCGCTTCGGGCGAGGCCATGGCCTTCCTGGTGCAGGAACTGCGCGCCGCCAATTCCCGCATCATCCTTACCCGCTGCGACAGTCCCAAGGCCCTGTCCTTCGCCCGGGCTGTGGGCATTACCTTCGTTCAGGGTCGCCTGGCCGACGAGATGTTCAAGACGGGCGATGCCCTGGGGTAGTGGATTGGGGAATCATCGGCTGAACGCGCGAACGTCGTTTCCGTGAGTGGGATTTGCGCCGCGTTGGCGCATTGAGCGCCCGCGCAATCGTTTGCGCGCAAGCCAAGCTGGCGGCCGGCCCGTGCCCGGCGATTGAGTGGACATCTGGAACCGGCGCAGCCGGTGACTGGCGCATTGAGCGCCCGCGCAATCGTTTGCGCGCAAGCCAAGCTGGCGGCACGCCAGCGCCCGGCGATTGAGTGGACATCTGGAACCGGCGCAGCCGGTGACTGGCGCATTGAGCGCCCGCGCAATCGTTTGCGCGAAAGCCAAGCTGGCGGCACGCCAGCGCCCGGCGATTGAGTGGACATATGAAAACCAGGGCAATCGGGCTCGCCCGATTGCCCTGGGGTAGTGGATATTTTCATTGACTCGTGCGGTGGCCTTTGCATAATCCCCCGCTCAATTCCCGTGAACGTGGGCCGGTAGCCAATCCGTTCCCCGCCTGGCCGTTAAAGGCTAAGGACTTATCGGGACACCATAAGTTGGATAGGATATCCGATGAGCAAGCGTATTCAAGCCAAGTTCAAGATTAATCGCCGCCTGGGCGTGAACCTGTGGGGCCGCGGCAAGAGCCCGCTCAACAAGGGTCATGAAAATCCCCCGGGCCAGCATGGCGCCCGCCGCAAGAAGCCTTCCGATTTCGGCACCCAGCTGTCGGCCAAGCAGAAGCTGAAGGGCTATTACGGCAACATCAGCGAAAAGCAGTTCCGCAAGCTCTACGACGAAGCCGTGCGCCGCAGCGGCGACACTTCGGAGAACCTGATCGAGCTCCTGGAACGCCGCCTCGACGCCGTGGTCTATCGCCTGAAGTTCGCCCCCACCCCGTTCGCCGCCCGTCAGATCGTCAACCACGGTCACATCCGCGTGAACGGCAAGCGCGTCAACATCGCCTCCTACCAGATCAAGGACGGCGACGAAATCGCGGTGAAGGACAAGAGCCGTGAAATGGCTCTGATCCTGGAAGCCACCCAGTCGCCGGAACGCGATGTGCCGGAATATCTGTCGGTGGATCACAAGGCCATGAAGGGCGCCTTCGTGCGCGCCCCCAAGCTGGCCGACGTGCCCTATCCGGTGCAGATGGAACCGCATCTGGTCATCGAATTCTACTCCCGCTAATCCGGGGGTCGGAGGTTCAAGAAGCGCGCCGCCCTTCCGGGGCGGCGCGTTTTTTTATGGGACCAGGGGATCGGGGCCGAAACGGTTGCCGCCCGCCTCGCCGGGGCGGCAATACCACCACAGCAGCAACAGCAGCCCGGCCAGGGGCACGAAGGCGATCAACTGCCACCAGCCGGAGCGGCCGGTATCGTGCAGACGGCGGCTGGCCACGGCCAGGTTGGGCACCAGGACGGCCAGGGTCAGCAGCGCCGACAGCAGCGGCCGCTGGTGGAACAGCAACAGATCCACCAGTCCGGCCGCCAGATAGGCCAGCAGATAGCCCAGATAAAACAGCCAATATTCCGACCGGGAGGCCCGGCCGCGGAAATCGGCATAGTGGCGAAGGCAATGGCGCACCGCCGATCCCAGGCTATGGCGGCGGGGCAGGGGGGAGGCTGGCATGGCGAGGTCTCTCCACGGGCAATAATGTAGAATCATCTAATATACGATCTGTCGTCTCATGCTATCATGCCGCGCCGCTTTTTGGTTGAAAGGCGGGCCGACAGTTTGAGGGGAATGCCGTTCATGCAGATCGCACCGCGGATGATTTTGCTGTTCATCCTGATGGCGGCGCTGGCCGCCGCCGGATCCAGTCTGGCCAATGCCCTGACCGGCTGGTCGCTGGCGGCGGCGCGGCCGGAAATGGTGCCTGAGCTGGCGCGGCGCATGGCCATGCTCAATCTGGCCGCCGTCGCCGTCTGGCTGGTGGTGGGCGGCGGCATCATGGCCATGATCGCCGTATCCATTCTCAGGCCGCTGCGCCGGGTGACCGGAGCCCTGACGGCGCTGGCGGCCGGTGATGTGACGGTGACGGTCGAGGCCGGCGCCCGGCGGGACGAGGCCGGCACCCGGCGGGACGAGATCGGCGACATGGCGCGGGCGGTGGAGGTGTTCCGGGCCAACGCCGTCGAGCGTTTGCGCCTGGCCGAGTCCGAGGCGGCCAACCTGGCGCGCAGCGAGGCCCGGCAGGCCCGCCTCGGCGCCCTGACCCGCGACTTCGACGCGGCGGTGCTGTGCCTGCTGGCGGCGATGACCGAGCATGCCGGAGCCATGGGCGGCACCTCCGACAGCATGGCCGGCAACGCCGAGGAAACCCGGTCGCGCAGCGGCACGGTGCTGGCGGTTACCCGTCAGGCCAGCGGCAACATGGAGGCGATCAGCGACGCCAGCGGAAAAGTTCTGACGGCGATCCAGGCCATCGGCGGCCAGGCGGCGCGGTCGTCCGAGATCGCGGCGCAGGCGGTGCGCGATGTGGCGGCCTCCAGCCGGACCATCGAGCGTCTGGCGGGGACCGCCCAGCGTATCGGCGAAGTCACCACCCTGATCAGCGAGATCGCCAATCAGACCAATCTTCTGGCCTTGAACGCCACCATCGAGGCGGCGCGGGCCGGCGAGGCCGGGAAGGGCTTCGCCGTGGTGGCGGGCGAGGTGAAAAATCTGGCCGGGCAGACGGCCAAGGCCACCGCCGAGATCGCCGACCAGATCGGCGCCATTCAGGCGCAGACGCAGGAGGCGGTGGCGGCGGTGCGGCAGATCGCCTTAGTGATCGGCGAGATCAACGACATGGCGGCGCGCATCACCGGCGCGGTGGAGGATGAGGGCGACAGCATGCGCGCCGTGGTGCGCAACGTGGAGCAGGCCTCGGCGGGCATTCGCGCCGTGGCGGCGGATCTGGACCACATGGCCGGGGCCGCCGACGGCACCGGCCGCCTGGCCGCCGAGGTGCAAAGCACCGCCCATGTGCTGATGGCCGACGGAGACCGCCTGCGCGCCGCGGTGGAGGCGTTTCTCGGCAGCGTCAAAGAGATCTGAACATCCCCTTCCGCCCCGGTGGGGCGGGAGAGGACGTTACGGGGAGGGTTACGCCGCCAGCAGGCCCTTGCCGCGCAGCAGCTCCTGCAGTTCGCCGTTGGCGTACATTTCGCGCACGATGTCGCAGCCGCCGACGAACTCGCCCTTGACGTAAAGCTGGGGCAGGGTCGGCCAGTTGGTGAACTGCTTGACGGCATCACGCAGCGAGGGATCGACCAGAATGTCGATGCCTTTGAACTTCACGCCCAGCTCGCTCAGGATCTGTACCACGGCCGCCGAGAACCCGCACTGGGGGAACATCGGCGTTCCCTTCATGTACAGAACCACGTCGTTCTCGCTGAGGTCCTGCTGGATGCGTTCAAAAACGGGATTGCTCATGGTGATGTCGATCCTTGGTGTGAAAAAGATGAGGGGGATATGGCTCTTTTCGCCGGCGGTTTCAACCGTTGGCGTAATACCAAATTGCAGTGATCGGAACCGATCACTGCCCCCTCATGCGCCGGGCGGGTTTCTCCGAAACCCTTGGCTTCGCGCCATCAGGCGCGCGTCGCCTTGCTCCTAACCGGCGTCGCGATGAGTCAAACTCACCGCGACTTGGTATAACGACGGGCGGGGAGGGAGTAAAGCGCCAGACCGCCCCAGATGAACAGGAAGGTGAGGGCATGGGTGCGGGTGAAATGTTCGCCCAGCAGTCCCACCGCCACCGCCATCTGGATGGTGGGGTTGAGATATTGCATCAGCCCCAGGGTGGAAAGCTGCAGGCGCCGCGCCCCGTAGGCGAACAGCACCAGCGGCACGGTGGTGACCGGACCCGAGACCAGCAGCATCAGGGTGGTGAAGAGATCGCCCTGCAGCAGGGCGCCGCCTTGCGGCCGGGTCAGCAGATAGAGGGCGGCGGGCGGGGCCAGCAGCAGGGTTTCCACGCAAAGCCCGGTCAGGGCCTCCACCGGCACCAGCTTGCGCAGCAGGCCGTAGCCGCCGAAGGAAAAGGCCAGCACCAGCACGATCCACGGCACGCCGGAAAGCCCGGTGGCCAGCACCAGCACGCCTAGAACCACCAGGCCGATGGCGGCCAGCTGGCGGCGGCTCAGCCGTTCCTTCAGCAGGAGGGCGCCCAGGGCCACCGCCACCAGCGGCAGCACGTAATAGCCGATGCTGGCGTCGAGGGCGTGGCCGTGCCCCACCGCCCAGATATAGACGCCCCAGTTGATGGTGATGCAGACGGCCGACGCGGCCAGCCCGGCCAGACGGCGGCGGTCGCGGAACACCGCCAGGAGATCCGGGCCCTTGCCCAGGGCCAGCACCAGGGCGGTGGTCAGAACCGCGCTCCACACGATGCGATGGGCCAGGATTTCCACGGCCGGCACGGCGGCCAGGGCGTGGAAGAAGAGGCCGAACACGCCCCAGCACAAATAGGCCGCCAGGGCGGCCAGGGCCCCCTGACGGCGGTCGGCGTCATGCACGACGGATCTCCGGGAAAGACGGGCGGTCAGCCCAGGTCGGGGCGGGTTTCCGGGGTGGCGGTCTGCAGGGCCAGGGCGTGCAGATCGCCGCCCATCTTGCCTTGCAGGGCGGCATAGACCATCTGGTGCTGACGCACCTTGCTGAGGCCGCGGAAGGCGGGCGAAACCACCAGGGCGGCGTAATGATCGCCGTCGCCGCGCAGGTCCTCGATGGTGACCTCGGCGTCGGGAATGCCCTGGCGGATCATGGTGGCGATGACGTCGGCGTCCATGGCCATGATGAAAAAATTCCTTTCAGAAACGAAAATGGCGGAAGGAGATCCCCCTTCCGCCATCGGTCGCGGCCCCGTTCGGGGTCAGCTGTTGGCGTCGGGGGCCGACATGAAGCCGGGCAGCCAGCCTTCGTTGATGCCGGTCAGCTCCTCGAGCGAAATGGTGCCGCTGCCCTTCAGCGTCAAGTCCCGGCCGCCGGTGCTGCCGATGACCTGGGCGGTGATGTCGTGCTGATGCGCGGCTTCCAGGATCACCGGCACCTGCGAGGCCGGGGCGGTGAGCAGGTAGCGGCCCTGATCCTCGCCGAAGCACCAGGCATGCAGGGCAACGCCCTTGGGCGGCAGGATCTCGGCGCCGATGCCCGAGGCCATGGCCATTTCCGCCACCGCCACCAGCAGGCCGCCGTCGGAGACGTCGTGCACGGCGCTGACGTTCTGCTCGGCGATCTGGCCGCGCACGAAGTCGCCCTCGCGCTTTTCGCGGTGCAGGGCCACCGGCGGCGGCGCTCCGTCCTCGCGGCCGCACAGCTCGCGCAGATAGAGCGAGGCGCCCAGCCAGCCCTTGGTTTCGCCGATGAGGATGATGCTGTCGCCGGCCTGCTTGAAGGGCAGGCTGGCGGTCTTGTTCACATCGTCGATCAGGCCCACGGCGCCGATGGCCGGGGTGGGCAGAATGGCGGTGCCGTTGGTCTCGTTGTAAAGCGAGACATTGCCTGACACCACCGGGAAGTCGAGGGCGCGGCAGGCTTCGCCCATGCCCTGGATGGCTTCCACGATCTGGCCCATGATCTCGGGCTTTTCCGGATTGCCGAAATTGAGATTGTCGGTCACCGCCAGCGGCCGGGCCCCCACCGCCGACAGATTGCGGTAGGCCTCGGCCACCGCCTGGCGGCCGCCCTCGTGCGGGTCGGCCAGGCAGTAGCGCGGCGTGCAGTCGGTGGTGATGCCCAGGGCCTTGTTGGAGCCGTGCACGCGCACCACCGCGGCATCGCCGCCGGGGCGCTGCACGGTATCGCCCATCACCATGTGGTCGTACTGTTGCCAGATCCAGCGCTTCGAGGCCAGATCGGGGCAGCCCACCAGGGTTTTCAGGGCGGCCAGGGGCTCGTGGGCCGGCACCTCGGCGGCGTCGATCACGGCGCGCTTGACGCCGGGCACCCAGGGACGGTCGTATTCCGGGCTGGCCTGGGCCAGGGGATCGATGGGCAGATCGGCCACCACGGCGCCGTGGCGCTTCAGCACCATGCGGCCGGTATCGGTCAGCACGCCGACGATGGCGAAATCCAGCTCCCATTTCTCGAACACGCTGCGGGCCAGGTCCTCGCGGCCGGGCTTCAGCACCATCAGCATGCGTTCCTGGGATTCCGACAGCATGATCTCGTAGGCGCTCATGCCCTCTTCGCGCATGGGCACGGCGTCGAGATCCATCTCGATGCCCAGCCCGCCCTTCGAGGCCATTTCGAACGACGACGAGGTGAGGCCGGCGGCGCCCATGTCCTGGATGGCGACGATGGCGTCGGTGGCCATCAATTCCAGGCAGGCTTCCACCAGCAGTTTTTCGGTGAAGGGGTCGCCCACCTGCACGGTGGGGCGCTTTTCCTCGGAATCCTCGGAGAATTCCGCCGAGGCCATGGTGGCGCCGTGGATGCCGTCGCGCCCGGTCTTCGAGCCGACATAAACCACGGGATTGCCCACCCCGGCGGCCGCCGAATAGAAGATGCGGTCGGCGCGGGCCAGGCCCACGGTCATGGCGTTGACCAGGATATTGCCGTTGTAGCTGGCGTGGAAATTGGTTTCGCCGCCCACGGTGGGCACGCCGATGCAATTGCCGTAGCCGCCGATGCCGGCCACCACGCCGTTGACCAGATGCCGGGTTTTGGGGTGGGCGGGATCGCCGAAGCGCAGGGCGTTCATGTTGGCGACGGGGCGCGCCCCCATGGTGAAGACATCGCGCAGGATGCCGCCGACGCCGGTGGCGGCACCCTGATAGGGCTCGATGAAGCTCGGATGGTTGTGGCTTTCCATCTTGAAGATGGCGGCCTCGCCGTCGCCGATATCGATGACGCCGGCATTCTCGCCGGGGCCGCAGATAACCCAGGGCGCCGTGGTGGGCAGGGTCTTCAACCATTTCTTCGAGGATTTGTACGAGCAGTGCTCGGACCACATCACCGAGAAAATGCCGAGTTCGGTGATGTTGGGCGCGCGGCCCATGATCTCCAGAACCAGTTTGTACTCGTCGGCGGTCAGGCCGTGCGACTTGATCACCTCGGGGGTGATGGCGCTTTCCTTGCTCACGACAATGCCTCCACCAGACCGTCGAACATCACTTTGCCGTCGCTGCCGCCCAGCAGATCCTCGGCCAGGCGTTCGGGGTGGGGCATCAGCCCCAGCACCCGGCGGTTTTCGCTGAAGATGCCGGCGATGTTGCGGGCCGAGCCGTTGGGATTGGCCGCCGCCGAAACGCTGCCGTCGGCCCCGGCGTAGCGGAAGGCCACCAGGCCCTCGCCTTCCAGGCGGTCCAGGGTGGCGGCGTCGGCATAATAATTGCCTTCGGCGTGGGCGATGGGCAGGCGCACCACGGCGTCCTGCGCATAGGCGCGGGTGAAGGGGCTGTCGGTGCGCTCCACCTTCAGGAACACGTCCTTGCAGATGAACTTCAGCTGGGCGTTGCGCATCAGCACGCCGGGCAGCAGCCCGGCCTCGGTGATGATCTGAAAGCCGTTGCAGATGCCGAGAACCGGGGTGCCGGCCTCGGCGCGGGCCTTGACCTCGCGCAGGATGGGCGAATGGGCGGCCATGGCGCCGCAGCGCAGATAGTCGCCGTAGGAGAAGCCGCCGGGAACGACGATCAGGTCAACGGCGGGGAGGGCGGTGTCGCGGTGCCACACCATGAGGGGCGCCTTGCCCGTGCTGGCTTCCAACGCAACGGCGACATCGCGGTCGCAGTTGGAGCCGGGGAAGACGATGACAGCGGCTTTCAAAGGGATCCATCCATCGCGTTCGGGGAAGATGAGGCTTCTGTTTAATACGGATGCCGTCCGGTTTCCAGGAAAGACTTGCGGCCGGGAGAGGACGGAAGCGCAGGTGTAAGCAAGGAGAAGCTGCGCGATCTGGCGCGGACCTGCCTGCGTTCGCAAGAACGGCGGGGTGTGCTCCGGCGCACGCCCGTGGACGGCAAGGACAGTTGGGTGATCGTGGCGTGCCCCGCCGATTACCTGAACTTCAACGAGTCCTCGGCTGGAGGATCGCCGTCAGGTTCGAGAGGCTGGGATGAGGGGGCCTGCACGCTGGCGCGGGCGAGATGCAGCCTTGGTTCCATGCCCTCATGGAGAAGGCGCAGGATGACGACTCGCGGCGATCCATCGGGCATCCGTTCCATGCCGTAATACAGGGTATGCGCCGCTGCGCCGCGCTTACCCGCGGCATTCTCCAGGTGAAACGCGCGAAGGCCGGGCAGGATGCCTCCTCTGTCCCACGAGCCGCCACGCCCAGGCTCAGCGGCAACCATCTCCACGCCTGTGGCGATCAGCCGCTTGTAGATTTCCCGTTGGCGCGAACCGAAATACGCCTCCGTTTCTTTGAGAATCGCCCTGAAATCCCGTTTGGCGGTTTCGGTTACCCGATAGGACGTCACGGCTCGTCCCCGTCAATTTCGTCCAGAATCTCATTGATGGGGCGGTCATCCACACGGCCTTCCCGCCAATCCTCAACACCGACCATGACGGCCCGGCGGAGCATCTCCAGCCTCTCTTGTTCCGCCGCCTTTTCCCGCTGAAGAAGACGAATGGCATCCCGAACGACCTCGCTTTGCGTCGAGTACCCTCCGGCGGCAACCTCCTGCTCGACGAAAGAGGCCAGAGTGTCCGGCAGGCTGACGTTCATGGTGGGCATGGGAACTCTCCTCGCATGGAGCTTATACCAAATTGCAGTGATCGGAACCGATCACTGCACCCTCATGCGCCGGGCGGGTTTCTCCGAAACCCTTGGCTTCGCGCCATCAGGCGCGCGTCGCCTTGCTCCTAACCGGCGTCGCGATGAGTCAAACTCATCGCGACTTGGTATTACCATATAGGCTGTTTGGCAAATTTTGCCAAGACCGTGTGGTTTTTGCCATTCCCAACCGCCGATCATCGCCCTCAGGCACAGCCGTTCCGTCGGTTTGCGGAGGAGCACGGCGCCAATACCCGTCCCATGACGGCCCTCCGTGACGAGGCGCGTCCGTGGTTGTCCCGTCCGTCCGTGTTGCGACCGCCCGGGGGAGCGGTCTGCTCTCATCACGGAGATCGGTTTTTGGCGGGTGATTGACGTTGCCGGACCGGGGTCTTAAACTCGGCGGCCGGAGGAGATTTCCCTTGGACCCGCTCGAATCCCATCTGCCGCGTTCCCGCGTGGCCCTGCAATCGCTGGAGCGCGCCCTGGCGCGTCTGGAAGGCGTGGTGGCGCGCGGCCATCACGGCGATCTGTTCCTGGCCCAGCAACTGCAGGCCATGAAGGCCGATTACGCCCGGCTGGACGAAACCTCGCGCGCGGTGGAGGAGCGCCTGGACGGCGCCATCGACCGTTTGCGTTCCCTGCTGGAAGAAGAGGATTAGCCCGTGGCCTCCACCGTTGCCGTCACCATCGTCGGCCGCACCTACGAACTGAATTGCGACGAGGGCCAGGAGGCGTATCTGCAAAGCCTGGCCGCCGCCGTGGACGAGCGCGCCGCCGAGCTGTTGCGCCATGTCGGCCAGGTGGGCGACGCCCGCCTGCTGGTGATGGTGGCCCTGTCCATGGCCGACGAGATGATCGATCTCAAGGGCGCGGTCAGCCGCCAGGAGGAGGCCCTGGCCGCCGCGCCGGTCCTTCCCGAGGGCCCCGGCCCCGAGACCGGCGAGGCCGACGGCCTGCTGGCCAGCGGCATCGAAAAGCTGGCCCGGCGGATCGAGGCCATTGCGGAACGGCTGGAGAAGGCCTAATTTCCCTTTTAAGGAACGGTGGCTGCGCGGTGCGTCAGGCTGCTTAATCCCCGGGGCCAATGTTTGATCTCCTGGGAGCTGTCCCTGTCGGAACCGTGGTTCCGGTACACGGCGCCCACCTGCACTTGCAGGCCACGGAGGGATAGCACGGGCCAACGGCCGAGGCGGCCCCGTTCCCCCGTCTTTCCCCAGCCGTCCGGTTTCCGCCCCCTTTAAGATGACGCCGCTCGATCAGCAGAAAGCCCTGCTGCGCCGCCAGGCCCTGGCCCGCCGCGCCGCCGCCCGCGCCGCCCTTGGCGCCGACGCCCCGGCCTTGCTGGCCCGGGCCGGGCTGGCGGCGCTGGAGGGCGTGGAGATGGCCGCCCAGGTGGTGGCGGGCTACTGGCCGTTGGGCGACGAGGCCGATCCCCGCCCGCTGATGCGGGCATTGGCCGCCGCCGGAGCGGCGCTGTGCCTGCCGGTGGTGGCGGGGCGGGGCCGGCCGTTATTGTTCCGCCGCTGGGCGCCGGGCCAGCGCCTGGAGGCCGGGCCGCACGGCACCCGTCATCCCGCCGCCGGGATGGAGGCCTTGACCCCCACCCTGTTGCTGGTGCCGCTGCTGGCCTTCGACGGAAGCGGCGGGCGGCTGGGCTATGGCGGCGGGTTCTACGACCGCACCCTGGCGGATTTGCGCGCCGCCGATCCGGGCGTGCGGGCGCTGGGGCTGGCCTTCGCGGCGCAAAGAGTGGACAAGCTGCCGTTGGATCGCTTTGATCAGCGGCTGGATCTGATCGTGACGGAAACGGGCGTGGCATGAGACTGTTGTATTGCGGGGACGTGGTGGGCCGGAGCGGCCGCGATGTGGTGCTGGAGCATCTGCCGGAGCTGCGGCGGCGCTTGAACCTGGATTTCGTGGTGGTGAACGGCGAGAACGCCGCCCATGGCTTCGGCATCACCCCGAAGATCTGCGAGGAGTTCTTCGCCGTCGGCGTCGATGTGCTGACCCTGGGCAACCACAGCTGGGACCAGCGCGAGATCCTGCCCTATCTCGACCAGCAGCCGCGCGTGCTGCGGCCGCGCAATTATCCCGCCGGCACGCCGGGCCGGGGCGTGGGGCTGTTCGAGGCGCCGCGCGGCCGCAAGGTGATGGTGTTGCAGGTGATGGGGCGCCTGTTCATGGATCCGCTGGATTGCCCCTTCGCGGCGGTGGAGCAGGAACTGGCCCGCCATCCCCTGGGGGCGGTGGCGCAGGCGGCGATCCTCGATGTGCACGGCGAGGCCAGCAGCGAAAAGATGGCCCTGGGGCATTATGCCGATGGCCGGGTGTCGCTGGTGGTGGGCAGCCACAGCCATATTCCCACCGCCGACGCCCAGATCCTGCCGCGCGGCACCGCCTATCAGACCGATGCCGGCATGTGCGGCGATTATGATTCGGTGATCGGCATGAAGAAGGAGGCGGCCATGGCCCGTTTCATCCGCAAGGTGCCGGGCGACCGCCTGACCCCGGCGGAAGGGCCGGGCACCCTGTGCGCCACCTTCGTGGAGACCGACGACCGCAGCGGCCTGGCCAAACACATCGGGATGGTGCGCCTGGGCGGACGGCTGCAGGAAAGCCTGCCGGAGGTTTAGCCCCGCCGGACGCGGTTTATGACGCTTCCGGCTGATCCAGCGGGATCAGGCGCAGGCCCTTGCCGTTCTCGGCCAGGGCCAGGCCGAGGCGGCCGTGCTTCAGCTTCAGGGCGTCCTCGCCGAAGATCTCGCGGCGCCAGCCCTGCAGGGCGGGCACGCTTGCCTGATCGTCGGCGGCGATGAGGTCGATGTCGGCGCTGGCGGCCACCAGGCGCTGGGCCACGTCGTGCTGGTCGCACTTCAGTTTCAGCAGCACCTTCAAAAGATCCACCACCGGCCCCAGGCCGCGCGGGATGTCGTGGCGTTCCGGCGGCACCGGCCATTCGCTTTCCGGCGTGGCCAGGGCGCGGCGCACGGCCTCGAGAATATGGGTGCCGTGGCGGCCCTCCGCCGCGCCCTTCGACAGGCCGCGGGTGCGGGCCAGATCGTCGGTGGTGGCGGGGGCGTGGGCGGCGATTTCCATCAGGGATTCGTCGCGGATCACCCGTTGGCGCGGCAGGTCGCGTTCCTGGGCCTCGCGTTCGCGCCAGGCGGCCAGTTCCTTCAACACCATCAGGAAACGGGGGCTGGTGGTGCGCGGCTTCAGGCGTCGCCACGCCTCCTCGGGCTCCACCCGGTAGGTGGCGGGATCGGTCAGCAGGGCCATTTCCTCGCCCAGCCAGGCGGCGCGGCCGTCGCGGTTCAGGCGCTTTTGCAGCTTTTCGTAGACCGGACGCAGATGGGTGACGTCGGAGAGGGCGTATTGCAGCTGACGGTCGGTCAGCGGGCGGGCGCTCCAATCGGTGAAGCGCAGCGATTTGTCGATGCGGGCGCGGGCCAGTTGGGTGGCCAGGGTCTCGTAAGAGACGGAATCGCCGAAGCCGCAGACCATGGCCGCCACCTGGGTGTCGAACAGCGGCGTCGGCACGGCGCCGGTCAGATGGGTGAAGATTTCCACATCCTGGCGGGCGGCGTGGAACACCTTGAGAATGGCGGGATCCTGCATCAGCGCGAACAGCGGCGCCAGATCGATGCCCGGTGCCAGCGGATCGATGGCGAAGGCTTCCTCCGGTCCGGCCACCTGTACCAGGCAGAGCTGCGGCCAGTAAGTCTTCTCCCGCATGAACTCGGTGTCGACGGTGATGTAGGGGGCGGTCTTCAGGCGGGCGCAGAACGCGGCCAGAGACTCGGTATCGGCAATCAAAGTCATGGATGAGTTACATACACGCATCCGCCGGACGGGTCTACTGTTTGGGCAGGGAAATGAAAATAGTGCAACCTTTCCCGGCTTCCGAGTCCAGCCAGATGCGGCCGCCGTGATGTTCGGCGATCTTGCGGCAGGCGGCCAGGCCGATGCCGGTGCCCTCGTATTGTTCGCGCGACACCAGGCGCTGGAATACCATGAACAGGCGGTCGTGGTATTCCGGGGCGATGCCGATGCCGTTGTCGGCCACCGACAGGATCCAGTCGCGGCCGTCGTCGCGGCAGGCGATGCGGACAAGGGGGGCGCGGTCGGGGGCGCGGAACTTGACGGCGTTGCCCACCAGATTTTGCAAAAGCCGCTCCAGTTCGCTGGGGTAGCCGGGCAGGACCACGCCGGTCTCGGGGCACTCCAGTTCGGCTCCGGCCTCGGCGATGGCCGCCGCCAGGGTCTCCCGGGCGCGGTGCAGGATGTCGTCGAGGCGCACCATCTCCTTTTCGGCGCTCTGGCGGCCGATGCGGGAATAGTCCAGAAGATCGGTGATCATGCGATCCATGCGGCGCGCGCCTTCGGTGGCGTAGCTGATGAAGGTGGTCTCCTCCTCGCCCAGGCGGTCGTTTAAGGAGCGGCGCAGCAGGGTGAGATAGCTCGACACCGTGCGCAGGGGCTGGCGGAGGTCGTGCGAGGCCACATAGGCGAAACGCTCCAGTTCCTCGTTGGAGCGCTGCAGATCCAGTTCCAGGGCCTTGCGGTCGGTGATGTCCTCGGCGGTCCACACCACGCCGAGATCGGGGCGGGCGCTGTCGACGATGTGCGAGACCAGCCGCACCCAGATCTCGGCGCCGTCGCGCCGGGCCATGCGGATCTCGCCGCGGAAGGTGTCGCCGGCCCGCAGCACCGGATAGGCCCGCTCGCCCACATCGGTGAAATAGCGTTCCTGGCTGTAGAGATGGCGGGCGTGCATGCCGCGCAGATCCTCGCCGGCGCGGCCGAACACGGCGGCGAAGGTCTGGTTGGACTCCACCACCACCCGATCGAGGCCGATCAGGGCCATGCCGATGGGGGCGTTGTCGAGCATGGCCTGACGGTAGCGGGTCAGGGTGCGGATTTCCCGCGCCGCCCGTTTCTGCTCCGAGGTGTCGTGGAACACCAGCACGGCGCCGGACACCCGGCCGTCGTCGCCGCGCAAGGGCGAAACGGTGTAGTCCACCGGGCAGGGCTGGCCGCTGCGCCCCTGGAAGAATTCGCCGGAGATGCGGCGGGTCTGCCCGTCCTTCATGGTGGCGCGCACGGCGCAGTGGCCGGTATGGCAGGGTTTGCCGTCGGACAGATGGTGGCCCAGCACTTGGGCGCCGTCGCCGCCCAGCATGGCGGCGCTGCTGTCCCAGCCCAGCAGGCGGGCGGCGGCGGTGTTGGCCAGGATCACCCGGCGTTCGGTATCGACGCCGAAAATGCCTTCGGCGGCGGTTTCAAAGACCAGTTGCAGACGGTCGGCGGCGGCGCTGGCGGCGCGGTGGCGGCGGCGCGACAGCGCCAGCGGCGGCAGCAGCGCCAGCAGGGTGGCGCCGGCCCCCAGGGCGATGCCGATGGACAGGGGCGGAGCGGCGGGCAGCAGGGGCAGGGCGGCGGCGATGGCCGCCGGGCCGGCGGCGCTCATGGCCAGGGTTGCGAAAAAGCGGCCCGACAGACCCTGACGCGGCAACCCGGTTGTTGGCATGAGTGATCCATATCCCCTGGATGTATGGGGGCAGGATAGCGCAAGCCCCCCTTGGGGTGGTAGTCGAATTGTCGGCATTTGATTGAATTTGCCGATATTGGAGCAAGGGCGATTTGACGCTTCCGGACTTGACAAAAAACGCCGTGCGTGTGTCTCCTTCCGCTTTCCTGAAGCCTGTCGTTTCCCGGGATTTGTAACCGATGCACCTTTACAGAACGCATACCTGCGGCCAGCTGCGCAAGGCTGATGCCGGTTCCACCGTGCGCCTTTCCGGCTGGGTTCACCGCAAGCGCGATCATGGCAACCTGCTGTTCGTCGATCTGCGCGATCATTACGGGCTGACCCAGTGCGTCGTCGATGTGTCGAGCCCGGTGTTCCAGGTGCTGGAGCAGGCGCGGCCGGAAAGCGTGGTCACCGTCACCGGCAAGGTGGTGCCGCGCAGCGCCGACACCGTCAATCCCAAGCTGCCCACCGGCGAGATCGAACTGCAGGTGGCCGAGGCGGCCCTGCAATCCACCGCCGACATCCTGCCCATGCAGGTGGCGGGCGAGCAGGAGTTCCCGGAAGACATGCGGCTGCGCTACCGCTATCTGGATCTGCGCCGCGACAAGCTGCACGCCAACATGCTGTTGCGCAGCAACGTCATCGCCTATCTGCGCCGCGCCATGATCGACCAGGGGTTCGTGGAATATCAGACCCCCATCCTCACCGCCTCCTCGCCCGAGGGCGCGCGCGATTATCTGGTGGTCAGCCGCGTGCATCCCGGCAAGTTCTACGCCCTGCCGCAGGCGCCGCAGCAGTTCAAGCAGCTTTTGATGGTGGCGGGCTTCGACCGTTATTTCCAGATCGCGCCCTGTTTCCGCGACGAGGACGGCCGCGCCGACCGCTCGCCCGGCGAGTTCTATCAGCTCGATTTCGAAATGAGCTTCGTGACGCAGGACGACGTGTTCGCCGCCATCGAGCCGGTGCTGCAGGGCGTGTTCGAACAGTTCGGCAATGGCCGCAAGGTCACTCCGGCGCCGTTCCCGCGCATCACCTATCAGGACGCCATGCTGAAATACGGCTCCGATAAGCCCGATCTGCGCAATCCGCTGCTGATTTCCGACGTCACCGAGGCCTTCCGCGGCTCCAATTTCGGCATCTTCGCCCGCGCCATCGACGAAAAGAAGGCGGTGGTGCGCGCCATTCCGGCGCCCGGCGCCGGTGATCGGCCGCGCAGCTTCTTCGACAAGCTGAACGACTGGGCCCGCGAACAGGGGGCCGGCGGTCTGGGCTATATCATCTTCGCCGCCGACGGCGCCAAGGGCCCCATCGCCAAGAATCTGGAGGCCGAGCGCATCGCCGCCATCCGCGCCGCCACCGGCGCCCGGGACGGCGACGCCGTGTTCTTCTGCTGCGACAAGGTGGCCGTGGCCGAGAAGTTCGCCGGCGCCGTGCGCACCCGCGTTTGCGGCGAGCTCGATCTTCTGGAAAAGGATATCTTCAAGTTCTGCTGGACGGTGGATTTCCCCATGTACGAGCGGGACGAGGAGACCGGCAAGATCGAGTTCTCGCACAATCCCTTCTCGATGCCGCAATATGATCACGACGCCTTCCTGGCCCTGGACGCCCAGGCCGACGAGGAGGCGATCCTCGGCATCAAGGCCTTCCAGTACGATATCGTCTGCAACGGCGTGGAACTGTCGTCGGGCGCCATCCGCAACCATCGCCCCGACGTCATGCTGAAGGCCTTCGAGCTGGCCGGCTATCCCAACGAGGAGGTGGAAGCCCGCTTCGGCGGCATGCTGAACGCCTTCCGCTACGGCGCGCCGCCGCATGGCGGCTCGGCCCCCGGCGTGGACCGCATCGTCATGCTGCTGGCCGACGAGCCCAACATCCGCGAGGTGATCCTGTTCCCCATGAACCAGCAGGCCCAGGATCTGCTGATGCAGGCCCCGGCCCCGGTGGAGCCGGAACGGCTGAAGGAACTGCATATCAAGCTGGATCTGCCCAAACCGAAAAAGCCCGCCGCCGACGGCGAGGCCGCCAAGGGCTGAGACAAAACCGCCGGTCGCGAGACCGGCGGTTTTTTTAGGATTCGTCCGGAAGATAAAGCCCGGCGCGACGCCGCAGCAGGGTCAGGATGCGTTCGGCCCGGCGAAGCGTGGCGGCATCCCAGTGGTGATGGGCGCGGGCGAAGGCGATGCGGGTCTGCCAGTCGGCCAGCATGTCGCGGCGGCGGTCGAGCTTGGCGGTCTCGCCGGTCAGGGCGCCGATGGTGGCGTTGTAGTCGCGGTGCAGATCGCTGGGCAGGGCCAGTTGGTAATCTTCCCACGACAGGGCGCCGCCCAGATAATGTTCATAGGCCCAGTCGGCCATTTCCCGGGGCGACATCGGGCAGCCTTCCGGGCGGGGGGCGGGGATGGAGATGGGGGGCAGGGCGAGGCGCGCCAAAGAGGGCTCGCGCAGGCGGCGGGGGGGGTGGCGGCTGGGCCGGCTGAGGAAAAAATCCATGAACATGGGTGTAGCGGATCCATTGTCTGCTCCGCGCCGGGGCGGAGAACGACGCCGTGAAACACCGAAGCAATCCCCATGCCAGCGGCGCGGGGCGGAAATGCGCCGTCTTTTCCTTAACAGGTGGAAAGGATTGCGGATCGGGCGGTATTTTTTGCCGCCTTGCCGGTCATTCCGGCCGGTTTTGCGGCGTGGCGGGACTATCCGGGGCGGGAAAAGCCTGTATAATGCCAGCGCTGTAGTGGGTCTTGACTCCGTCCGGCGGGTGCCGGTGGAGCTTCGGAGGGGCGAATGAAAGCGGGAGTGGCCGCGGGCGCGGTGGGACTGGCTTTGACCTTTGGTCAGCCAACGCTTGCCTGGGCCGCCGGAGTGGATCTGGCACCGCATGAAGCGCTCTATTCCATGTCCCTGGCCTCCACCAATCTGTCGGGCGGCGTGACCGGGGCCTACGGCACCATGAGCTATAAATTCGCCGACAGCTGCACCGGCTGGACGGTGGAAAGCAAGACCGACCTCACCTTTTCCTATAACGAGGGCGACCCGGTGGCCACCACCTGGGACTTCGTCACCTGGGAATCCAAGGACGGCCTGCGCTACCGCTTCCGCGAACGCAGCACCCGCGACGGCGTGGTGAGCGAGGAGATCGAAGGCACCGCCCGGCTCGACGGCATCGGCAAGGGCGGCATGGTGCATTACACCCAGCCCGAGGAACGGGTGATCCGCCTGCCCAGGGGCACGCTGTTTCCCACCTATCATACCGAGGAGCTGCTGGCCCTGGCGGTGAAGGGCGGCCACGCCCTGCTGCGGCCGCTGTTCGACGGCACCGGCACGGAAGGGCCGCTCGACGTCAATGCCGTTTTGGGGCGCGAGGTGGCGGCCAACGCCAATATCAGCCCCTCGGAAGCCAAGACGGCGGTGGACGCCGCCCTGCTGTCGGCGCCGTCGTGGCGTATCCAGATGGCCTTCTTCTCGCAGGATGCCACCGACGGCACCCCCGATTACGAAGTGGGGCTGCGCTATTACGAAAACGGCGTGGTGGACGAGGTTTTGCAGTCCTACGGCGATTTCTCGCTGCGCGGCATCCTGGAAAAACTGCGGCCCCTGCCCAAGCCCGATTGCTGAGGGGCGGCGCGCGGCGGAAAACCGCCGCGCGGCCGTTCTCGTCAGGCGGCGCGCATATCGGCCAGAAAGGCCTCCACCGCCCGTTCCAGGGTGGCGCTTTCCTCCAAAAGGCCGTTGGCGGCCTGAAACACCCCTTCGGCCATGCGCGTGGTCTGCTGGGTGGCCTGGGTCACGTCCTGGATATTGTGGGCGACGTCGCTGGTGCCGGTGGAGGCCAGGGCCACGTTGCGGGCGATATCGGCCGCCGCCGCGCCCTGTTCCTCCACGGCGCCGGCGATGATGGTGGCCATCTCGTTCAAGGACACGATGGTCTGGCCGATGCTGGTGATGGCGCCCACGGCGTCCTGGGTCTGGGATTGCACGTTGGCCACCTGGGTGGCGATGTCCTCGGTGGCGCGTCCGGTCTGGTTGGCGAGGTTCTTCACCTCGCCCGCCACCACGGCGAAGCCCTTTCCGGCCTCGCCGGCCCGCGCCGCCTCGATGGTGGCGTTCAAGGCCAGGAGATTGGTCTGGCTGGCGATGTCGTTGATGAGATTGACCACCTCGCCGATCTTCTGGGCCGAGTCCCGCAGGCCGGAGACCTTGCCGCTGGCGGTTTCCGCCTCGTTCTGGGCGGCGCGGGCGATTTCGGCCGAACGCTGCACCTGGGCCGAGATTTCGGCGATGGCGCTGGTCAACTGATTGCCCGCCGCCGAAACGGAATGCACGTTGGCGCTGGCCTCCTCGGTGGCGCGGGAGACCGCCTCGCTGCGGTTGCGGGTCTGCTCGGCATTGGCCGACAGGGTGTCGGAGGAGCGGTGCAGAGCCTCCACCGCCTGCTTGATGCGGGCGAGCAGGGCGAGGATCTCGTTTTCGAAGCGGCCGGTGGCCTCCAGAATGCGCTTCTGGCGGGCGTCGCGGGCGGCCATGTCGTCGGCGTCCTGGCGCTTCCTGGCCTCGGTGGCGATCAGGCTTTGCCGCCAGTGTTCAATGGCCTGGGCCAGCGGGGCGATCTCGTCGCGGCGCTCGGTGCCCTCCACCGGCCGGTCCACCGCGCCCTGACCCAGGCGGCGCACGGTGGCGATGACGCCGTTCAGCGGCAGGATCACCGAACGGGAAATGCCGACCGACAGGCCCAGCCCCAGCACGAAGCTCAAGCCCCCCACCAGCAGCGCCAGATCGATGACATGGTCGATGGTGGCGGCGGTTTCGGCGCGGCTTTGGCTGTTCAGGCGCTCCAGGGCGTCGCGCAGGGTTTTGCCGCTGCCGTCGATGCCCTCGGCAGCCTTGCCGGCCAGGGCCAGACCGCGCAGGGCCACATCGCTTTTGAGGTTGCCGTTGGCGCCCGGCACCTGGCGCAGCAGGGTCATGGATTGCTGGTAAAGCTCGATGGCCTGGCCGATGGCCTCCACCTGGGCGCGGTCGGCGGGGTTGGTCAGGGCGTGCAGCAGCTCCTTTTGCAGGACGCGGGTGGTGTTCAGCGACTCCTCGGCCCGTTGCCAGCGCACCGCCTCGCCGGTGGCCAGGCCGGCATAGGCGTTCATGCGGGTGACGTAGAGCGCGGTTTCCAGTTTCTGATCGAGAAGCTCGGCCTGAAAGGCGCGCTGCAATTCATCGGCGCTGCCGCGAAAGCGATGGCTGGAATAAACGGTAAGCGCGCTCAAGCCGGCGATGATGACAAGCAGGACGCCGAATCCCATCAATAGCCGCGCAGTAATCTTAAACCCGTTCAGCATGACCCCATCCCCCAAATGACTATATCCACCGCCATCCATCGATCGGAACATGGCGGAATTTCGACGCCGACTTGATCATATTGCACTGATCCGGTCACAATCGAAGTTCAGCTAATACATTCAAGAAGAGGGTAAGGCGACTCTCTTAGGCCATTCGGGATATGCGCAATTGATATGGCCGTATGCGCTGGAGGCGTATCGGGATTTATTGATCGGTGTGATCTACTCTTTTCTAGGAATAAAGCCCGTTATGGCGTTGAGAAGGGTTCTGTTCATAAGCGATAGAATAAGAACTGAAAACCTTAGTATAAGAGGGAAGCATATGAGGAATTTATTGTGTTCGATGCCGTGGCGAATGCGGCGGGCGGCGGCGTCGGCCTCCATCAGCAGCGGCATGGCGAAGCGGTTTTGCGCGGTGATGCGGCTTTTGACGAAGCCGGGGCAGATCACCGAAACGCCGATGCCATCGGCGGCCAGGCGGTTGTGCAGGCCTTCCCCCAACACCCGCACGGCGGCCTTGCTGGCGCAATAGGCCGGGGCGGCGCCCAGGCCGAGAAACCCGGCCAGCGACGACATCAGGGCGATGTGGCCGCGCCGCCGCGCCTGCAGGGCGGGCAGGGCGGGCAGAACGGTGTTCAGCACTCCTTTGACGTTGACGTCGATAATGGCCAGGCTTTTCGCCAGATCGCCGTCGTCCCGGGATCCGGCGGTTCCGGCCGAGATGCCGGCATTGGCGATGATGAGATCGAGCGGCGCCCGGGCCTCGGCCTCGGTGATCCAGGCGGCCATGGCGGCGGGGTCGGCCACGTCCACCACGGCGCCCCAGGCTTCGGCGCCCAGGGCGCGGCAGCGGGCCGCCACCGCCTCCAGGCGGGCGGCGTCGCGCCCGGACAGGGCCAGATGCACGCCCGGCGCGGCATAGGCCAGGGCCAGGGCCTCGCCCAGGCCGCTGGAGGCGCCGGTGATCAAAGCCGAGCGGAATTGCGGGGGCGTCACCGCTCAGTCCCGTTCCTGGCGCAACACGGCGCGCAAGGGGCCGGTGAGCCCGCTCAGATCATGTTCGATGGTGGCCCAGATCAGGCCGGGATCCACCGAATGATATTCGTGCACCAGAATATGGCGGGCTTCGGTCATATGGCTCCAGGGAACGTCGGGGTGGCGCTGCATGACGTCGAAGGGGATGCGGTGGGCGGCCTCGCCGAGGATTTCCAGATTACGCACCACGGCGTCGATGCTGCGCTCGTCCTCGCAAAACTCACGCTGGTTCATGTCGCGGGTGAAGCGTTCGATCTTGTCGAGCGCGTCCAGCATGTCTTCGATCCTGACCCGCCAATCCTTATGCGACATCCCTCATCCTCTCCGTCCCCTCATGTTTCATCTCTGTGAATATGGGAGAATTCGTGAGAGAGTTCAATGGGATAAGTTCCTAATAGACGGTCAGGCACTCGGCCAGGATGCGGTCCTTCAGGCGGGGTTTCAGGGTGTCGGCGGTGGTGAGATCGACGGGGCGGCCCAGCAGCCCCTCCAGATGGTGCTTGAGATCGACGAACTCGAACAGGCCCGAGGGCCGGCCCGGCGCGAAGGCCACCAGCAGGTCGATATCGGAATGGGGCTTGGTCTCGTTGCGCCGGGCCGAGCCGAACAGGGCCAGCGACACCACGCCGAAACGGTTGGCCAGGATCTCGCGGTGCTGGCGCAGGATCTCCAGGATTTCCTCGCGCTCGGGCGCGGCGCGGCGCTGGCCGATGCGGCGGGCATAGCCGCGCACGGCCTCGGCCTTTTCCACCGGAACCCAGACCGTGATTTCCGCCAGGCCGTGCCGGCTGTGCCGGCGATCGTTATCGGAGCTGTTCATGATGGTTTCCAGAATAGCATAAGGAGGCACGGTCTGTCACAGGCGGCGGGGCAATCGGCAGGGTGATCGCATTTGCGCTCACCCTGGCTTCTTTATTGTCCCTCAAGCGCCGGGCGCTGGCGTTCCGCCAGCTTGGCTGTCCTCACTTATGCCTCCGCGTTACCGCTCCGGCAACGCTCCGGCGCGCGAGAAAGCGCTAGTCAGCCGCTGATAGCGGCTTCCATATGCGATCACCCTGGGGCAATCGGCAGAGTGACCCCATATGGAAGCCGCCGCCCGGCGCCTGAGGGACATACCACTCAAAGCAAGCGCTTTTAAGCGATCGCCTTGCACAGGGGTGGCGGCGGCGGGAGCGGGGTTGTATAACCCGGGGACCGGACTTTTGGAGGGTTTGCCCCGTGACCGTGAACAGCATGACCGGCTATGCCCGCGCCCAGGGCCAGGATGCCGCCGTTTCCTGGATCTGGGAGATCAAAACCGTCAACGGACGCGGCCTGGAGCTGCGCACCCGCCTGCCCGGCGGTTACGATTTTCTCGACCTGCCGGCCCGCGAACTGGTGCAAAAGCGCCTGAAGCGCGGCAGCGTCACCCTGTCGCTCAACATCACCCGTCTGCAGAAGGCGGCCAACCTCGCCATCAACGAGGATCTGCTGGGGCAATATGCCGCGCTGGCGCAGGCCTGGGCGGCGCGCACCGGTCTGGCCGCCGGTTCGCTCGACGGGCTGATGGCCCTGCGCGGCGTGCTGGAAACCGGCGAGACCGACGAGGCGGCGGCGGCCATCGAGGCGCGGGGCGCGCCGTTGCGCGCCAGTCTGGCCCAGGCGCTGGATGCCCTGGCCGCCATGCGGGCATCGGAAGGCGAAAAGCTGTCCAAGGTGCTGCTGGGGCAATTGGACGAGATCGCCGCCCTGGTGGTGCGGGCCGAGGGCTGCGCCACTCTGGATCCGGCGCAGATCAAGGGCCGCCTCAAGGCGCAGGTGCAGGCGCTGCTGGAGCAGGTGCCGGCCTTGTCGGAGGACCGTCTGGCCCAGGAGGCGGCGCTGATCGCCGCCAAGGCCGACGTGCGCGAGGAACTGGATCGCCTGAAGGCGCATCTGGCGGCGGCGCGCGAGATGCTGGCCGCCAGCGAGGCGGTGGGGCGCAAGCTGGATTTCCTCTGCCAGGAATTCAACCGCGAGGCCAACACCCTGTGCTCCAAGTCGGGCGATGTGGAGTTGACCCGCATCGGCCTGGCCCTGAAGGCCGTGATCGAACAATTCCGCGAGCAGGTGCAGAACATAGAATGAGCGAAACGAACGTTCCGGCCCGCCCGGCGGGTTTTGCCTCGGTGCGGGCCGCCGGGGTGCGGCCGCGCGGGCTGCTGCTGGTGCTGTCCTCGCCCTCGGGGGCGGGCAAAAGCTCCATTTCGCGGGCCTTGATGGCGCGCAACCCCGATATCGTCATGTCGGTGTCGGCCACCACCCGCGCCCCCCGTCCCGGCGAGGTGGACGGGCGCGACTATCATTTCATCGACAAGCCCCGCTTCGAGGCGATGGTGGCCCAGGGCGAGTTCCTGGAACATGCCCGGGTGTTCGATAACTATTACGGCACCCCGAGGCCGCCGGTGGAGGCGGCCCTGGCGGCGGGCCGCGACGTGCTGTTCGACGTGGACTGGCAGGGCACCCAGCAACTGGCGCAGAACGCCCGCGACGATCTGGTCAGCATCTTCATCCTGCCGCCCTCGGTCGAGGAGTTGGAGCGCCGCCTGTTGAGCCGCGGCCAGGACAGCGCCGAGGTGGTGGCGCGGCGCATGGCCAAGGCCGGCGACGAGATGAGCCATTTTCCCGAATACCAGTATGTGGTGGTCAACCGTGCGCTGGACGACAGCGTGGCGGCGGTGGACACCATCCTGGCGGCGGAACGGTTGAAGCGGCACCGTCAGATCGGCCTGGCCGATTTCGTCAACGGCCTGCGCGGCGAGGCCTGAGGCCCGCCTTGCCAGCGGGGCGGGCGGGGTTCAATATAGCGCCTTCGTGCTTTCAACCGCGACAGGATCGATCCGGTGTCCGTGCATCCCTCTCTTGCCGATATGCAATGCGCCCTGGGGCGGGGCGAGGAACTGGCCCTGCGTTGGCTGGGCTGGAACGGCGAGCGGGTGGATTACAGTTACGCCCGTCTGGCCGATGCGGCTTCGCGCGCCGCCACCGTGCTGCGCGATGCCGGGCTGGTGGCGGGCGACGTGGTGGCGGTGATGGCCGGGCGCCGTCCCGAAACCCTGATCGCCGCCTTAGGGATCTGGAAGGCGGGCGGGGTCTATTGCCCGCTATACGCCGATCTCGGCCCCGATCCGCTGGCGGCGCGGCTGGACCTGGCCGAGGCCCGCTTCCTGGTGGTGGATGCCGGCCTTTACGCCGAGGTGGTGGCGCCGATGCGCCCGCTGCTGCCCAATCTTCTCGGCGTGCTGGTGGTGGCGTCGGGAGAGGCGCCGCCTCCCGACGGCTGCCTCGATTTCAACCGGCTCTGTCATGCCGCCACGCCCCTGGCCCAGGCGGCGGAACGGCCGCGGGGATCGGCGTTGATGCTGCATTTCACCAGCGGCACCACCGCGCCGGTGACCGGCGGCAACGCTCTGCCCAAGGCGGTGCTGCATGGTCCCGACGTTCTGGAGGCCATTGCCGCCAGCGCCCATGCCGCCTTCGATCTGCGGGCCGGGGAAATGTTGTGGTGCGGCGGCGATCCCGGCTGGGTCACCCATACCGCCTACGGCCTGGTGGCGCCGCTGGCCCTGGGCGGCGCCATTCTGCTGGACGAGGTTCCCTCGGCTCCCACCCGCTGCCTGTCGGTGCTGGAGGATGAGCCGGTGGCGGTGTGGTACACCACGCCCACCGTGGTGCGCGGGCTGATCGGCGGCGGCGCCGCGCCGGCCCGCTCGTTCAAGCCCCGCGCCCTGCGCCTGGCGGCCTGTGTCGGCGAACCCTTGTCGGCCGATGCGGTGGAGTGGGGGCGAACCGCCCTGGGGGTGGCCTTCCGCGATACCTGGTGGCAGACCGAAACCGGCGCCGTGGTCTTGGCCCACGATCCCGCCCGGCCGCCGCTGGCCGGCAGCATGGGCCGGGTCTTGCCGGGATTGCGGGTGGAGCTGGTGCGGCGCGACGCCCAGGGCGGCGTTACCCTGCTGCCGCCCGGTCCGGGCACCGGCGAGCTGGCGGTCTCCACCCACTGTCTGCCGCGCTGGCGCAGCCTGGGCGGCGAACGTGGCGCGCCGCTAGAGGAGATGGAGGACTGGCATCTGTCGGGCGACATGGTGCGGCGCGACGAAAACGGCTATTTCTGGTTTCTCGGCCGCGACGACGAAGTGATCCTGGCCGGCGGCCGCATGATCGGTCCCTTCGAGATCGAGGCGGTGCTGATGTCCCATCCGGCGGTGGCCGAGGTGGGGGTGGTGGGGGCGCCCGATACCCGCAGCCACGAACATCCGGTGGCCTTCGTCGCCGTCAATCCCGGCTTCGAGGCCGGAGGCTCGCTGCGCCGCGAACTGATGGACTATGCCTATCAGCATCTGGGCGAGGGCTTGTCGCCGCAGGATATTTTCTTCACCCAGGATCTGCCGCGCACCACCAGCGGCAAGATCATCCGCCGGGCCCTGAGGATCATGGCGCAATCGGGGGTGCTGACCGCCTGACATGCTGCGCGAGCTGCTGGCCTGGCTGATCACTCCCGCCGGAGGCCATGCCCGCCGCCTGGGCTATGCCCGGGACGGGGTGGGCATTCAGTCGCGGCATCGCCGCTGTCGTGCCGCCTGGGCCGGGCATCTGGAGCGGTGCCGCACCGTCATCCGCCGCGCCGCCGCCGAGGCGCCGCCCGGCGTGGCGGTGGTGCTGGGCTCGGGCGCGCTGCTGGATATTCCCCTGGCCGATCTTGCCGCCCGCTTCTCCGCCGTTTATCTCGTCGATCTGTTCCATCCGCTGTCGGCCCGCCGCCATAGCCGCCGGTTCGCCAATGTTTTTCTGATTTCCCACGATCTGCTGGGGCTGGAGGCGGGGGCGGCGCCGGAAGCGGCCCCCGCCCATCTGGCCGACTGGCGCCGCCGGTTGCCGGCGGCCGATCTGGTGGTGTCGGCCAATCTGCTGACGCAACTGCCGCTGCGGCCGCGAGCGCGCTGGCCCGACCGCCTGGACGCGGCCTGGGCCACGGCGGTGATGGCCGCCCATGTGGCCGATCTGGCGGCCGGGCCGGGGCGGGCCTGTCTGATTTCGGAATTTCGCCACCGCACCCTGGAGGACGGCGCGGGGACCGAGATGCGGGCCGACGTGCTGGACGGCCTGGATCTGGCCCCGCCGCAAGAGCGCTGGCTCTGGCCGCTGGCGCCCCGGGGCGAGATCGGCCGCGATCTCGCGGTGGTGCTGGAGGTGGGAGTGTTTTCGGTCGGGGCGGCGGTAAATGCATAAAAATAAGGCATGTAGCGCATATGCCTTATTTCTAAACAATCGTCTTGACCTTCATTCTTTTGGAGGATAATCTATCAAAAGTATCAAGAACGATGATTTCATATCATTGTTTTGAAGTACTTTGATGGGGTGCCGGACTCAAGGAGCGGGTTGCGGCTGCATCTGGGGATATATGGTCTTCCTGATATTTCGGGAGTAATCCGCCATTGGCGCGATGATCATCCGGTGTGACGCTCATCAACATATGATGTCTTGGCGGTGCGCGGTTTTATTTCTGTATAAAGCGCGCTTTCCGAGGCGTTCTCCGGCCGTGGTTTTGGGGTCGCGGCCACCGCAGCCCGTGGGGAGATCGATGCTTCACTCCTGGACCATCCGACGCAAGCTCGTCGTCCTCTGTTCCTGTTTCCTGTTGCCCATCGGCTTTCTGGGCTGGCTGTTCGTCGCCCAAACCGAGAAGGACATCGATTTCGCCGCCAAGGAAGTGCGGGGCGCCGCTTATTTTCAGGGGGCGCGTCAGGAAATGGAGGCGCTGCTGGACCTGGCCCAGGGGCGGGGAACGGCGGCGGATCTGGCAAAGGCCGCGGCCGCGCTCAAGATGCTGGACGCCCGTTTCGCCGTGGAGATGAACGCCGTTTCCTCGGCGGAGCAGGCCGGGCGGGCGGTGGCGGCGGCAGGGGCGCTGCCGGCGGGCGCGCCGCCCGCCGCCTGGGATGCGGCCATCGACGCCGTGGCCGATCTCATGGCCAAGATCGAGGACGGCTCCAACCTGACCCTCGATCCCGATCTCGACAGCTATTACATGCAGGATCTGGCCACGGTGAAGATGCCCGCCCTGCTGGTGGCGGCCCATCGCGTGCAGGGCGCCGCCGCGGCGGTGCTGGGCGCGGCGCATCCCGACGCGGCGGGCATGGTGGCCTTTTTGTCGCGCAAGAGCGATCTGGCGACGGGGCAGGGAGGCGTCGACGGGGATATCGCCTCGGCGGAGCGGGGCAACCCCGACGCCACGGTCAAACCGGCGGTGGCGGCGGCGCAGGCCGCTCTGGACGAGGCGCTGACCGCCTATGCCGCCGTGCTGGGCCGGGTGGACGACGGAACGGGCGGGGCGCGTCCGGCGGTGGCGGCGCTGACGGCCGCCCAGGGACGGGTGCGGACGGCGGCGCGGGGCTTAAGCACCGCCGCCGAGGGGGAAATGGTGCATCTTTTGCAGGCCCGCATCGATGCGCTGTCTGCCAGGATGTGGCGGGATTTGCTGGTCAGCGGACTGATTTCCGCCGTTTCCCTGCTGTTCGCCGCCTGGATGGGCCGCTCCATCAGCCGGCCGCTGGCGCAGCTGCGGGAGGCCATGCGCGGCCTGGAGGCCGGCCGCCTGGAAACGGAGGTGCCCTTCGCGGCGTGGCGGGACGAGGTGGGGGAAATGGCCCGCTCGGTGCTGGGATTCCGCGAGGGCCTGGTGCGCCAGCAACGCCTGGAGGAGGAGGCGCGGGGCCAGCAGGCGGCGCGGGAAAGCCGCGGGCGGCGCATCGAGACCCTGGTGGACGGCTTCAATCGCACCGCCGGGCAGGGCTTGCAGGCGGTGTTGACCTCGGTGGAGCAGTTGCGGGCCACGGCCGGGCAGATGAAGCGGGCCGCCGAGGATACGGCGCGGCGGGCCGAGGCGGTCAGTTCCGCCTCGGAGCAGACCTCGGGCAATGTGCAGACGGTGGCCTCGGCGGCCGACCAGCTGTCGGGCGCCATCGGCGAGATCAGCCGCCAGGCCGAACAATCCCATAGCATGTCGTCCAACGCCTCGTCCGAGGCGGCGGCGGCGCGCGCCGCCGTGGCGGCGCTGGCCGAGACGGTGCGGCGCATCGGCGCGGTGGTGGAATTGATCAACGATATCGCCGGCCAGACCAATCTTCTGGCCCTGAACGCCACCATCGAGGCGGCGCGGGCCGGCGAGACCGGCAAAGGCTTCGCCGTGGTGGCCGGCGAGGTGAAGACCCTGGCCAACCAGACGGCGCGCGCCACCGGCGAGATCGGCGAGCAGATCCAGGCGGTGCAGCAGCAGACCGACCACGTGGTGGAGACCATCGAGGCCATCGCCCAGGTCATCGAGCGGGTGTCGGTCCTCTCCTCGGGCATCGCCGCCGCCGTCGATCAGCAAAGCGCCGCCACCCGCGAAATCGCCCGCAATATCGATCAGGCGGCCAGCGGCACCCAGGAGGTCAACCGCAATATCGCCGGCACCCAGGCGGCGGCCGAACAGACCGGATGCGCCTCGGACGCGGTGTTGCAGGCCGCCCAGGGCATCGCCGCCCTGGCCGACGACCTGGGCCGGACCATCGGCCACTTCGCCGAGGGCGTGCGCGCGGTTTGAGGGGGCGGTGATCGGGGCCGATCACCGCAATGTGGTGTCAGTCCTTGCGGCCATGCAACAGATAGTTGACGTCCAGGCTGTCGGTGCGGCGCCAGCAGTCGTGCACCAGATCGAAGCGGATGCCCTCGAAGCCGGCCACGGTCACGCCGGCGCGGCGCAGGGCGGCGGCGAACTCCGAGGGTTTCAGGAACTTCTTCCAGTCGTGGGTGCCGCGCGGCAGCCAGCGCAGCACATATTCGGCGCCGATGATGGCCAGGGCGTAGCTTTTGGCGGTGCGGTTCAGGGTGGCGCCGAAGAACAGCCCGCCCGGCTTCAGGCGCGCGGCGGCGGCGGCGAGGAAGACGTCGACGTCGGGCACATGCTCCACCACCTCCATGCTCATCACCACGTCGAACTGCCCCTCCAGCTGTTCGGGGGTGGCGTTGCGGTAATCGATGGCCAGGCCGCTCTGTTCGGCGTGCAGGCGGGCCACCGCCACGTTCTTCTCGCCGGCGTCGATGCCGGTCACGGCAAAGCCCAGCCGGGCCAGGGGCTCGCACAAAAGACCGCCGCCGCAGCCCACATCCAGCAGGCTCAAGCCCGCGAAGGGGGCGGGGGCGGCGATGTCGCGGCCGAAATGGGCGGCGGCGATGTCGCGCAAAAATTCCAGGCGCGGCGGGTTCAGCTGGTGCAGCGGCTTGAATTTTCCCTCGGCGTCCCACCAGGCGTCGGCGATCGCCTGAAAACGGGCCACTTCCTCGGCCGAGGCGGTGGTGGGCTGGGACAGGGCGGACATGGATCTCTCCTTGACTGAGGCGGGCCGGAACGGGGCGGTCCCGGTGTTCTTGCTTCCAAAGCGCTTGTGGATTATGTATACGCGCCATTTGTAACCGGCAACCGGCCAGACTGTAAGACTTATTCAGAGGATATGCGATGGCGCGCATCGTGATGAAGTTCGGCGGCACCTCCGTCGGCGACTGCGACCGTATCAAGAACGTCGCCCGGCGGGTGAAGGCCGAGGTCGAACGCGGCAACGAGGTGGCGGTGGTGGTCTCGGCCATGTCGGGGGTCACCAACCAGCTGGTGGACTACTGCAAGCAGATCTCCCCGCTCTACGACCCGCGCGAATACGACGCCGTGGTCTCCACCGGCGAACAGGTGACCATCGGCCTTCTGGCCATCGCCCTGCAGGAGCTGGGTCTGGATGCCCGCTCGTGGTGCGGCTGGCAGCTGCCGGTGCGCACCGACGGGGCGCACGGCAAGGCCCGCATCGAAAGCATCGACACCACCGGCATGCTGGCGGCTATGAACAAGGGGCAGATCGCGGTGATGGCGGGCTTCCAGGGCTTGGGGCCCGATAGCCGCATCAGCACCCTGGGGCGCGGCGGCTCCGATACCAGCGCCGTGGCCCTGGCCGCCGCCCTGCATGCCGACCGCTGCGACATCTACACCGATGTGGACGGGATCTACACCACCGATCCCCGCATTGTTGCCAAGGCGCGCAAGCTCGATAAGATTACCTACGAAGAGATGCTGGAGCTGGCCTCGCTGGGCGCCAAGGTGCTGCAGACCCGCTCCGTTGAAATGGCGATGAAGCACCGCGTGCGCGTGCAGGTGTTGTCCAGCTTCGTCGATATGCCCGGCACCCTGGTTTGTGATGAGGACGAGATCGTGGAAAAGGAACTGGTGAGCGGCATTGCCTACAGCCGCGACGAAGCGAAGATCACCCTGGTCAAGGTCGCCGACCGTCCGGGCGTGGCCGCGGCCATCTTCGGGCCGCTGGCCGACAACAACGTCAATGTCGACATGATCGTGCAGAACGTGTCGGAGGACGGCAAGAGCACCGATCTCACCTTCACCGTGGGCAAGGCCGATCTCGACCGCGCCATCAAGGTGCTGGAAGACCGCAAGACCGAGCTGGCCTACGAACGCCTGGTGCCGGATTCCGACGTGGTCAAGGTGTCGGTGATCGGCATGGGCATGCGCAGCCACGCCGGCGTGGCCCAGAAGATGTTCCAGACCCTGGCCGAGAAGGGCATCAACATCCTGGTGATCTCCACCTCCGAGATCAAGGTGAGCGTGCTGATCGCCGAGGACTATACCGAACTGGCCCTGCGCGCCCTGCACAGCGCCTATGGTCTGGACGTGCAGTAAGGCTTTCTGGCACAAACGTCGGGTCAGGCCCGGAAACAGGAGCAAACGGAATGGTCGGCAGCACGGCGGCGGCGGCGCGTCTCGATCGGTTGTGGCAGCGGGGACGGGAGTTCCTGGGAACCCGCACCGCCATCATGGGCGGGGCCATGTCGTGGATCAGTGAGCGCCATCTGGTGGCGGCCATCTCCAATGCCGGCGGCTTCGGCGTGCTGGCCTGCGGCTCCATGCCGCCGGCCCTGCTGGCCGCCGAGATCGCGGCCACCCAGGCCCTGACCGACAAGCCCTTCGGCGTCAATCTCATCACCATGCACCCCGATCTGGCCGAGCTGATCGAGGTGTGCGGCCGTCTCAAGGTGAGCCATGTGGTGCTGGCCGGCGGCCTGCCCACCCAGCCGTCGGTGACCCGGGTGCGGGAGCTGGGGGCCAAGGTCATCTGTTTCGCGCCCACCGTGGTTTTCGCGAAAAAGCTGGTGCGCATGGGCGCCGACGCCATCGTCATCGAGGGCACCGAGGCGGGCGGCCATATCGGCCCGGTGGCCACCAGCGTGCTGGCCCAGGAAATCCTGCCCGAGATCCGCGATGTGCCGGTGTTCGTGGCCGGCGGTATCGGCCGGGGCGACGCCATCGTCTCCTATCTGGAGATGGGGGCGGCCGGAGTGCAGCTCGGCACCCGCTTCGTCTGCGCCAACGAATGCGTGGCGCACGAAAACTTCAAGAAGGCCTTCTTCCGCGCCAATGCCCGCGACGCCATGCCCTCGGTGCAGGTGGATCCCAATTTCCCGGTCATTCCGGTGCGGGCCCTGGCCAACAAGGCCACCAAGCGCTTCATGGAGTTCCAGCAGGAGGTGATTGCCCGCTTCCGCGCCGGCGAGATCGATCAGAAAAGCGCCCAGCTGGAGATCGAGCATTTCTGGGCCGGGGCCCTGAAGCGCGCCGTCATCGACGGCGATGTGGAAAACGGCTCGGTCATGGCCGGGCAGAGCGTGGGCATGGTCTCGCGCGCGCAGCCCACCGCCGACATCATCGGCGAATTGGTGGAACAGGCCGAAGCCGCGCTGGCGGCCCGGCTGCCCCATCTGGAAGCGGTGTGAGCCGATGCAGTCCAGCGCCAGCACCGTCTCCCGACGCCTGCTGGGCCGCCTTCGCGACGTCATGGCCGGGGGCGGCTCGGCCCAGGACCGCCTGGACCGGGTGGTGCACCTCATCGCCGCCGACATGGTGGCCGAGGTGTGCTCGTGCTACGTCATGCGCGCCGGCGAGGTGCTGGAGCTGTTCGCCACCGAAGGTCTGAACAAGACCGCCGTGCACGCCACCCGCCTGCGGGTGGGTGAAGGCGTGGTGGGCGATATCGCCGCCCATGCCCGGGCCCTGGCCCTGGCCGACGCCCAAAGCCATCCCCTGTTCGCCTATCGCCCGGAAACCGGCGAGGAACTGTTCCATTCCCTGGTGGGCGTGCCCATCATCCGCGGCGGCCGCGTCATCGGCGTGCTGGTGGTGCAGAACAAAAGTCAGCGCCAGTACACCGAGGAAGAGGTGGAAACCCTGGAAACCGTGGCCATGGTGCTGGCCGAACTGGTGTCCGCCGGGGAGCTGATCAAGCGCGAGGAACTGGCGCCGGTGGACGGCAACGCCCTGTTGCCGGTGCGCGTCGAGGGCGTGCGCCTGACGGCGGGGGTGGGCATCGGCGTGGCGGTGATGCACGAGCCGCGCGTGGTGGTGCAAAAGCTGGTGGCCGAGGATCCGCTGGCCGAGCGCGCCCGCCTGCGCGACGCCCTGGCCCGCATGCGCGCCCATCTGGACGAAATGTTCGAGGCCCAGGATCTGGCCTTCGGCGGCGAGCACCGCGACGTGCTGGAAACCTACCGCATGTTCGCCGAGGATGCCGGTTGGATCGGCCGCATCGGCGAGGCCATCCAATCGGGTCTGACGGCGGAAGCGGCGGTGCAGAAGGTGCACGAGGATACCCGCGTGCGCATGAGCCAGGTGAGCGATCCTTACCTGCGCGAACGGCTGCATGATCTGGAGGATCTGGCCAACCGTCTGATGAGCCATCTGGTGCATGGCGTCGGCGCCGGCACGGCGGCCAGCGCCGATCTGCCCGACAACGTCATTCTGGTGGCCCGCACCATGGGCCCCACCGAACTTCTGGATTACGACCGCCGCCGCCTGCGCGGCATCGTGCTGGAGGAAGGCTCGCCCACCATGCATGTGGCCATTCTGGCCCGTGCCCTCGACGTGCCGGTGGTGGGGCGCCTGCCCGAGGCCCTGGCCCGCATCGAGGCCGGCGATCCCATCATCGTCGATGGCGACAACGGCCAGATCTTCGTGCGGCCGTCCGACGACATCCTCGACGCCTATGCCGCCACCATGGACGTGCGCTCCGCCAAGATCGCCTCCTACGCCGCCATGCGCGATCTGCCGGCCATCACCCGCTGCGGCCAGCCGGTGAAGCTGCAGCTCAATGCCGGCCTGCTGGTGGATCTGCCGCATCTCGAGGCGACGGGGGCCGACGGCATCGGGCTTTACCGCACCGAGATGCCTTTCATGGCCCGGGCCCAGCTGCCCGACGTGGCGGCGCAGACCCTGCTTTACTCCAAGATCCTCGATGCCGCCGAGGGCAAGCCGGTGGTGTTCCGCACCCTGGATGTGGGCTCGGACAAGCTGCTGCCCTATTGGGACAGCGGCGAGGAGGACAATCCGGCCATGGGCTGGCGCTCCATCCGCATCACCCTCGACCGTCCGGCGGTGATGCGCCAGCAGCTGCGCGCCCTGATCGCCGCCGCCGCCGGGCGCGAGCTGCACGTGATGTTCCCCATGGTGGCCGAGGTCAACGAACTGGACCGCGCCCGCGCCCTTTTGGACATGGAGCTGGAGCGCCGCCGCGCCGCAGGGCATGAACTGCCCGCCCGTATCCGCGTCGGCACCATGCTGGAGGTGCCGGCCCTGGCCTGGCAGCTGCCGGCCCTGTTGAAGCGGGTGGATTTCATTTCGGTGGGCAGCAACGACCTCACCCAGTTCCTCTTCGCCATCGATCGCGGCAATCCGCGCATTTCCGAGCGCTACGACACCCTGTCGCCGGCCATGCTGAATTTCATGCGCCGCCTGCACAAGGAGGCGCACAAGGCCGGGGTGCAGCTGTCGGTGTGCGGCGAAATGGCCGGACGCCCGCTGGAGGCCCTGGCCCTGCTGGGCATTGGCATCCGCAGCCTGTCCATGACGGCCTCCTCCATCGGCCCGGTGAAGGCCATGGTGCGCAGCCTGTTCCTGCCCGCCCTGGAACGCTACATGGAATGCCTCTACGACCTGCCCGACCGCTCGGTACGGGAAAAGCTGCGGAATTTCGCGGTGGATCATGGGGTTGTGCTGTAGCGCCGTTTCGCGTTTACTGTGGGTTTTTCGACCGGCCCGGACTTTGGGCCTAACCATCGGGTAAGGACCGTCCTACCGTGGAAGCAGATCTTCAGGATAAGGAACCGGCCGCGGCCGCCGCCGCGAAATCCATCGGCACCCTGCTGCGCGAGGCGCGCGAACGACGGGGGCTGACCCTGCCCGAGGCGGCCGGCCAGCTGCGCATCCGCCAGCCTTATCTGCAGGCCATCGAAAACGGTCGTAATCAGGATCTGCCGGGCACCACCTATGCCGTGGGCTTCGTGCGCAGCTATGCCGAATTCCTGGGGCTGGACGGCACCGAGATCGTGCGCCGCTACAAGCAGGAATCGGGGGCCGATTTCTCGACGCGGGAACTGTCGTTCCCCTCGGCGGTGTCGGAGGGGAGCTTTCCCACCGGCGGCATGTTGTTCCTGGCCCTGGTGCTGGCGGTGGTGGCCTATGGCGTGTGGTACTGGTCGTCGCGCGCCAGCGCGGTGATCGAGTCCGTGCCCGCATTGCCGGACCGCCTGGCGGCGCTGATCCATCATCCGGTGGGCAACGGCGCCGAAGTGGTGCCCGCCGCCCCGGCTAAACCCGAAACGGCGAAACCCGCGCCGGCGGTGGCCGCCGCGCCCGCTCCGGCCCCCGCCGCCAAGACTGAAATGCCCGCCGCCAAGGCCGACGCTCCGGCGGCCAAGGCCGAGACGCCCGCCGCTCCGGCGACGCCGCCGCCCGCCAAGGCCGAAACCCCCGCCGCCACGGCGGGGGCTCCGGCGACCAAGGCCGAGACGCCCGCCGCCAAGGCCGAGGCTCCGGCAGTCAAGGCCGAGGCTCCGGCAGTCAAGGCCGAGACGAAGACTCCTGTCGGCAAGGCCGACGAGACCAAGCATGTCGGCAAGGCCGACGAGCTGGTCAGCGTTCCCGCCGATGCCGCCCGCATCATTTTGAAGGCGCGCGAGGATTGCTGGATCCGCATCCGCGACGCCTCGGGGGCCATCGTGCATTCGGGCATCCTGCGCAAGGGCACCAGCTTCCGTGTCACCCAGCGCCCCGGCCAGACCCTGACGGCGGGCAATGCCGCCGCCCTGGAGGTGTTCGTCGATAACCACGCCCTGCCGCCGTTGGGCGCCGAGGGGGTGGTGCGCAAGGGCCTGCCGCTTGATGCCGACAAGCTGCGCAAGGCCGACACGCCGGCCGCTGCTCCTGCTCCTGCTCCTGCTCCTGCTCCTGCTCCCGTTCCGGCTCCGGCGGCGCCGACCGCGCCCGTCGCTCCGGCCACGGGACCGGCGAACTAGATCATGAGCGCGCGTCCCTATCGGGTGATCCAGCGCCGTCCCAGCCGGCAGATTCATGTCGGTCCGGTGGCGGTGGGGGGCAATGCCCCCATCACCGTGCAATCCATGACCAACACCCTGACCACCGACGTGGCGGCCACGGTGGCGCAGATCCACGCCCTGGAAGAGGCGGGGGCCGATATCGTGCGCGTCTCCTGCCCCGATCAGGAATCGGCCCTGGCCCTCAAAGACATCGTCCGCCAGGTGTCGGTGCCCATCGTCGCCGATATCCATTTCCATTACCGCCGCGCCATCGAGGCGGCGGAGTCGGGGGCGGCCTGCCTGCGCATCAATCCCGGCAATATCGGCTCCGACGACCGGGTGCGCGAGGTGGTGCGGGCGGCCAAGGACCACGGCTGTTCCATGCGCATCGGCGTCAATGCCGGCAGCCTGGAAAAGGAACTTCTGGAGCGCTACGGCGAGCCCTGCCCCGAGGCCATGGTGGAAAGCGCCCTGCGCCACGCCCGCATCCTGGAAGATAACGACTTCTTCAACTTCAAGATCAGCGTCAAGGCCTCCGACGTCTTTCTGGCGGTGGCGGCCTATCAGGGCCTGGCCGAGGCCTGCGACTATCCCCTGCATCTCGGCATCACCGAGGCCGGGGGCCTGCGCGGCGGCACGGTGAAATCGGCCATCGGCATCGGCTCGCTCTTGTGGGCCGGCATCGGCGACACCATCCGCGTGTCGCTCTCGGCCGATCCGGTGGAAGAGGTCAAGGCCGGGTTCGAGATCCTGAAGGCGCTGGATCTGCGCCATCGCGGCGTGCGCATCGTGTCCTGCCCGTCCTGCGCCCGTCAGGGCTTCGACGTGGTGAAAACGGTGGAAACCCTGGAGCGCCGCCTGGCCCACATCGCCACGCCGGTCACGCTGTCCATCATCGGCTGCGTGGTCAACGGCCCCGGCGAGGCCCGCGAGACCGACCTCGGCCTGACCGGCGGCGGCGGCGGCGCCCACATGGTCTATGTGGCCGGACAGCCCGATCACAAGATCGACAACGACGCCATGGTGGAGCATATCGTCACCCTGGTGGAACACAAAGTGGCCGAGATCGAGGCCGGGCGTTAGGCCCGCCCCATCGCCCTTCTTTCAAAGACAAGCGAGAAACGAGACGTGTCTTCCCTGCAGCCGGTGCGCGGCACCCATGATCTTCTGCCCGACGATGCCCGCCGCCACCGCGCGGTGGAGGAGGCGGCCTTCGCCGTGGCCCGCCGCTACGGTTTCGGCGAGATCATCACCCCCATCTTCGAATTCACCGAGGTGTTTTCCCGCACCCTGGGCGATACCTCCGACGTGGTGACCAAGGAGATGTACAGTTTCGAGGACCGGGGCGGCGAGTCCCTCACCCTGCGTCCCGAGGGCACGGCCGGGGTGGCGCGGGCCTTCATTTCGGGCGGGCTGACGCAGAACCTGCCGCTGAAGCTGTTCTATCGCGGCCCCATGTTCCGCTACGAGCGCCCGCAAAAGGGCCGCCAGCGCCAGTTCCATCAGATCGGCGTCGAGCTTTTAGGCGTGGAGGGGCCCCAGGCCGATATCGAGGTTATCGCCATGGGCCTCGACGTGCTCGACGCCCTGGGGCTGAAGGACACGGTGCGGCTGGAATTGAACAGCCTGGGCGATCAGGACTCGCGCGCCGCCTACCGCGAGGCCCTGGTGGCCTATCTCACGGCCAGGAAGGACAAGCTCTCGCCCGACAGTCTGGAGCGGCTGGAGCGCAATCCCCTGCGGGTGCTGGATTCCAAGGACGAGGGCGACAAGGCGGTGGTGGCCGAGGCGCCGCTGCTGGGCGACTATCTCAACGAACAGTCCCGCGCCTTCTTCCAGGCGGTGCAGGAGGGGCTGTCGGCGGTGGGCGTGCCGTTCGCGCTCAACCCCAAGCTGGTGCGCGGCCTCGATTACTACAGCCATACCGCCTTCGAGTTCACCACCACGGCCCTGGGCGCCCAGGGCACGGTGCTGGCCGGCGGCCGCTACGACGGTCTGATCGGCCAGATGGGCGGCCCGGCCACCTGCGGTATCGGCTGGGCGGCCGGCGTGGAGCGGCTGTCGCTGCTGCTGGGCGAGGTGCCGGATACCCTGCGCCCGCTGGCGGTGATCCCCATGGGCGAGGCGGCGGCCACCGAGGCGCTGAAATTGTGCATGCGCCTGCGCCGTGCCGGTTTCTCCGTGGAAATGGGCTATTCCGGCAATCTGAAAAAGCGTCTGGCCCGGGCCAACAAGATGGGGGCCCGCGCCGCGCTGATCCTGGGCGAGGACGAACTGGCCCGCGCCGTGGTGGCGGTGCGCGATCTCGACAGCGGCGAGCAGCAGGATGTGGCCTTGTCCACCCTGGAAAACGCCCTTGGCTGCTATCGCTGAGATGACCGACGTGAACAGGTCCACGCTGCGGCCGGTGGTCGTGGGAGCCAACCATCGCTCCAGCGCCCTGGCCGTGCGCGACGCCCTGTTCGTCGATGATGCCGCCCAGACCGCCTTTCTCGCCGATCTCAGCCGCTCCGGGGTCGATCAGGTCATGGCGCTGTCCACCTGCGACCGCGTCGAGCTGTGGGCCTTGCATCACGACCCCGCCCTGGTGGAGGCGGTGGCCGTCAATGCCTTCGCCCGCCATGGCGGCTTGCCCGCGGCGGCCCTGCAGGGCCAGCTTTATACCCTGAGCGGCCGCGAGGCGGCGCGCCACGCCTTTTCGGTGGCGGCCTCGCTCGACAGCCTGGTGATCGGCGAGCCCCATGTTCTGGGCCAGGTCAAGGCCTGCCAGCGCATGGCCCGCGAGGCCGGCACCATGGGGCCCGAGCTGGAAAATCTGCTGGCGGCGGCCTATGGCGCCGCCAAGCGGGTGCGCAGCGAAACCGAAGTGGGCGAGCGCCCGGTCTCCATCGCCTCGGCGGCGGTGCAGTTCGCCCGCGATCTGCACGGCGATCTCTCGGCCTCCGACGGCCTGCTGCTGGGGGCGGGCGACATGGGCGAACTGGTGGCCGAGAGCCTGCTGGCGGCGGGTCTGCGCCGTCTGGTGGTGGCGGCGCACCGGCAAAGCCGGGCCGAGGCGGTGGCCCAGTCCCTTAACTGCCATGTCGGCGATTACGGCGATCTTCCGGGCCTGCTGGCCGAGGCCGATATCGTGGTCACGGCGGTGGGCGGCCGTTTGACCCTGCTCACCCCCGATCTGGTGCATCAGGCGTTGCGGCGGCGGCGGCGCAAGCCCATCTTCCTGGTGGATACCGGCATTCCCGGGGATGTGGATCCGGCGGTCAACCGGGTGGACGGCGCCTTCCTCTACGACCTCACCGATCTGGAACGGGCGGCCATGGAGGGGCGGGCCAGCCGCGAACAGGCGGCGCGCGAGGCCTGGTCCATTCTCGATCAGGAGGTGACGGCCTTCTCCCGCCATCTGGCCGAACGGGCGGCGGTGCCGGCCATCGTCGCCCTGCGCGGCCGCTTCGAGCTGGCGCGCGAGCAGGTGCTGGCCGAAGCGGGCGAGGATTGCGACAAGGCGACACGGCTGCTGATCAACCGCCTGCTGCACGATCCCAGCGAAATGATGAAGGAACTGGCGGCGGCCGGCGGCGCCGCCCATGCCGAGTGGGAGGCCGCCGAGCGGCTGCTGAAGCGGTTGTTCCGTTTATAGGGATATGGACCACCTGTCATGACTCTCGAACTGACTTTCGATCGGGTGCTGGCCCGCCATGCCGAGCTGTCGGCCATGCTGTCGGGCGAAGGCGGGGCCACCGATTCCGCCGGTTTCGTCAAGATGTCGAAGGAACTGGCCGAGCTGGAGCCGGTGGTGGCGGGCATCCGCGCCCTGCGCGCCCTGCGCGAAGAGATGGCCGATGCCGCCCAGATGATGACCGACGACGGCGCCGATGCCGAGATGAAGGCCCTGGCGGAAGAGGAATTCTACGCTCTGAAGGAGCGGTTGCCCCAGGTGGAGCGCGCGGTGCAGATCTCGCTTCTGCCCCGGGACGAGGCCGACGACAAGAACGCCATTCTGGAAGTGCGGGCCGGCACCGGCGGCGACGAGGCGGCGCTGTTCGCCGCCGAGCTGTTCCGCATGTACGAACGGTATGCCGCCCTGCATGGCTGGCGCTTCGAGGTGCTGGACATCAACGATACCGGCATCGGCGGCTTCAAGGAGGCCAGCGCCGCCATCACCGGCAAGGGGGTGTTCGCCCGCCTGAAGTTCGAATCCGGCGTGCATCGCGTGCAGCGGGTGCCGGTGACCGAGGCGGGGGGGCGCATCCATACCTCGGCCGCCACCGTGGCCATCATGCCCGAGGCGGAAGAGGTGGACATCAGGCTGGACGACAAGGATCTGCGCTTCGACGTCTACCGCTCGCAAGGCTCGGGCGGACAAAGCGTCAACACCACCGATTCGGCGGTGCGCGTCACCCACATCCCCACCGGTTTGGCGGTGGCCTGCCAGCAGGAAAAAAGCCAGCACAAGAACAAGGCCACCGCCCTGAAGCTGCTGCGCTCGCGCCTCTACGACATGGAGCGCGCCGCCAAGGATGCCGAACGGGCCGCCAACCGCAAGAGCCAGGTGGGCTCGGGCGACCGCTCGGAGCGCATCCGCACCTATAATTTTCCGCAAGGCCGGGTCACCGACCACCGCATCAACCTCACCCTCTACAAGATCGACAAGGTGATGGAGGGCGAGGCCCTGGAGGATCTGGTGGAAGCCCTGATCGCCTCGGACCAGGCCGAGCGTCTGGCGGAAATGGAATGACCACCTGCGGCGAGGCCCTGGCGGCGCTGACCCGGCGTCTGGCCGCCGCCGGGGCGGAGGCGCCGCGCCTCGATGCCCGCCTGTTGCTGGCCGAGGCGCTGCGGATGGAGCCCATGCGGGTGTTCAGCCATCCGGAACGGCTCCTGGCTCCGGACGAGACGGAGCGGCTGGAGCGGCTGGCGGAGCGGCGGCAGGCGCGCGAGCCCATGTCGCATATCCTGGGGCGGCGGGAATTCTGGAGCCTGTCGTTCGCCGTTACCGCCGACACCCTGGATCCGCGTCCCGATACCGAAACCCTGGTGGAGGCGGTGCTGGCGGCGCTGCCGACGCGCGAGCATCCCTGGCGGCTTTTGGATTTCGGCACCGGCACCGGCTGCATTCCCCTGGCCCTGCTGCACGAACTGCCCCAGGCCGACGCCGTGGCGGTGGATCTGTCGGCGGCGGCGCTGCGGGTGGCGGCGGACAATGCCCGCGCCCTGGGCCTGGAGGCGCGCATCCGCTTTCATCAGGGCGACTGGGGGCGGGGGCTGGAGGGGGCGTTCGACGTCATCACCAGCAATCCGCCCTATATCCCGGACGCCGATATCGACGGCCTGGAGCGCGAGGTGGCGGTGTGGGAACCGCGGTCGGCCCTGGCCGGCGGTCCCGACGGCCTGGACTGTTACCGCGCCCTGGCGCCCCATGTGGCGCGGCTTCTGGCGCCGGGCGGTCTGGCGGCCCTGGAGGTGGGGCGGGGGCAGGCCGGGGCGGTGACGGAGATTTTCGCCGGGGTGGGATTGGCGCGGTTGCGGGTGGCCGCCGATCTGGGCGGCATCGATCGCTGCCTGCTGCTGACCCCTTCCGGCGAAAGTTGATGGAAATATACCCTTTAAACAAAAATAACCCTTGGAAAGGGCAGCCATTCTGACTACGGTGTGACCCGCGAGCGACAGCCCCGCCAAACCGCGTTGAGTGTTCGCCCTCCGCCGTTTCGGTGTGCGCCGCATTTCCACATTGTCGCTATTGCAGCGCCTGCGGAGTTCAGTCGGGACTGCCCGGTCTAACGGGTCCGAGTTACTCTCATTCGTGTATGTAGGTGTCATGAAACCAGGACAAAACCCCAAGCAGCGTTCGCGCGGCCGCAGCAATAATAACGGCGGCAAGAAACATATGCCGCCCCGCAATCAAACCTTCGACAGCAACGGGCCCGATATCCGCATCCGTGGCAATGCCCATCAGGTGCTGGAGAAGTATCTGGCCATGGCGCGCGACGCCTCGGCCCAGGGAGACCGGATCTCCGCCGAAAACTACTACCAGCATGCGGAACATTACTTCCGCATGATCAATCATCAGAACCAGAACGGCCGGCCGCAGCCGCGCCCGCTGTCGACCCCGGCCGACGATCACCTGCTGCTGGCCGGCGATCTCGACGGCGAGGACGGCGACGAGACGGCCTCGGACGAGGGTTTCGAGCCCGAGAACGAGGGTGAGGGCGAGGCCGAGGTGGTGACCCGTCCGCTTGCCGCCGCGGCGCCCCGCGAGGAGGCTCCGGCCGAAGCCGCGGCGCCCGAGGCCGAGACGGCGCCCGAAGGGGAACTGCCGCTGGCGCCGCCGCGCCCGGCCCGGCCGCGTCGCGGC
>JAJXUO010000055.1 GCA_021782815.1 Pseudomonadota bacterium
CGATGCGGTTTGGGGCTTGCCGACGCTGGCGAGTCCGCCCCTACGCTGGCGCACACGAAACCACAGTCGCTAGCTTAATCGTCATCTTCGCCTCTCTCGGCCTTGTGACGAGGAGTTCCGGCTTGCGCGATGCAACCTGGATTTATAGCAAACCCTCTATGGGCAGTATGCGAAATAGCATTGCCTCCAAGCGACGTTTCAGGCCGGATCCGGGCTCGGTGTGCGCATCTGTGCCGTCGCTGTCCCGCCAGACCATGCGACGGGTATCCGCTTGCCACTCGACGCGAAAGGCGCGATCTGACTGTGTCGCGTGGGCGAAGAAATCCGCAACCCCCTGTGCCAACTGCGCGGAATCGACTATCACCCCCATCTCGGTGTTCAAAACGCGTGAGCGTTGATCCATGTTCATCGAACCGATGAACACCAGGCTTCGATCGATTACGACTGCCTTGGCATGCAGCGTGGTGCCCGACCAGATATCGCCTGCCGCGGCGGATTGCGTCTCGCGCCGCACGGGCCGCAACTCGTACAACTGCACGCCGCATGCAAGCAACGGGCGCCGATAGTGCATATATCCCGCCTGCGCGGCCGTACTGTCTGTCGAGGCCAGCGAATTGGTGAGGACCTTGACCGCGACGCCATTCCTGGAGAGATCGCATAGCAGACGAGTGCCACTGGCACCAGGCACGAAGTACGGGGAAATCAGGAGCACTTCCTGATGGGCATTGGCAATCAGTGACTTGATGCGGGGTACGATGCGCAGAGCCGGATCGTCTTGCGCGACAACCTTTTCTGGCTCATCAGCGACAAACGACGCGCGGCCCCAAATCCATGACCATTCTCCTGAAGCTGCTGCTGGTGATCGGCGCCGCCCTGGTGGTGGCCAGCGCCGTAACCGCCGTGCTGTCGGATCTTTTAGACCGCTATCCTGAATATGCCGTGCAGATGCAGCCGCAGACCATCTCGTTGCTGATGTTCAGCGCCTTCGTGCTGTCGTTCCTGGCCACCGCCGTGCCCTTGTCGATCAATCTGATCAACTGGCAGGAGGGCGGCAAACGCCGCACCGCTCCGGCGCCGTCGGGCGGCCCGGCGAAAAACGAGCTGTTGCCGTCGTCTTTCGTGCCGCCTCCGGCTCCCGCCGCCGCGACGCCGCAGACGGCGGAGACGACGGAGACGGCAGGGGATTTTCTGCCGGTGATCGAGGTGGAGAACGCCCCGTCCGACGCGCCCATCCTGCCCTATGCCGGCATCCCCGACCTGCCGCCGCAGGAACCGCCGCCAGCGCCGCCGCCCGCCTCCGCCGACGCCGAGGCCGCCGCCGACACGGCGCCGCCCGCGCCGGCGCTCCCGGCCCTGGAGGTGGAGGAAAGCCGCACCGACCTCCTGGACCGGCTGCGCCTGGAACTGATGCATTTCCTGAGCGTGCTGCTGGAGATCATCCGCCCCAAACGCCCGGAGCTGGACGCCTACAACAAGTTCGGCCTGGATCTGATGATGGCCGGCGCCGTCGACGTCATCGGCGACCATCACGCCCTGGACCACGGCGACAAGCAGAAGATCCTGGCCCACACCCTGGAAAGCATGGGCACCCGCCCCGATCCGGCCCGCAAATTCGCCGAGCGTTACGAAGATTACCTGCTGGAACCGCGCTACATGGCCATGGTGCAATCGGGCCGCGCCGCCATGGCCGACTTCATGGCCGGGAGCGGCGCCCCGCCCGAGGGCATCGATAAGGCCCTGGAGGCCTGGAATCGGCCGCAATCGGCGCAGCAGGCCGCCTCGCACGTGATGACCCTGATGTTCACCGACATGGTGGGCTCCACCGACCTCACGCAAAGCAAGGGCGATCAGGCCGCCCAGGATCTGGTGCGCCGCCACAACACCATCGTGCGCGCCGCCCTGGCTGAATTTTCCGGCAAGGAGATCAAACATACAGGCGACGGGATCATGGCCTCGTTCGTCAGCGCCTCGCAGGGCGTGGAGGCGGCCATCACCATTCAGCGCGCCGTGGCCGCCCACACCCTGAAAAACCCCGATTCCGGGCTGCACTTGCGCATCGGCATGAACGCGGGCGAACCCATCGAGGAAGAGGACGATCTCTTCGGCAGCACCGTGCAGCTGGCGGCCCGGGTCTGCGCCAAGGCCGAAGCCGACCAGATCCTCTGCACCAACGTGGTGCGCGAACTGTCGTCGGGCAAAAACTTCGTGTTCCGCTCCATCGGCGGCTATGAATTGAAAGGCTTCAAGCAGCGCATCGAACTGTTCGCGGTGACCTGGAAGGGATAACCCCTCCCCCCCCTCAATGCACCATGACGCTGCCGCCCTGCAACCGGTCCAGCACCATGCGTTCCAGGCGCGAGACCCGCTGATACAGACGATGGCTGCGCTCCAGCAGGCTGCGCAGGGCCGGCGGCAGGTCAAGCTCATCCCTTTCCACCAGACAGACATCCTGTCCCGACAGCAGATTATCCTCGGCCATGGCCTGCTCCTGGGTAACCTCGCCGGCCATCACCGCCCGTTGCAGCATCAGCCAGGCCATCACCTGGGTCAGCCGCGAGGTGACGCGCAAGGCTTCGCAGCTGCACTCCAATCCGCCGTAGCCGCCGCGCCGCCGCGCCCGAGGCTCCACATAGCGCATGTAATTCCGCGCCTCCACCACCAGGTTGAAGGCCTCGTCATAGGTCCGGTTGAAGACGGCTGGTTGATGGGTCATGTCCGACCTCCCTTCCGGTACGCGGTTGCCTGGGCCTGCCGGCCGAAACGTGTCCTCTTGCTCTTGCCGCGGCGGGAGCGCGATCATCCAACGCCACACTCCCTTATAATCCCGGCGGAACACCCGCCGTAGCGCACGAAGGAACGGTTTCCGTCTCTTTCGGCTCACCGCGCTCCTTCCGAGGGCCCCTCTTGAAAGCGCGCCCCCCGGTTCCCACGGCCGGACGGTGTTACTTGCGGAACAGGGAATCCGCGCCGGCCCGCAGCGACTGCTTGGCGGCGATGGCGGTGCGGGCGCGCACGATTTCCGCTTCCAGCGCGGCGATATACTCTTCCAGTTCGCGCACCGACAACGGCTGCAAATTGCGGGGCTGCGTCTCCTGGCCGCCCAGATCGGCCTCATCCCAATCCATCCCCGCGCCTCCTTCTTGCCGGTAAGCTCTTGCCTGCCGCCGTCGCAGGCACCACACTCGCAACCGTCGTCCGTTATGAAGAGATAGTCATGTCCCTGCCCGTCACAATGAACTGCATCGAAATTTCCGCGTTCGGCGGCCCGGAACTGCTGAAACCGGCCACACGGCCCCTGCCCGCGCCCCAGGCCGGCGAGGTTCTGATCAAGGTGGCCGCCGCCGGGGTGAACCGCCCCGACGTCATTCAACGCCAGGGCATGTATCCGCCGCCGCCCGGCGCCTCGGATCTGCCGGGTCTGGAAGTGGCGGGCACCATCGCCGCCCTGGGCGACGGCGTCGAGGGTTTGGCCCTGGGCCAGCCGGTCTGCGCCCTGCTCACCGGCGGCGGCTATGCCGACTATGCCGTGGCCGCGGCGCCCCTGTGCCTGCCGGTGCCCGCCGGCTACGACATGATCCGCGCCGCCGCCCTGCCGGAAACCGTGTTCACCGTGTGGTACAATCTGTTCATGCGCGCCCATCTGACGGCGGGGGAAAGCCTGCTGGTGCACGGCGGCACCAGCGGTATCGGCACCACCGCCATCCAGCTGGCCCGGGCCTTCGGCGTCGAGGTGTTCACCACCGCCGGCAGCGCCGAGAAATGCCGCGCCTGCGAGGGTCTGGGCGCGAAGCGGGCCATCAATTACCGCGACGAGGATTTCGTCCAGGTCATCGCCGCCGAAACCGGCGGCAAGGGGGTGGACGTCATCCTCGACATGGTGGGCGGCGATTATCTGCCCCGCAACATCAAATGCCTGGCCAGCGACGGCCGCCATGTCTCCATCGCCTTCCTGAAGGGCCCCAAGGCCGAGGTCAGCTTCCTGCCGGTGATGTTGAAACGCCTGACCCTGACCGGCTCCACCCTGCGGCCGCAGCCGGTGCGGGCCAAGGCCGCCATCGCCGCAGAACTCAAGGAAAAAGTCTGGCCCCTGCTCGACCAGGGCCGCCTGGCCCCGGTGGTGCACGCCACCTTCCCCCTGGCCCAGGCCGAGCAGGCCCACCGCCTGATGGAGGCCAGCGCCCATGTGGGGAAGATCATTCTGACAGTTTGATCAAAATCTCCCCATTTTCGCGCCCCCCATCATTTGACCTTGACGGTGGGGGGCGGCTATATATGGTTCTACGCCCTACGATGAAGCCGACCCCGCGTCGGCCAGACCGATCCAGGTCTAATTATCGTCAAGACATTGACCTGAAAGGAGGACACATGGCCTTGCCGCTCATGCCCAAGGCGACAGCCGTCTGGCTGGTCGAGAACACCACCCTGTCGTTCGACCAGATCGCGGAATTCTGTGGCATGCATGCCCTCGAGGTTCAGGCCATCGCCGACGGCGAAGTGGCCATTGGCATCGTCGGACTCGATCCCGTCGCCAACGGCCAGCTCACCCGTCAGGAGATCGAACGCTGCGAAAAGGACGAGGCTCAATCCCTGCGCCTTTCCGCCATGCCCGAACTGGCCCGCCAGAAGCAGAAAGGGGCGCGCTACACGCCGGTGTCCAAACGCCAGGACAAGCCCGACGCCGTGGCCTGGATCCTGAAGCACCACCCGGAGCTGACCGACGCCCAGATCGGCAAGCTGCTCGGCACCACCAAGGACACCATCCTCAAGGTGCGCGACCGCAGCCACTGGAACGCCGCCAACATCAAGCCGCGCAACCCCGTGACCCTGGGGCTTTGCACCGAGCCCGATCTGGAAAAGGCCCTGATCATCGCCCGGCCGCGCGCCGGAACGGTCCCTCCGGCCCCCATCACCCATTACGAGGATCCCGAGGAGGAAACCGCGGACTGATCCTGCGGCACATCGCCTTTTAAAAAGCGCGGGATGACCATCATCCCGCGCTTTTTTATGCGCTCTCACCCCGCCATCCTCCGGATTGTCGCTTTACCATCTAGGATTTCTCCCCTACCCTAAAGCATTACCAATCGGTTGGAAAGCTCCCCCCCCATGAACGAGACGCCGCGCACGGTTTTAATCTATGTCGGCCTTGATCTGGTGGGCGACGGCTTGATGAAACTCCCCTTCGTGCGGGCCGTCCGCGCGGCGTTTCCCCAGGCCCATATCACCTGGCTGGCGGGAAAGGGCCGCACCGTTTATGGCGGCACCCTGGCGCCTCTGGTCAAGGGCCTGATCGATGAAGTGATCGAGGAGGCCGGCATCGGCACCGCCTGGTCGGAATTGAAGCGCCGCCCGCTGCCGGGCCGCCATTTCGATCTGATCATCGATACCCAGCGCCGCTTTCTCACCACGCTGATCCTGCGGCGCATCCGCCACCGCCGCTTCATCTCGGGATGCGCCGGCTATCTGCTGTCCTCGGCCACCCCGCCCCAGGGCAAGACAAAGCCGCCGCTGATGGTGCATCAGATGCTGCAGCTTCTGGAAGCGGCCACCGGCGCCAGCCCCCAACTGAACGCCAGCCTGGGCATCGATCCCGCCATCGAGGCCGAGGCCGACCGCCTGCTGCCCCCCGGCCCCGATTATATCGGCCTCGCCCCCGGCGCCGGCGGCAAGCATAAATGCTGGCCGCTGGAGCGTTATGCCGCCCTGGCCCGCAAACAGGCCGAGCTGGGCCGCATTCCCGTGATCTTTCTCGGACCGGACGAGCAGGACTGGGCCGCCGGCCTGCGCGCCGACCTGCCCAGCGCGCTCTTTCCCCTGGAAAAAACCTCATCGCCGCTGCTGACCATCGCCCTGGCCCGGCGCTGCCGGGCCACGGTGGCCAACGACGCCGGCCCCGGCCATATGATGGCGGCGGCCGAAGTGCCCCTGGTGTCGCTGTGGGGCCCCACCGACCCCGCCAAGGCCACCCCCATCACCCCCCACCTGATCCTGATCCACGCCAGCGAATTCGGCGGCGCCGCCATGACCGACATCCCCTACGAAACCGTGGAAGCCGCCGTGCAGAGCGCCCGGCTGATGCGGTAGGGGAAACGCGGAAGCGCACTCAACCTCGGCACACGAACAAGAACGGCGCGGAAGGAAGCTCCTTCCGCGCCGTTTTTCATCTCCCTGCGCCGAAGCTTATTCCGCCACGTCCTGGCGGGCCTTGGCGTAACCGATGCGGGTCAGATCCTCTTCGATCTCCTCCAGGATGGCGGGATCGTCGATGGTGGCCGGCATCTTGAAGTCCTGATGGTCGGCGATCTTCTGCATGGTGCCGCGCAGGATCTTGCCCGAGCGGGTCTTGGGCAGGCGCTTGACGATGGTGGCGGTCTTGAAGGCGGCCACCGGACCGATGCGCTCGCGCACCAGGGCCACCACCTCCTTCAGGATCTGCTCCTCCGGCTTCTTCACCCCGGCCTTCAGCACCAGGAAGCCCAGCGGCAGCTGGCCCTTCATGGTGTCGTGCACGCCGATCACCGCGCATTCGGCCACATCGGGGTGGCTGGCCAGCACTTCTTCCATGGCCCCGGTGGACAGGCGGTGGCCGGCCACGTTGATGATGTCGTCGGTGCGGCTCATCACGTAGATATAGCCGTCCTCGTCGATGAAGCCGGCATCGGCGGTCTTATAATAGCCGGCGAATTCCTCCATGTAGCTGGAAAGGAAGCGTTCGTCGGCGTTCCACAGGGTGGGCAGGGTGCCGGGGGGCAGCGGCAGCTTGACCACCAGGGCGCCCACCTGGCCGGCGGGGGCCTGATGATGGCCTTCGTCCAGCACCTGCACGTCCCAGCCCGGCACCGCCTTGGTGGGCGAGCCGTGCTTCACCGGGAACTGTTCCAGGCCCATGCAGTTGGCGGCGATGGCCCAGCCGGTTTCGGTCTGCCACCAGTGATCGATCACCGGCACCTTCAGCTTGTCCTCGGCCCACTTCAGGGTATCGGGATCGGAGCGTTCGCCCGCCAGGAACAGGGTGCGGAAATGCGAAAGATCGTAATTCTTCAGCAGTTCGCCGTCGGGATCGTCGCGCTTGATGGCGCGGAAGGCGGTGGGGGCGGTGAACAGGGTTTCCACCTTGTGCTGGGCGATAACGCGCCAGAAGGCCCCGGCATCGGGGGTCCCCACCGGCTTGCCTTCATACATCAGGGTGGTGTTGCCGTTCAGCAGCGGCGCATAGACGATATAGGAGTGGCCGACCACCCAGCCCACGTCGGAGGCGGCCCAATAGACTTCGCCCGGCTCGACATTATAGACGTTCTTCATCGACCACTTCAGCGCCACCATGTGGCCGCCGTTATCGCGCACCACGCCCTTGGGCTGACCGGTGGTGCCGGAGGTGTAGAGGATGTAGAGGGGGTCGGTGGCTGCCACCGGCACACAAGCGGCCGGCGCGGCCTTGGCCACGGCGTCGGTCCAATCCACATCGCGGCCGGCCTGCATCTCGGCCACCGCCTGCGGGCGCTGCAGCACCACGGTATGGCTGGGCTTGTGCTCCGAAAGCTCCATGGCGTGATCGAGGAGCGGCTTATAGGGGATGACCTTGTTCACCTCGATGCCGCAGGAGGCCGACAGGATGACCTTGGGCCGGGCGTCGTTGATGCGGGTGGCCAGCTCGTTGGCGGCGAAGCCGCCGAACACCACGGAATGAATGGCGCCGATACGGGCGCAGGCCAGCATGGCGAAGGCCGCTTCCGGGATCATCGGCATATAGACGATGACGCGGTCGCCCTTGCCGACACCCAGGCCGACCAGCACCCCGGCCAGACGCGACACCTGATCCAGCACCTCGCGGTAGGTATAGGTCTTGACGGTGTTGGTGACGGGGCTGTCGTAGATGATGGCGGCCTGATCGGCGCGGCCCTTTTCCACATGACGATCGACGGCGTTGTAGCAGGTATTGCATAAGGCGCCGCTGAACCAGCGGTAGAAGGGGGGATTGCTGGCATCCAGCACCTGATCCCACGGCTTGTACCAGTCGATCTCCTTGGCGGCGTCACCCCAGAAACCGGCGGGATCCTGCAAGGACCGCTTGTGCGCGAGCTCGTAAGCGTTCGTCATGGCCTTTTGTTTCCTCTCTGCCCCTAATGACGTTTTATTTCGTCTGTTTGACCGGCGAAGTTTGCAAGAAATTTTCGCCGTTGGCTAGGGAAACGTCGCGCCGGGTGGGCGGAGCGGGCGGAGGAGGGCCGGGGCGCGGGTGGGAAAAAGAATTGGGGGGAAGCGCGCCCGGCCCCCATCCCGGACGGCCGGACGCGCAAACGCGAAAGGGATGCTCCTACTGGATCAGCCTCTCCAATTCGTCCTTTATTTTCAGCTTCTTGCGTTTAAGTTCGTTCATGGAGGAGATATCGGGCATCGGGCGGCGGGCCGCCTCGTCCAGCGCGGCTTCCAGCGCCGCATGTTTGGATTTCAGAGACTCGACACGATCGAGCAGGCTCATCACAATCCTCCCATTCAGGTTATAGACCCACTATCACTCTATGCCCCGTTTCCGCCGGTTGTCAGCAGAAAATGAAAGCCCTTCCATGACCTCTTTCCCCCCCTCTCCGCTCCCCCTCCCCCCCCCCTCTCCGCTCCCCCTTATCGTCGGCATCAGCGGCGCCTCGGGGGTGATTTACGGCATCCGCATGCTGATGGCCCTGAAGACGCTGGGCGTGCCCAGCCATCTGGTCATGAGCCGCTCGGCCGAGGTGACCCTGGCCCATGAAAGCCGCCTGAAAGTGGCCGAGGTGCAGGCCCTGGCCGACGTGGTGCACGCCCCCGCCGACATCGCCGCCGCCCCGGCCTCGGGCTCGTTCCGCACCCTGGGCATGGTCGTCGCCCCCTGTTCGGTGCGCAGCATGTCGGAAATCGCCAGCGGCGTGACGTCCAGCCTGCTGACCCGCGCCGCCGACGTCACCCTGAAGGAACGCCGCCGCCTGGTGCTGATGGTGCGGGAAACGCCGCTGCATAGCGGCCATCTGCGCACCATGACCGCGCTCTCCGACATGGGGGCGGTGATCGCTCCGCCGGTGCCCGCCTTCTATGCCGCGCCGGGCAGCCTGGAGGAAATGGTGGATCACAGCGTGGGCCGGGTGCTGGACCTGTTCGGTCTCGAGATGAACGGCCTGAAACGCTGGTCCTGATCCGGGCGCGGGCGGCCTACTAGGCAAATGTTTCCCCTACCGCCCCGGGGGCTTTCAGGGTAAAGATGGCATTCGATCTATTATTTTATATTTGATGCCCTTGCCCCCAGCCGCCCCCGTTACCGCCACCGCCGCGCCCGCACCGCCCCCCGCCATTTCCCTGGACGGCGCGATGCTGGACGGCTATCCCGGACCGGTGGCGGTGATCGACGGCGAAAACCGCCTGCTGCACGGCAACAGCCGCTTTACCGCCCGCCTGGGCCTTTTGGAGAGCGGAACACCCGCCACCCTCTCCCCCACCCTGGTCCGGGCGGTGGCGCGCATGCGGGCCGAGGCTCCCGGCCGGGCCACCCGCCACAGCGTGACCCTGGAGAGCGACCAGGGACCGGTGGTGCTGGATCTGTCGCTGCTGCCGCTGGCCGGCGCGCCGGAGGGCCGGGCCCTGCTGCTGGCCGACGACCGCACCATGGACGTGCATCTGCGCCAGGCCCTGACCGATTCCCGCGCCCGCTACCGCGATCTCGTCAACATCTCCAGCGACTGCGCCTGGGAAACCGACGCCGAAGGCCGCTTCACCATGGTCATGCCGCGCGGCCTGGCCGGACGCGACCCGCGCGCGCTGATCGGCCAGCCCGCCGCCGATCTTCTCGACCCCGAGGCCCCGGCGGTGGTGCTGCTGCCCTTCGCCAGCCCCACGCCGCTCACCGATACCGAACTGTGGCTGCGCTGCCCCGACGGACGTTCGCTGTGCTACGAGGTTTCGGCGGTGCCGCTTTACGACAAAGAGGGTCAATGGGCCGGGGCGCGCGGCATCTGTCACGACGTGACCCAGAACCGCCGCTACCGCCAGCTGGAGGCCGAGCAGCGCCAGCGCAACCGGGTGTTTTCCCGCATCACCAGCGTGTTCCACCGCGAGGCCAACCCGCGCGACATGCTGCAGGCCGCCGCCTCCGCCTGCGCCAACGGCTTCATCGCCACCGGCTGCCAGATCTTCTCGCTGCCGCCCGAAGGCGCGCGCCGCGACGGGGCGGTGCAGCTTTCCGCCACCTTCGGCAACATCGCCCCGCGCGAGGCCGCCGACGCCGTCATCGCCACCCTGCTGGACGGCCCGCAGCCCCGCACCCTGATCCAGGCGCTGGACGGCTGGACGGTGCTGGCCGGCAGCGCCGTCTATGGCGGCCGGGTGGTGGGCCTGGTGCTGCTGTGGCGCACCCCCGACCGCCTGTTGTGGAACGAGGGCGACAGCGCCCTCCTGGACCAGTTGTCGGGCCAGCTGGCCCCGGCCATCGAACAATCCATGCAGCATCTGGCCCTGCTGGAAGCCTCGCGCAACGATCCTTTGACCGGGCTGCTCAACCGGCGCGGCTTCAACGAGGAACTGGTGCGCCGTTTCAACCGCCTGCAGCGCGACGCCCGCCCCGCCGCCCTGCTGTATGTCGACCTCGACAATTTCAAACTGGTCAACGACGTGCACGGCCATGCCCGCGGCGACGAGGCCCTGCTGCATGTGGCCGACATCCTGCGCCACAACACCCGCCCCAGCGACATGGTGGCCCGGCTGGGCGGCGACGAATTCGCCATCTGGCTCGACAATGCCGACGAGCATGTGGCGGTGGGCCGCGCCCAGATCTTCCTCACCGCCAGCCAGCAGTTGGCCCCCTATTCCGGTGAGGCCAAGCGACCGCTGAAACTGTCCATCGGCATCGCCGTGCATCAGGCCGCCAGTTGTGAAACCCTGAACGACCTGATGGGCCGGGCCGACGCCGCCATGTATTCCGTCAAACGCTCGGGCAAGGGCAATTACGCCATGGCCGCCTCATGACCCGGTCGTCCCACCCGCCTTTAAGCTACGAGCAGGCCCGCGATCTCGCGTCCAGCCCCGACGTGGCCCAGCGCCGCGCCCTGGCCGTCCGCCCCGACCTGCCGCCGGAAATCCTGTATTTCCTGGCCCAGGACTCCGATGCCGCCGTGCGCGCCGCCGTGGCCGCCAACGCCGCCACCCCGGCCAAGGGCAATCTGTTGCTGGTGGACGACGCCGACGAAACGGTGCGCGGCGCCCTGGCCGACAAGATCGCCCGCCTGACCGACGAGGCCACGCCGAAGCAACGCGGCATCACCCGGGACATCCTGACGCAACTGGCCCAGGATCAGGTGGCCAGGGTGCGCGCCGTCATCGCCAACGCCTTGAAGGACGTCACCGACGCCGATCCGGCGGTGATCCGCCGCCTGGCCCGCGACAGCGAGATCATCGTCGCCGCGCCGATCCTGCAATATTCGCCGGTGCTGACCGAGGACGATCTGCTGGAGCTGATCCGCTCTTCGCCGGTGGAAGGGGCCCTGGCCGCCATTTCGCGCCGCGCCTTCGTGGATTCCCGCGTCACCGCCGCCATCGTCGCCAGCGGCGACACCCGGGCGGTGACCCAGCTTCTGCAAAACGCCAACGCTCATTTGCAGGAAGATACCCTGGATGCCCTGATCGAGCAGGCCGCCGACCATGCCGACTGGCACGAGCCCCTGGTCTACCGCCCGGAACTCACCGGAAAATCGGCCCTGAAACTGGCCGAGGTGGTGGCGGCCCATCTTCTGGACCGCATCCTGGCCCGGCGCGACCTGCCGGTGGATGTCATCCAGTCGGTAACCCGCATCGTGCACGAGCGCCTGCAGGCCCAACCCGCCCCCCTGCCCGACGATCTGCGCCTGCTGCCCGACGTGGAAAGCCGCTACGCCCCCTTCCTGGACCGGGCCAACAGCCTGAAGCGCCGCAACCAGCTGGGCGAGTCCAGCCTGATGGTGGACATGCTGGCCGACAATACCGACGACGTCATCGCCGGTCTGGCGGTGCTGGCCGAGGTGCCGGTGCGGGTGGTGGTGGATATGGTGGCCTCACAATCGCCCTTCGCCCTCACCGCCCTGGCCTGGGCCGCCAAACTGTCGCCGCGTCTGGCGGTGGAACTGCAGGGCCGCCTGGCCGGCATCGCCCAGGCCGCCGTGCTCATGCCCACCGGCAACGGCGACTTTTCCATGACCCGCAACGAAATGCTGTGGCAATTGGAAATGTACGGCTGCGAGATGAAGTAAAGCAAAAGTCTTTTCCCTTGCAAAACACCTCTGCAAAGCTACCATGGCGCGCATTTTTCAGGGGAGAACCGCGCATCATGAAGAAAACCGCCGCCCTTATCCTGTTTCTGGCCCTGGCCGGGTGCGCCCATAAGCATGAGCCGATCTACAATCCCACCGATCCGGTTCCGGCCGCCGCCCAAACGCTGAGCCAGGATCAGCTGGAGCATCTGATCGTCGAGGCCGGTGAAACCCGTGGCTGGCGCTTCCAGCATCTCGCCCCCGGTCATCTGCTGGCCAGCCAGACCCAGCCCAAAATGTCGGCGGAAGTGGACATCATCTTCGACAGCAAGAGCTGGAGCATCCGCTACCACGGCAGCCAAGGGCTGCTGGCCCAGGACGGCACCATCCACGGCCATTACAATTTCTGGATCCGCAATCTGGAACACAGCATCGAGGCCCGCCTCGACAATGCCGCCGTGCTGGTGAAATAGGCGCCGGGCCGGAAGGCGGTTAAAACGCCTCCGGCCCCAGAAGTTCCCCATGCGGCGCGGCCGCCTCCGCGCCGCATGGGGCCAGGGCCACGGCCAGGCTGCATGCCGTTTGCAGGCGATGATGTCCCAGAAACCAGCCCGGCTGCCGCCACCAGCCCTGCTCCGGCCCGTCCGTCACATGATCCCGGCAGTCCGCCGCCAGGGCCAGGCCCAGACCGGTGGCCTTGCCCATGGCCTCGCGCAGGCACCACAGCCGGTAAAAGGCCGCCGCCCCGCCCGCCGCCACCGCCTTTTGCTCGCCGGGGCCGAAGGCCGCCGCCGCCAGGGCCGTCAGGTTTCGCGGCCGCCAGGGCTCCACATCGACGCCGAGATGGCCGCCCACCGGCCCCAGCGCCGCCACCGCCCAGCCGCCGCCATGCCCGAGGGATACCGCCGGACCGGGACGATCGCCCTCGAAAACATGGGGTTTGCCCTGAACGTCGGCCGCCAGCCGCCAATCGGCGCGGCCGGTTTCCCGCCACAGCAGGGCGCGCAGGGCGGCGCGGGCGGCCAGGGAGCGGGAGGCGCCGCGGCCTTTTCCGGCCACATCGCAATGATCCTGGCGACCGGCCCAATGACCGATCAATGCCTGGGCCGCCGCCCCCTGCACGGGCATGTAAAACACCACGACTTTCACTTCAACAACCTTTGGTCTGTGTGTTAGATTTTCGCCGCTCCGAAAACGGGACCCCGTCGCCGCCTTTATTGATCTGAATGCCGAGTATGACCGCAATCGCTTTTTCCGTAAAATCTTGGGCGGCCTGGACTCCGGGGGCGGACGGTCAGGACCATTGGCGCGGCGCCGCGCCGACGGCGGCGGCGCCCATGCTGTTGCGCCGCCGTATCGGCCGTCTGGGCCAGCGGGCGCTGCAGGCGGCCTGGACGTTCGGCACGGCCCATCCGTCCGATCCGCCGCCGCGTCTGGTCTTCGCCTCGCGCCACGGCGAGTTTTCCCGCACCCTGTCGATCCTTGAGGCCCTGGCCGACGGCGCCCCGCCGTCGCCCGCCGATTTCACCCTGTCGGTGCATCACGCCCTGGCCGGTCTGCTGTCCATCGCCGGGGCCAACCGCGCCGGCCACACCGCCATCGCCTCGGGCGCCGACAGCCTCTACCACGCCCTGCTGGAAGCGGCGGCCTGCCAGGCCGAACGCCCGGGCCAGCCGGTGCTGCTGGCCTATTACGACGAACCGCTGCCGCCCCCCTACGACGAATTGGCGCCGGGGGATGAAACCATCGCCCTGGCGCTGCTGCTGGCCCCCGGCGGACGCGCCCTGCGGCTGGAACAGCACCCTGCCGCAGAGCCCGCCGGCCATTCTCCCGGCCAGGCCCTGGCCACCCTGCTGGACGGCGGCGCGGCCGTCGCCTTTCAAGGGGACCGCCTGGCGTGGACCGTGACGGAGGCCGATGATGCGGCGGCTTGATCATCTGTGGCGGGTGGCCGCCACCGGCGCCGCCTTCGCCTTCATCTTCGTCGGCGGCGGACTGCTGGCCGGCGTGATGCTGCCGCTGATGCTGCTGCCGGGCGCCGGCAACCACGGCAGGGTGCGCCGCGTCATCCACCGGGTCTTCCGTTTTTACCTGCACTGTCTGCGCGGCCTCGGCCTGCTGACCCTGGTGTTTGAAAACACCGCTCCGCTCCACGCCCCCGGCGGTTGCCTGATCGTCGCCAATCATCCCTCGCTGCTGGATGTGGTGATGCTGGTGGCGCTCATTCCCAACGCCCAGTGCATCGTCAAGAACGCGCTGTGGACCCATCCCCTGCTGGGGCCGCTGATGCGCCGGGCCGGCTATATCCGCAACGACCTCGACCCCGAGGCCCTGCTGGAAGCCTGCCGCGAGTCGCTGCGGCTGGGCCAGCCGCTGATCATCTTTCCCGAGGGCACGCGCAGCCAGCCCGGCCAGCCGCCCCGTTTCCGCCGCGGCTTCGCCAATCTGGCCACCCTGACCGCCGCCCCCGTCCAGACGGTGCTGATCACCTGCGATCCCCCCACCCTGGTCAAGGGCGAACCCTGGTGGAGGATCCCGCCGATCCGCCCCACCTTCCGCCTGGTGGTGGGCGAGCGGCTGGAGGCGGAACGCTATCTCGACCAGACGCACCGCAGCGTGGCGGCCCGCAGGCTGGTACATTTCCTGGAACGTTATTACGCCGAGAAACTTGGATATGTCTGATCTGGAACACGAGTTGAAGCATCTGATCGTCGAGGCCTTGAAACTCGAGGAGATCAGCGCCGATGATATCGACAGCGAAGAGGCGCTGTTCGGCACCGGCCTGGGCCTCGATTCCATCGATGCCCTGGAACTGGGGGTGGCCATCCGCCAGCGTTACGGCATCCGCATCGAAGCGGTGAACGAGGACGTGAAAGCCCATTTCGCCAGTGTGCGCCGTCTGGCCGCCTTCATCACGGCGCAAAGGGGGGTATAAATGACTTTGGGGCGTCAGGACATTCTGGAAAAACTGACCGATTTCCTGGAGGAACTGTTCGAAATCCCCCGGGATGCCGTGCATCCGGGGGCCAAGCTGTTCGAGGAGCTGGATCTCGATTCCATCGATGCCGTCGATCTGGTGGTCAAGCTGCAGGATCTGACCGGGCGGCGCATCCGCCCCGAGCAGTTCAAATCGGTCCGCACCGTGAGCGACGTGGTGGACTGCGTCGAACGCCTGCTGGCCATCGATGACCCGGTCGAAGCCTGATCCCTGGCTGACGCTGACCGTGATCGGCGGTCTGGCCTATCCCTTTTTCGTCTATCTGTCCCTGGGCCGGGTGCCGCCGGCGCTGCCGGTGCTGGCCGGGCTCGCCCTGATCGGGCTGCGCATGCTGGGCCTGCGCCGCCTGGGCGAGGCCCGGCGCTGGCTGGCCGCCTTCGCCCTGGCCGGTGCCGCCCTGGCGGCGCTGCTGCTCTGGCGCCCGGCCCTGGCCGCCCGCTGCTATCCCATCGCCGTCAGCCTGGCGGTGGCGGGGGTGTTCGCCCTGTCGCTGCGCTTCCCCCCCAGCGTGATCGAACGCATCGCCCGCCTGCGCGAACCGGCGCTGCCGCCCGAGGGCGTGCGCTATACCCGCCGCGTCACCGCCCTGTGGGTGGGCTTTCTGCTGCTCAATGCCGCCATCTCCGCCGTCACCGCCCTGTGGGGCTCGCTGGCGGCCTGGACCCTGTGGAACGGCCTGTTGAGCTATCTCGCCATGGGCCTCTTGTTCGCCGGAGAGTTTCTGGTGCGCCGCCGGGTGCGGAAGATGGCATGACCGCCGGCCTTCTTCCGTCCGGACAGCTGCTCCGGCTCCGCCCCGAGACCGACATGGTGGCCTTCGGCGACGGCCCGCCCCTGAGCCACGCCGCCTTCCGCCGTCAGGTGTCGGGCCTGGCCCAAACCCTGCGCGGCTGCGATGTCGCCACCCTGGCCTGCCGCGACAGCGCCGCCTTCGCCATCGGTCTCGTCGCCCTGCTGCGGGCCGGAACGCGGGTACTGCTGCCGCCCAACGGCCTGCCCGCCACCCTGGCGACGCTGCCGGGCGGCCCCGGCCGCCTGGTGGACGATGCCGCCGTGTGGGCCGCCGCCCCCTCCGATCAGCCGCCGCCGGCGCCCCCCGCCGATGCCGCCGTCACCTTCTTCACCTCGGGCTCGTCGGGCGCGCCCAAATGCATTTCCCGCCGCCTGGTGGAACTGGAGCGCGAGGCCGCCCTGCTGGAAGGCCTGTGGGGCGGCGTGCTGGGCGGCGCTCCGGTGCTGGCCCTGGTGGGACATCAGCATCTCTACGGCCTGACCTTCAAGATCCTGTGGCCGCTGGCCGCCGGGCGGCCCTTCGACCGCCGCACCCCCGCGGTGTGGGAAAGCCTGTTGCAGGATCTGCCCGACCAGGCCGCCCTGGTGGTCAGTCCGGCCCATCTCGGCCGCATGGGCGGCCTGTCCGCCCTGCCCGCCGCCCGCAGCCCCGCCGCCGTCTTCACCGCCGGAGCGCCGCTGGCCGCCGCCGACGCACGCCAGGCCGCCGCCCTCCTGGGGGCGCCGCCCATCGAAATCTTCGGCAGCACCGAAACCGGCGCCGTCGCCACCCGCCGCCAGACCCTGGGCGACGAGGATTGGACCCTGCTGCCCGGCCACCGCCTGCTGCAAAGCGACGACGGCCGCCTGCGCCTTTATTCGCCCTACTCTCAGGCCGAAGTGGAAACCGCCGACCGGATCGAACCCCGCCCCGGCGGTTTCCGCTTTCTCGGCCGGGCCGACCGCATCGCCAAGGTGGCGGGAAAGCGGGTGGCCCTGACCGAGGTGGAGCAGGCCCTGGCCGCCCTGCCCTGGCTGGCCGAGGCCGCCGCCCTGCAACTGGACGACGGCGCCCTGGCCGCCGTGGCCGTGCCGAGCCCGGCTGGCGCCGAGCGTCTGGCGGCGCTGGGGGCCTTCCGCTTCAGCCGTCTGTTGCGCCGCGATCTGGCCGGACGCCTCGATACCGCCGCCCTGCCCAAACGCTGGCGCTTTCCCGACGCCCTGCCTTTTCACCCCCTGGGCAAAAACATCGGCGCCGCCCTGGCCGCCCTGTTCACCGAGGAGAAAGCCCGATGACCGCTCCGCCGCCCGTTCGCGCCGTCAGCCGCCCGGCGCCCGACAGCGCCCTGGTGCTGCTGGACCTGCCCGCCGATCATCCCGCCTTCGCCGGGCATTTCCCCGATCAGCCGGTGCTGCCCGGCGTGCTGCAAACCCACTGGGCCCTGACCCTGGGGGATGATCTTCTGGCCACCGGCTGCCGCGCCGCCACCGATTTCCAGGTGAAGTTCCGCCGCGTCATCGGCCCCGGCCCCGGACTGGAGCTCTCTTTGCGCCACGATGCCGGCCGCCGCACCCTGGCCTTCGAATATCGCCAGAACGGCGAAACCGCCGCGCAAGGCCGGGTGCGGCTGACGGGTGCGGCGCCATGACCCTGTGCGCCATCATTCCCAGCCACAATCACTGGACGGCCCTGCCCGCCGTGCTGGACATTTTGCGCCGTGCCGGTCTTTTCGTCTTTCTCATCGACGACGGCAGCGCCGAACCGGCCCGCTCGGCCCTGCAGGCCCTGCACGACCCCGAGGGCGGCGTGCGGGTGACACGGCTGGAACCCAACCAGGGCAAAGGGGCGGCGGTGCTGGAGGGCTTCCGCCAGGCCAGGGCGGCGGGCTTCAGCCACGCCCTGCAGGTGGATGCCGACGGCCAGCACGACCTCACGGTGCTGCCCGCGCTGCTGGATCTGGCCCGCGCCCGCCCCGAGGCCCTGATCACCGGCCTGCCGCAGTACGACGCCTCCATGCCCCTGGGACGGCGCATCGGCCGCTGGATCACCCATGTCTGGGTCTGGATCGAAACCCTGAGCTTCGAGATCCAGGACAGCATGTGCGGCCTGCGCGTCTACCCCCTGGCCCCGGTCGAGGCCTTGCTGGCGCGGGACCGGGTCGGCCTGCGCATGGATTTCGATACCGATATCATGGTGCGGCTGGCCTGGCGCGGCACCCCGGTGCTGGGGGTGCCGGTCAAGGTGATCTATCCCCCCGGCAACAGCTCCAATTTCGACCTGTGGCGCGACAATCTGCGCATCAGCCGCATGCATGCCCGGCTGGTGCTGACCGGCCTTGCCCGCCTGCCCGCCCGGCTGTGGCGCCGATCCGCCGCCGACGACGAAACCTCCGCCCACTGGGCCGATCTGGCCGAACGCGGCGCCCTGTGGGGCCTGGTCCTTACCGCCTGGACCTACCGCCATCTGGGCCGCGCCGGCTGCCGGGCGCTGCTGGCCCCGGTGGTCGCCTGGTTCACCGTGCGGGGCGGCGCCCAACGCCGGGCCTCGCGCCAGTTCCTGGGCCGGGTCTGGGGCCGCCCCGCCGGGCTCATGGACAGTTACCGCCATTTCCTGAGCTTCGCCGAACGCGCCCTCGACGGCGTGGCGGCCTGGAGCGGCGGCCTGCCCGCCGACGCCGTGCGCCTCGACACCCCCGACAGCCTGGCCGCCGCCACGGCGCAAGGCGCGCTGATCCTGGTGGCCCACCACGGCAATGTGGAGGTGGCCCGCGCCATGCTGGACGAGGATCTGCGCCGGCGCATGACCGTGCTGGTGCATACCCGCCACGCCGGCAATTACAACCGGACCCTGCGCCGCTTCAATCCCGCCGCCGCCCTCAATCTCTTGGAAGTGTCGGAGATCGGCCCGGAGACCGCCGTTCTCCTCAAGGAGCGGGTGGAGCGGGGCGGCTGGGTGGTGATGGCCGCCGACCGCGTGCCGGTGGGCAGCCGCGACCGCACCGTAACCGTCCCCTTCCTCGGCGAAGCGGCGCCCTTTTCGCAAGGGCCGTGGATCCTGGGCGCCCTGCTGGGCTGCCCTGTCTATCTGTTGTTCTGCGTGAAGGAGGGCGACGGCTGGCACCTGCGCCTGGAACCCTTCGCCGAGCGCATCGCCCTGCCCCGGCGGGAGCGGCAACAGGCCCTGGCCGCCTATGCCGCCGCCTATGCCGCCCGTCTGGAAGCGGAAGCCCGCCGGGCGCCGCTGCAATGGTTCAACTTCTTCGACATCTGGTCCACCCCGTCATGCTGAGCACCGAAACCCCGATCACCGCCCAGTTCTACGACCTCGACCCCATGAACGTGGTCTGGCACGGCAATTACGCCCGCTATCTGGAACAGGCCCGCTGCGATCTGCTGGACGCCCTCGGCTACAATTACACCGAGATGGGCGCCTCGGGCTATGCCTGGCCCATCGTCGATCTGCGGCTGAAATATGTGCGGCCCATCCGCTTCGGCCAGACCATCGTGGTCACCGCCACCCTGGTGGAATACCAGAACCGCCTGAAGATCGACTACCGCATCCGCGACCGCGACAGCGGCGAGGTGCTGACCAAGGCCAGCACCATCCAGGTGGCGGTGGCGCTGTCCAGCGGCGAAATGCAGCTGGAAAGCCCGGCGGCGCTGACCGAGCGGGTGGAGGCGCTGGCATGATCCGCGCCCGCGCCGCCCTGCGGCTGCTGGCCGCTCTCGGCCTCGCCACCCTCGCCGCCGTCTCCGCCGCCCGCGCCGCCGGACCGGAAGGCGCCCTGCGCGATGGCCAGGTGCTGCGCGGCCGCTTCGTGCAGGAGCGCCATCTGCAAGGCTTCAAGGCGCCGTTGCGCAGCGGCGGACATTTCGTGCTGGCGGCGGGCAAGGGCCTGCTGTGGCGGGCCGAAACCCCCTTCGCCGTCACCACCGCCATCTCGCCCGCCGGCCTCAGCCAGGAGGTGGACGGCAGCCGCACCCTGGATATGCCCGCCGCCCGCCTGCCGTTCCTGCGACGGCTTTACGCCATGCTGGGCGGCGCCCTGGGCGGCGACTGGAGCGCCCTCGCCCGGGATTTCACCGTGACGAGACGCGGCGATCCCCGCCATTGGCGCGTGGTGCTGACGCCACGCGCCGCCCCCGATCCCGCCACCCTGCCCTTCCGCGCCATCACCGCCGAGGGCGGCCGTTTCGTCGAGCGCGTGCGCATCGACAAACCCGACGGCGACCATGACGATCTCGCCTTCCTCGACCAGAGCCTGGACGGCGGACCGCTGACGGCGGCGGAAGGGGCCGCCCTGGCGGCCGCCGGCAAATGAGACGCGCCCTGGCCCTGCTGTGGCTGCTGGTGGTGGCGGTGGCCCTGGCCTATCTCGGCCTGCGCCTGTCCTCGGGCCTGGTGCTGCGCACCGATCTTCTGGCCCTGCTGCCGCACGAGGCCGACGACGCCGCACGCCGCCAGGCCGACGAGGCGGTGACCCGGGCCCTGTCGGCGCGGCTGGTGTTCCTGGTGGGCGATGCCGACCGGGAGCGGGCCCGCGCCGCCGCCGTCCGGCTCGGCCGCCGTCTCGCCGCCTCGGGTCTGGCCGAGGTGAGCTCCGACGCCTTCGGCGCCGAGCGCCTGCGCCGTATGGGCGCCCTTTACGCCCCCTACCGCCAGGGGCTGCTGTCGGCGCAGGACCGCGCCCTCCTGCGCGGCGGCCATGCCGAAGAGGTGGCCCGGCGGGCGCTGTCGCAGGTGTTCGGCTTCGTCGGCACCACCTCGGCCGCCCTGGTGCGCGCCGATCCCTTCCTGCTGACTTCCGATTTCTTCACCGGCCTGCCGCTGCCGCTGTCGCGCCTCGCTCTCGATGACGGCCTGCTCACGGTGCGCGACCAGGGCCTGACCTGGGTGATGGTCTCGGCCCGCCTGCTGGGCCAGCCCTACGCCCTCGACGTGCAGCGCCGCCTGGACGCCGCCCTCGACCTCGACGGCCTGACCCGGGACACCCCCGGCCTGCGGGTGCTGAAACTGGGGGCGGTGTTCTTCGCCCAGGCCGGCGCCGATCAGGCCATGCGGGAAACCTCGCGCATCGGCCTGGTGTCGGTGGCCGGCACCGTGCTGGTGATCCTGCTGGCCTTCCGCGCCCTGGCGCCGCTGGGGCTGGGCCTTTTGGTCATCGGCACCGGGGTGGGCACCGCCCTGGCCGCCTGCCTGTGGCTGTTCGGCAGCCTGCATGTGGGCGCCCTGCTGTTCGGCGTCAGCCTGATCGGGGTGGCGGTGGATTACGCCCTGCAATACTGCACCGAGATCTTCGCCGCCCCCGCCCCGCCCGCCGAGCGCCTGCGCCGGGTGTTCGCCGGCATCGGCCTCGGCGCCGCCACCACCATCATCGGTTATCTCACCCTGTTCCTCGCCCCCTTCCCCGGCCTGCACCAGATCGCCGCCTTCTCGGCCATCGGCCTGGCGGCGGCCTGGCTGACGGTGGTGCTATGGCTGCCGGCGCTGGACCGCTCGCGGCCGCCGCGCCACGGCCGGGCCCTGCTGGCCGCCGCCGCCGCCCTGCTGGCCTTCTGGCGCGGCACGCCCCGCCTCAGCCGTCCGCTGCTGGCCCTGCTGCTGGCCGGGGCG
>JAJXUO010000009.1 GCA_021782815.1 Pseudomonadota bacterium
TTCGCGGCCTTCTGGCGGAATTGGCCGAACTGCCGCAGGACGTGCGGGCGCTGGACGCCGCCACCGTTTTGCAGAAGTTCGACAGCGACAAGAAGCACCAGGCCGACCAATATCGTGTGGTGGTGCATGCCGAAGACGGCGATCTGACGCTGCTTGGCATTCCCCGTGACGGCATCGGCCGCGACCGCGTTCTGGCGGCGCTGCGGGCCGCTTTTCAGCAATTCTGATCTCCACAGCCCTGGGAAGAAGAGCAAGACCATGGCCAAGAAGAAAGTTTCCATCGTTATTCCCGCCTATAACGAGCGCGACAACGTGGAAGAGCTGGCGCGCCGTCTGCAAGGCGTGTTTGCCGAAAACAGCAATTACGATTTCGAGGCGATCATCGTCGAGAACGGGTCTCAGGATGACAGCTTCGACAAGCTTCAGGCGGTGGCCGCTCAGGATGATCGCTTCAAGATCATTCAGCTGGCGCGGAACTTCCGCATGGATGGCGGCCTGACCGCCGGCATGAATTTCGCCAGCGGCGATGCCGTGGTGATCATGACCGCCGATCTGCAGGATCCGCCCGAACTGATCACCAAGTTCATCGCCAAGTGGGAAGAGGGCTACGAGAACGTTTACGGCATCGTAACCCGCCGGGTTGGCACCAGCGCCTTGCGCCGTTTCAACTCGCAGATGTTCTATCTGGTGGCCAATAAGCTGACCAACGGCATGATCCCGCGCAATGTCAGCGATTTCCGTCTGGTGGACCGGCGCGTTTACAACGTTATCAACAGCATGCGCGAACGCAATCGTTTCATCCGCGGCCTGTTCGCCTGGGTTGGCTTCAAATCCATCGGCATCGAGCACGAGCGTCCGCCACGGGTGGCCGGTGTGTCCGGCGCCCACACCCTGAAGGTGATCGATCTGGCCCTGAAGGGTATTTTCGCCCACAGCTATGTGCCGTTGAAGTTCATTTCCATCATCGGCGTCGTGACCTCGGCCCTGTCGCTGCTGGCGCTGATCGCCCTGGTGATCAAGGCGGTCTTCTGGGGCGTGCCGTTCTCCGGCTTCGGCACCATCGTCGCCCTGATGTTGATGATGTTCGGCTTCTTCTCCACCATGCTGGGCCTGGTGGCCGAATATATCGGCCTGATCTATGAAGAGGTGAAGCAGCGGCCCAATTATGTGGTGCGACGGACCATCGGCCTGTCGGGCCATCCGGATGCGCTGGAAGCGACGTCGCAAGAATGAGGGCATTGTTGCTGGGGCAGGGCGCCCGCTTTCTGCTGGCGTCCGTTGCCAACACGCTGTTGGGACTGGGACTCTTCCCTGTTTTACAGACGGTGTTGCAGCCCTACGGCGTGCACTATCTGATCACCTTGGCCATCTGCCATTTTGTTGCGGTGACCCAGGCTTATCTGCTGGGACGTTATTTCGTTTTCCGCTCCAAAGGGCAGCATTTTTGGGAATATCTTCTGTTCTCCTCCTATCAATGGGGCTATTTTGCCGTTAATGTTGCGCTACTGCCCTTGTTTATTCATATCACGGGATGGGATAGCCGCATTGTTCAGTTTCTAATTACACTTGTCTCTGCCATTCTAAGCTTTCTCTGGCAGAGATATGTTGTTTTCAGAAAGTATAGGTCGTAGAGACGTTTGATATGTTGAAGTGTTTTTGGCGTAAAAATTTATTGATATATGGGTTGCTGCAATTCGTAGGGGTTGTGTATTACGTTGTTTGTCTGATGAGGCAAGGGTTCCTTCCTGCGCCATTTATTGCGGATAAATACGATACATTTATGGATTTTTTCCATGCCATGTATTGGGCGATTCATGAGGGGCGTTATGATGTTTGGCAATCTGTTTACCCGCCCATAAATTTTATATTTCTGTCTATTGTGAATTATATTTCCATCCCTGTTGGGAATTATCCCTCAGGGTTCTCTTTGCGTGAAAATGGCCTGTGGTCAATTGTCTTATTTTTTGTCATATCCATAGTTTTGTCTTTCTGTGTTATTAAATTTCGTTCCTGGAAATCAGTGTCTCCACGAGAAAGGCTTCTGATTCTTGCGGCTTATTTTATGGGGACTCCTTTTTTATTCGCCATAGAACGTGGAAATTTAATTGTATATTCTGTCATATTCATTTCAATGGCGATGAGCGGTGTGCCGATTTTAAGGATTCTGGCCGTTGCATTTCTTGTAAATTTAAAACCGTATTTCGCGGTTATTTACTTTTTGTATATTGCCAAGCGAAAGATGGGTGAGCTGCTCATATCTCTATTCGCGGCTGGGGCCCTTTACGTGTTCTCTGGGGTTATGCTGGGAAGCGATCCCTTGGCTATCCCAAGGAATTTACTCGTTTTCTCCAATGTGATGCCATTTTCACCTGGCGCCGTTATGACCGGAATGCTGTCAAGCGTTTCGGCCTATTCTTTTGTTTCTGATTTCGTTGTTGAGCATTCTATTGGGATTTTATCCGGTAAATTTGTGCTTTTGTGCGCGGATGCGGCAAAATACGCAAATATGGTTATTATTCTATCTGCGTTTGCGACCATGTTTTTACGTGGGGATAGCCTAAAGTCATCTTTTGTTCTTCTGATTATTTTTTGTATTATAACAAATATGAGTATAACGGTTGGCGCCTATACCCTTGTTTTCTATTTCCCGTTAATTCCGGTTATTCTCGAGCGGCGCTACGCCAAAGTGCTGCTGATCATGGTCGCCATCATCTTCCTGCCGCTCGATATCGTGAAATACACCTCATCCAGCACGGTGGAGCAGATCTCCTACCTGTCGGGGTCCTCTGTGCAGGTGCCGGCGGAAGTGGGGCTGGGGGCCTTGTTGCGGCCGGTGCTCAATCTGGCCATTCTGGCGCTGCTGACCTTTGAGGCGGCCACCACGGCGCGTCCGGCCCCCGGGACGGCCGGCGAGGAGGGGTCAGATTTCCGGGCTGTTGAGCAGGTTTAGGAGATATTTGCCGTAGCCGCTCTTGGCCAGCGGCTGGGCCAGGCGCTGCAACTGCTCGGCGTCGATCCACTGGCGGCGGTAGGCGATTTCCTCGGGGCAGGCCACCTTCAGGCCCTGGCGGTGTTCCAGGGTGGCGATGAACTGGCTGGCCTCCAGCAGGGATTCATGGGTGCCGGTGTCCAGCCAGGCGTAACCGCGGCCCATGATGCTTACCGACAATTTGCCCTGTTCCAGGTAAAGACGGTTGAGATCGGTGATTTCCAGTTCGCCGCGCGGCGAGGGCTTCAGGCCCTGCGCCAGATCGCAGACGGTATCGTCGTAGAAATAGAGCCCGGTCACCGCGTAGTTGGAACGGGGCCGGGCCGGTTTTTCCTCGATGGAGGTGGCGCGCTGCCCGGCATCGAAGGCCACCACGCCGTAACGTTCGGGATCGGTGACGTGATAGGCGAACACCGAGGCTCCCTCGCTGCGCGCCGAGGCCTGCGACAGCAGCTGCGGCAGATCGTGGCCGTAGAAGATGTTGTCGCCCAGCACCAGCACCGAGGGAGCGCCGGCCAGAAAGGCGCGGCCGATCAGGAAGGCCTGGGCCAGGCCATCGGGGCTGGGCTGCACGGCGTAGGACAGGCTGAGCCCCCATTGCGCGCCGTCGCCCAAAAGCTGTTGAAAGCGCGGCGTGTCCTGCGGGGTGGAGATGATCAGGATCTCCTGCACATCCGCCATCATCAGGGTGGAGAGCGGGTAATAGATCATCGGCTTGTCGAACACCGGCAGCAGCTGCTTCGACATGGCCAGTGTGGCCGGGTGCAGTCTGGTTCCAGCCCCACCGGCCAGGATGATCCCCTTGCGCTTCACGCTATCCCCCTCTTGAAAGACCTGATTTTTCCGAATGCTTCGCAGCGGCGACGATAGCGCTATTCGCCGTGCATCGGAAGCCTGGATTGCCGGTTTTCCGGGCGGGGGAAAGCGGGTACTCTCCAGTGCGCAGGCGAAAGGGCGGATGGGCCGCCCCGCGGGATTCAAGGTGCGGTCTTTCATCATGTCGGGTGCTGGCAAAACCATTTTCGTCACCGGCGGCGCCGGGTTCATCGGCTCGGCGGTGGTGCGCCAGGTCTTGCGCGAAACCGACTGGCGGGTGGTCAATATCGACAAGCTGACCTATGCCGCCAATACCGATTCGATTCCCGAAGGCGAGGGGCATCCCCGCTATCATCTGGCGGTGGTGGATATCTGCGATGCCGCCGCCCTTGATGGATTGTTCTCCATCCACGCTCCCGATGCCGTGATGCATCTGGCCGCCGAATCCCATGTCGACCGGTCCATCGATGGTCCCGGCGCCTTCATCCAGACCAATATGGTCGGCACCTACACCCTGCTGGAGGCGGCGCGCCGTTACTGGTCGGAACTGGCGGCGGGGCCGAAAAAGGATGGTTTCCGCCTCCATCACATTTCCACCGACGAGGTGTTCGGCTCGCTGGGGCCCAGCGGTTTCTTCAGCGAAACCACGCCCTATGATCCCCGCTCGCCCTATTCAGCCAGCAAGGCGGCCTCGGATCATCTGGTGCGGGCCTGGCATCATACCTATGGCTTGCCGGTGGTGCTGACCAACTGCTCCAACAATTACGGCCCCTATCATTTTCCCGAAAAGCTGATCCCGCTGGTGATCATCCGCGCCCTGGCCGGAGAAAGCCTGCCGGTCTACGGCAAGGGCGACAATATCCGCGATTGGCTGTTCGTCGAGGATCACGCCCGCGCCCTGCGGCTGGTGCTGGAAAAAGGCGCCATCGGCGAAAGCTACAATATCGGCGGCCATAACGAGCGCTCCAACCTGCAGGTGGTGGAAGCCATCTGCGATTTGCTGGACGAATTGGCCCCGGACGGACAGGGGCCGCGTCGCCGCCTGATCACCTTCGTTTCCGATCGTCCCGGCCATGATCAGCGCTATGCCATCGATGCCGACAAGATCGGCCGCGATCTGGGGTGGAAGCCACAGGAAAGCTTCGAGACCGGCCTGCGTAAAACCGTGCAATGGTATCTGGACAACCGCGCCTGGTGGCAGGCCATCCTGCAGCGCGGCTATAAGGCGGACCGTGTCGGCCTGGGGCGGGGCCGTCCGTGACCGATAGCGTCGATACCGTCGTCATCGGCGCCGGCGTGGTGGGTTTGGCCGTGGCCCGCGCCCTGGCGCTGGCCGGGCGCGACGTGGTGGTGCTGGAAAGCCGGGAGGCTATCGGCGGCGGCATCAGCGCCCGCAACAGCGAGGTCATCCATGCCGGTATGTATTACACCCCCGGCAGCCTGAAGGCCGCGCTTTGCGTGCGCGGCAACCGCCTGCTGCGGGCGTTTCTGGCCAGCCACGGCGTGGCGCATCGTATGACCGGCAAGCTGATCGTCGCCACCTCGGCCGAGGAGGAAGGGCGGTTGGACGAGATTCTGGCGCGCGGTCGCGCCAACGGCGTCGAGGGGTTGGAGCCTATCCCGGCCGGCCGCGCCAGGGAGATGGAGCCGGCGCTGTCCTGTTGCGCCGCCCTGTGGTCGCCCGCCACGGGGATCCTGGATACCCACGGCGCCATGCTGGCCCTGCAGGGCGAGGCCGAGGATCACGGCGCCGTGCTGGCCCTGAAAAGCCCGGTACTGTCGGGCGAAGCCGGGGATAAGGGGATTCTGCTGGAGGTGGGCGGGGCCGAACCCTGCCGCATCCTGGCCCGCCAGGTGGTCAATTGCGCCGGTCTGGAGGCGCCCCGCGTCGGCGCCGCCATCGCCGGGGTGCGGCAGGGGTCGGTGCCGCCGGCGTTTCTTTGCAAGGGCAATTATTTCCTCCTGGCTGGGCGCCAGCCTTTCAGCCGTCTGGTCTATCCGGTGCCGGTCAGCGCCGGACTGGGGGTGCATTACACCCTGGATCTGGGCGGGCAGGGGCGTTTCGGCCCCGATGTGGAGTGGATCGACGCCGAGGATTATCAGGTGGATCCCCATCGCGCCGAGGTGTTCTACGGCGCCATCCGCCGCTATTGGCCGGGTTTGCCGGAGGGGGCCCTGCAACCGGGGTATGCCGGCATCCGCCCCAAGATCCAGGGGCCGGGCGATCCGGCCCGCGATTTCGTGCTGCAAGGGGCGGCCGAACATGGGGTGGCCGGGCTGGTGCAGCTATACGGCATCGAATCGCCGGGCTTGACCTCATCGCTGGCCATCGCCGAAAAGGTGGCGGAGATGCTGGAGGAAGGGAGGGGCGCATGAAGATCGTGGTCACGGGCGCCAATGGCTTCGTCGGGCGGTCGCTGTGCGCCCATCTCAGCGGTTGCGGCCATGAGGTGCGTCCGGTCTTGCGCGAAACCGTGGGCGATATCGGCCCCGAAACCCAGTGGGGCCCGGTTCTGGAGGGCATGGAGGCGGTGGTGCATCTGGCCGCCCGCGTCCATTCCCCCGACAGCCTCGAAGCCGATTATCAGCGCGTCAATGTGGAGGGCACCCGCCGTCTGGCCCAGGCCATGGCGGCGCAAGGGGGGATACGGCTGGTGTTTGCCAGCACCATCAAGGTCAATGGCGAGCGCACGGAGCCGGGCCGTCCCTTCCGCCCCGACGATGATCCGGCGCCGGAAGACGCCTATGGCCGCAGCAAATGGCAGGCCGAGCAGATTTTGTGCGGGCTGTCGGCGCAAAAGGGGCTGGCGGTCACGGTGCTGCGGCCGCCGCTGCTGTACGGGCCGGGGGTGAAAGGCAATCTTCTGAGCCTGATGAAGGCCCTCCGCGCCGGGCTGCCGCTGCCGCTGGCCAGCCTGCACAACCGCCGCAGCCTGCTCAATGTGGAGAATTTTTCCCATGCCATCCGCCGCGCCCTGGAGGCGGCGCCGTCAGGCTTCGCCACCTATCTTTTGAGCGACGGCGAGGATTTGTCCACCGCGCAGCTGGCGGCGGCCTTAACGCGGGCCCTGGGGCGGCCTTCGCGCCTGCTGCCCTGTCCGCCGTCGTGGCTGCGGCCGGCGGCCGGGCTGGCGGGGCGGCCCGGCCTGGCCCAGCGCCTGACCGGTTCGTTGCAGGTGGACAACAGCGCCTTTTGCCAGGCTTTCGACTGGCAACCGCCGCAAAGCGTAACCCTGGGGCTGGAACAGATGGCGCGGCACTTCCTGAAATCTTATACCAAGTCGTGATGAGCTTGGCTCATCGCGACGCCGGTTAGGAGCAAGGCGACGCGCGCCTGATGGCGCGAAGCCAAGGGTTTCGGAGAAACCCGCCCGGCGCATGAGGGTGCGGTGATCGGGGCCGATCACCGCAATTCGGTATTAACCGTTGGGGTGGATGTTCCGCTCTGGTAGTAAAGGCTTCACGCGGTGAAGCCGCTTCGCAAACGCACTGGTCCGGGGTCATGACGAAAATTCTCTTTCTGGTCGCTGAGGACTGGTACTTCCTGTCGCACCGCAAGCCGCTGGCCGAGGCCTGCCTGAAAGAGGGCTGGCAGGCGGTGGTGGCGGCCAATGCCGGGGCGCAGAGCGGCCAGATCAGCGCCATGGGCTGCACCCTGGAGGCGATGAATTTCGATCGCGGCGGCCTCAATCCCTTCCGCGATTTCCTCACCTTCCTGCGCATCCTGGCGGTGCTGCGCCGCCATCGCCCCGATATCGTCCATGCCGTGGGCATGAAGCCGGTGCTCTATGGCGCCATCGCCGCCCGCCTTTTGGGCGTTCCCGCCCTGGTGGCGGCCCTGGGCGGGCTGGGCTATCTCTTCACCAGCGGGCGCGGGCGCCATCTGTCGCTGCTGCGCCGGGTGCTGCTGGCCGGATTCCGCTTTGGCCTCGCCGGGCGCCGCCGCAGTCTGATCGTGCAGAACGATGATGATAAAAACGTTGTTTTACAAAGCCATGTCCTGCCACCCGACCGATTGGTCCTGATCGCCGGCATGGGGGCCGATCTGCATCATTTCGCCGAACAGCCCTTTCCCGCCACGCCGCCGGTGGTGTTCGCCTGCGTCTGCCGCATGCTGCGCGACAAAGGCGTGGCCGATCTGGTGGAGGTGGCGCGCCTGTTGCGCATCCGGAACATTCCCGCCGTGATCCGATTGGTGGGGGCCGCCGATCCGCACAATCCCAGTTCGCTGACCGAGGCCGAACTGGAGGGCTGGCGTCGCGACGGCATCGTGGAATGGCTGGGCCATCAAAGCGATATTCCGGCGGTATGGCGCGGCGCCCATGTGGCGGTGCTGCCCTCCTACCGTGAGGGTTTGCCCAAGGCGCTGCTGGAAGGCATGGCCTGTGGGCGGGCGGTGATCACCACCACCGCCACCGGTTGCCGCGACGTGATTCATCACGGCGTGGAGGGCCTGCTGGTGGATCCCGGCGACCGCGATGCCCTGGCCGAGGCCATCACCACCCTGACGCGGGACGGGGAGCTGCGCGCCCGCATGGGGCATCTGGCGCGGCAGCGGGCGGAAAGCCATTTCGACCAGCGGGTGATCGTGTCCCGCCACCTGCAGCTTTACCGCCAGATGCTCGATCAGCAATAGGGAGCGCGCCACATGTGTGGAATTGCCGGATTTTGGCGGATGGAGGGGCGGGAGCCCGGCCTGGACGGCATCATCGCCGGCATGGCCGACAGCCTGCGCCATCGCGGCCCCGATGATCAGGGACTGTGGCAGGATGCGCAAACGGGCGTGGCCCTGGCCCATCGCCGTTTGTCCATCCTGGATCTGTCGCCGCTGGGACATCAGCCCATGGCCTCGTCGTCGGGGCGCTATCAGCTGGTCTATAACGGCGAGATCTATAATGCCGAGGATCTGCGCGCCGAACTGCTGCAGCGGAGCTGCCGTTTCCGCGGCACCTCCGACACCGAGGTCTTCGTCGAGGCTCTGGCGGTCTGGGGGCTGGAGGAAACGGTGGGCCGCCTGCAGGGCATGTTCGCCATGGCGCTGTGGGACCAGGAGGAGCGCTGCCTGCACCTGATCCGCGACCGCCTGGGCATCAAGCCGCTCTATTGGGGCCGTTTCGGTTCGCTGCTGCTGTTCGGCTCGGAGTTGAAGGCGCTGCGGGCCCATCCCGGCTGGACGCCGGCCATTGATCGCCCGGCCCTGGCCTCCTATCTGCGCTATGGCTATGTCGGCGGCGAAAAATCCATCTATTCCGGCATTTCCAAGCTGTCCCCCGGCACCATCCTGACCATTCGGTCGGGCGGGGAAATCCGGGAACGGCGCTATTGGTCGCTGTGCGATGCGGCGGAAAAAGGCGTGGCGGCCCGCGCCGCGTTCGACCTTTCCGACAGCGAGGCGGTGGACGGGCTGGAGGCGCTGCTGAAGGATGCGGTGCGTCGCCATATGGCTGCCGATGTGCCGCTGGGGGCCTTTCTTTCGGGGGGCGTGGATTCCTCGGCGGTGGTGGCGCTGATGCAGGCGCAAAGCGCCCGTCCGGTGAAAACCTTCTCCATCGGCTTTCACGATGGCGCCTACGACGAGGCGGAGCAGGCGCGTCTGGTGGCCCGCCATTTGGGCACCGACCATACCGAGCTTTACGTCACCCAGGCCGACGCCCTGCGGGTGGTGCCCGACCTGCCCCGCTGGTACGACGAACCCTTTGCCGACGTTTCGCAGATTCCCACCCTGCTGGTATCGGAACTGACGCGCCGCCATGTCACGGTGTCGCTGTCGGGCGATGGCGGCGACGAGCTTTACGCCGGCTACAACCGCCACCGCGTCGCCGCCGGTCTGCTGCCCCGTCTGGCCGCCGTGCCGGGGCCGCTGCGCGCCCTGGCCTCGGCCGGGCTGGGGGCGCTGTCCCCCGCCGCCTGGGATCGGCTGGGCCGGTTGCTGCCCGCCGCGCGGCGGCCGCGCCAGCTGGGCGACAAGCTGCACAAGCTGGCGGCGCTGCTGTCCGCCGATCCGGCACGGCCCTATCGCCGCATCGTCGGCCAATGGCACGATCCCGCCGCCCTGATGGCCGACGGCGTGGCCGATGGCGACGATCCGACCCTGGATGAGGCTCTGATCCGCCGCTTTCCCGATGCCCTCGACCGCATGCAGCTTCTGGACATGGCCCTCTATCTGCCCGACGACATCCTGGTGAAGCTGGACCGCGCCAGCATGGCGGTGTCGCTGGAGGCCCGGGTGCCGTTGCTGGATCACCGCCTGGTGGAACAGGCCTGGAGTCTGCCCCGGCATCTGAAATTGCGCGGCGGCGAAAGCAAATGGATCCTGCGCCAGGTGCTGACCCGGTACGTGCCCCGCACTCTGATCGACCGCCCCAAGATGGGCTTCGCCGTGCCCATCGGCGACTGGCTGAAGGCCGAGCTGCGCGGCTGGGCGGAAGAACTGCTGCGCCCAGCCGTGTTGGAAGGGGCGGGGCTCAAGGCGGCGCCGGTGCTGTCGGCCTGGCGGCGCCATCTGGCCGGGCAGGGGGCGCATCAGCATGCCCTGTGGACGGTGCTGATGTATCTGGCCTGGCTGGAAACATAAGGCCAGGTCGGGATGAGCCCGGCTCATCCCGACGCCGGTGAGGAGCAAGGCGACGCGCGCCTGCTGGCGCGGTGATCGGGTCCGATCGCCGCAATTTGGGATAAGGAAAAAATCATGGCCTTCGCCACCAAACGGGTGCTGCTGCTGTCGCGTTACGATCGCAAGGGCGCCAGCAGCCGCCTGCGCTTCCTGGATCTTCTGCCGGATCTGGAGCGCCACGGCGTGCAGGTGACCGCCAGCCCGTTTTTCGACGATGCCTATCTGGAACGGCTTTACGCCGGACAAAAAAACGGCCTGGGCGTGTTGGCGGGGTTTTACTTGCGCAGGATGCGGGTGCTGTTGCGCGCCCGGCGCTTCGATGCCGTTTGGCTGGAAAAGGAGGCCTTTCCCTGGCTGCCCGCCTGGATCGAGCGCCTGTTTCTGCGCGGCCGCCCCTATGTGGTGGATTTCGACGATGCCTGGCACCTGCGCTACGGGCTGCATCGCCTGGCGCCGGTGCGCGCCCTTCTGGGGCGTAAACTGGAACGGGTGGTGGCGGGCGCGGCGGCGGCGGTGGTCGGCAACGGCTTTTTGGCCGAATGGGCGCGGGCGGCGGGCGCGAAACAGGTGGTGCGTCTTCCCACCACCCTCGATCCCGGCCGCTACCACCCGGCCACGGGACGGGGCGAGGGGCCGTTGGTGGTGGGCTGGGTGGGCTCGCCCAGTTCCATGGAGCATCTGCGCACCATCGCCCCGGTTCTGGGCGAGATGGCGGCGGCGGGCGAGATCGCGCTGACGGTGGTGGGGGCGGGCGCCGACCGGCTGCCGGATTGCCCGGCCAGCTATCTCGACTGGACGGAGGCGGGCGAGGCCGACACCATCGCCACCTTCGACGTCGGCATCATGCCGCTGACCGACAGCCTGTGGAGCCGGGGCAAGTGCGCCTATAAGCTGCTGCAATACATGGCGGCGGGGTTGCCGGTGGTGGCCTCGCCGGTGGGGATGAACTGCGAGGTGGTGGACGACGGCGAGACCGGATTCCTGCCCGCCGATGCCGAGGGCTGGCGCCAGGCCTTGCGCCGCCTGAAGGCCGATCCCGCCTTGCGCGCCGATATGGGGCGGAAAAACCGTGCCCGCGTCGAGGAACGCTATTCCCGCCAGGCGGTGGCGCCCCACCTGGCCGCGTGCTTTCGCGCGGTGTGCGGGGATTAACCCGCGTTTTTGGCGAAGCGCAGAATGGCCCGGGCCGTGGCCTGGGCCAGCAGGGCGTAGCCGAGATCGGTCATATGCAGGCCGTCCTCGATCACCAGCGGGGCGTTGTAGCGGCGGCCCCAGCGGTGCATCAGATCGTAACGCCGCAGCACCGGCACGTTGAAGCGCTGCCCCAAGGCCCGCACGGCGTTGCGGTAGGCCGGGCTGTGCCGCACGGTGCGCATGGACGGTCCGCCCTGCGGCTCCATCAGCAACAGATCGGGGCCTGCCGCCAGCAGTTGGGCGATGCCCTGGGCGGCGCTATCGGCGAAATAGGCGGGGTCCATGCGCCGCATGGCGGCGTTGGTGCCCATCTGCCAGATCACCAGATCGGGAGTCTCGCTCAACACGTCGCGTTCCAGACGGGCGCGCATTTCGTCGATGGCCTCGCCGCCCACGCCACGGTTCAGCACCCGGGCCGGCGGCTGATCGGGGGCCAGGCGGGCCAGTTCGCCCGGCAGCAGGCTGGGATAGGAGCGCTCGGGGCTGCTGGCCCCCACGCCCTCGGTGGTGGAGGAGCCGAAGGCGACGATCAACAGGGGGTGCCGCGCCGCCAGCTTGGCGGCCACGCGGGCCAGATGGGGTGTGCTCATGGCTTATGGTCCGGTGCCGGCATCTGGGTGGCGCGGGCGATGAGGGCGGTCAGTCCGGCGGCGACGCAATCCTCGGCGCGCACGGCCTGGGCGTGATGGTGATCGCCGCTGGCGGCGTCGAGATCGATCTGTCCTTCCTCGGTCCAGGCGCGCATGGCGGCGAAACGGTCGAACATGGGCACCTCGGCGCTTTCCGAGACGATGTGCAAGGCCTCGAGATAGGGCGCGAAATCGATCACGGCGGCGGCGGCCGGGGAATATTGCATGTCGATGAGGATAACGTCGGCCTGGGCGGCGCGCAGGCGGTCCAGCGCCCCCAGCATGCCTTCGGCCATCTGTTGCGGATCGGCGCTGGTCACGCTTTCCACCGTGCCCGCCTCCCACAGCACCAGGGTGGGATGCTCGGGCAGCACCTGGCTGCGCAGGGTGTCGGCCATGGTGGCGGTGCTTTCCCCCAGGCGGCCCTTGTTGAGCAGGGTGATGGCGCTGCCGGGGTAGGCCGCCATCAGCCGCGCCGCCAGCCGGGCGGGAAAGGCCTGATCGAGAGGCAGGCCGCTGCCGGCGGTGGCGCCGGCGCCGATGGCGACGATGCGCAACGGCTGGTGCCGGCGCAGGGCGCGGACGGTATGGGGCAGGTGCGGCGCCGGGGGCAGGGCTTCGTCGGGCACGGGGCAGGCGGTTGGCGGAGGCGGAGGCGGCGCGGCGGCGGCCAGCAGGGGAGCCGGAGCGCAGGCCAGCAGCGCCAGGAGGATCAGCAGCGGCCGGTTCATGTCTTTGACTCCCCTTGGGCGGGTTTTTGCATGGTGCGGCCGTACCACATCAGCAGCAGGGCCAGCCCCAGCATCAGGGCCAGACCGGCGAGGCTATAGAGGATTTGCGCCGCCACCGGCAGATTGAAGGTCATTTGCAGCATCGAGCACAGCACCGCCAGCAGAATGCCCAGGCAGAACACGTAAAGGGAGTTCTGCCCGCAAACGATGACCAGTTTCGAGCCCAGCCGCGTCAGGACCGTGGCGTGGGGCGGCAGCAGCCGCGCCACCACCACGGCCAGGGCCAGGAAATTCAACAGGCGCAGCGGCGCCAGATTGGTCTTGCTGAGATAGGGCCAGAGGAGGCCGCCCAGCATGTCGGGAATGCCGGGCCAAACGGCGTGCAACTCCCAATCGAGATGGATCAGGGTGCAAAGCAGGGAGAAACCCGCCGCCAGCAGCAGCGTCAGGCGGCCGCCGGGCACCACGCGGCGGCCCTCTACGGCGGCATGGCCGCAGGCGGCGCCGATCACGAACAGGAACTGCCAGGCCAGCGGGTTGAAGAACCACACCTGGCCGGCGGGATAGGCGGGAAAGGCGAATTCCCCGGCCTGCATCACCAGATAGATCAGGAACGAGGGCGCCAGGGCCAGCACGGCATGGCGGCGCAGGGCCAGCAGCACCAGGGGAAAGATCAGCAGCAGCAGGATATAAAGCGGCAGAATATCCAGAAATTTCGGCTGAAACTGCAGGGTGAGGGCCTTGACGATGGCGATATGCGGCTCGGTGAGGAAATCGCCCACCCTGAGATCGTCGCGGAACAGCGGGTTGTCGAGCCGCGACAGGGCGTAAGAGACCTCGGCCATGTAGATCATGAACAGGGTGAGATGGGCGACGTAGAGCTGCCACACCCGGCGGAACACCTGGGCGGTGGCCACCAGGAAGCCGTGGCGCATCATGGCGCGGCCATAGACCATGGCCGCCACGTAGCCGGAGATGAAGATGAAGATCTCGGCGGCGTCGGAAAAGCCGATGGCGCGCACCGTGAAATGGTTCATCACGTTGTTGGGGATATGGTCGAGAAAGATCATGAACAGGGCCAGGCCCCGAAAAAAATCCAGGCGCAGATCGCGCCGGCGCGGGTTCGCGGCGGTTGCCGTCATCATATCCCCTTGCACATAACACCCACCCGCCGCAGCGGGCGGCGGCCATCATAACCGCGCCGCGCGCCGCTGTCAGCGCCTTGCTGTGCAGGGGAATTAGATCCTTTTGAATGCTTGAAAACGGCAACTTTGAATTGATATGTTTTTGATCATCAGGATAAAAACGATTCCGTGGGGCTGTCATGCAGCGTGACGAGCGCAAAGAGCCCGAAAAAAATACGGGAAAGGCCGTGTCGCCCACCTACACCGAAGCCATGGAACATCTGGTGGGGGTGGTGCGGGATCTGTCGCTGGCCCGTGATTTGGAGGCGGTGATGGCCATCGTGCGCCGGGCGGCGCGCGATCTGACCGGCGCCGATGGCGCCACCTTCGTGCTGCGCGAAGGCGATCAGTGTTTCTATGCCGAGGAAAACGCCATCGCGCCCCTGTGGAAGGGGCGGCGCTTTCCCATGTCTGTCTGCATCAGCGGCTGGGTGATGCTGAACCGCCAGCCGGCGGTGATCGAGGATATCTACAGCGATTCCCGCATTCCCGCCGAGGCCTACCGCCCCACCTTCGTCAAAAGCCTGGCCATGGTGCCGATCCGTACCAACGATCCGGTGGGGGCCATCGGCACCTATTGGGCCGAGCGCCGCCAACCCGGGCCGGAGCAGGTGAAGATCCTGGCCGCTCTGGCTGATACCACCGCCGTGGCCCTGGAGAATGTGCGCATTTTCGAGGAATTGCGCCGGAAGAACCAGGATATGACGGCGCTGATGCAGGCGGCGCCCATCGGCGTGGTGTCGCTGGGGGCCGATGCCCGCCCCCTGGTGTGGAATCCGGCGGCGGCGAGTCTGTTCGGCGATCCCATTACCGTGACGGACTGGGACAGCCTCTCGGGCATCGCCGGGGAATCGGCCGAGGACTATTGCGCCCTGATCAGGGATCTGCGCCAGGGCCGGGTGGTGCGCGGCCGAAGCCTGACCGGACGGCGCGCCGACGGCGGCGCCATCGATCTGCGGCTGTCGGGGGCGCCGGTGTTCAACGAGGATGGCGGCTTGCGGGCCATGCTGCTGCTGGCCGAGGATGAAACCGAGCGCAACCGTTTCGAGCGGCAGTTCCTGCATATGCAGAAGATGGAGGCCATCGGCCAGCTTACCGATGGGATTGCCCATGATTTTAATAACCTGCTGGGTGTTTTGATCGGAAACCTTGATCTGCTCCGCGAACGGCTGGAAAGCGACGCCGAGGGGGTGGAACTGGTGGATGCCGCCCTGCAGGCCGGCGTGCGCGGGGCCGAGCTGAACAAGCGGCTGCTGGCGTTTTCCCGCCGTCAGGCCCTGCAGCCGGAAACGGTGGAAGTGAATACCGCCGTGAGCGACATGGTGCGGCTGTTGCGCCGTTCCCTGGGCGAACGGGTGGAGGTGCGGCTGGTGTGCGGCGCCGGGCTGTGGCCGGTGCTGGTGGATCCGGTGCAGCTGGAAACGGCGGTGATGAATCTGTGCGTCAATGCCCGCGACGCCATGCCCCAGGGCGGCATGATCACCATCGAGACCGGCAATGTCGCCATCGATCCGGTCTATGCCGCCGCGCACGAGGAACTGTCGCCCGGCGATTACGTGGTGCTGACCCTGTCGGACAACGGCACCGGCATGCCGCCCGAGGTGCTGGAGCGGGTGTTCGAGCCCTTTTTCACCACCAAGCCGGTGGGGCGGGGCACCGGCTTGGGGCTGTCGATGGTTTACGGCTTCATGAAGCAATCGGGGGGACACATCAATATCTACTCCGAAGCGGGGCGGGGCACCACCGTGCGCCTTTATCTGCCCCGCGCGGCGTCGGCGGGACGGCGGGCGTCGGCGCCGGTCATCGTGGCGCGGGGAGCGGATCAGGCCGACGGGCGCCTGGCCCTGGTGGTGGAGGATAATCCCGATATGCGGCGGGTGGCGGCGCAGCAGTTGGCCGACATGGGCTTTCGCGTGGCCGAGGTGGAAAACGCCGACAAGGCGGTGGCGGCGGTGGCGGAGGGGTTGCGGCCCGACCTGCTGTTCGCCGACATCATCATGCCCGGAACCCTGGATGGACTGGATCTGGCCGATCGTCTGCGCGGCACCTGGCCGGCATTGCCGGTGCTGCTCACCTCGGGCTTTTCGGAACGCATGGTGCACGATGCCCTGACGCGGGACGAGGGGGACGGCGGGGCGGGCCTGTATCCGGTGTTGTCCAAACCTTACCGCAAGGATGATCTGCACCGCGCCGTGCGCCAGGTGATGGCCGATGCTAAACAGCGGGGCGGGGCATGAGCAGCCTGATCGTGGTGGATGATGAATTCGCCTTCGCCGATTTCGTGGCCAAGGTGGCGACCGGCGCCGGATACGACGTGACGGTGGCGGAAACGGCGGCCGATTTTCGTCGCCTGACCGAACGGGTGTGGCCGCGCGTGCTGGTGCTGGATCTTTATATGCCGGATACCGACGGCATCGAGCTGTTGCGCGAGCTGAAGGAGCGCCATTGCGACTCCCGTATCATTCTGCTGAGCGGCACCGATGGCCGGGTGCTGGACGCCGCCTATCGCCTGGGCGGCGAACTGGGGCTGGCCATGGCGGAAAAACTGACCAAGCCGGTGCGGGCCCCCGATCTGCGCCGCCTGCTGGACGGCCTGCGCGGCGATCGCCCTCCGCCCACCGCCGAAAGCCTGGCGGCGGCCATCGCCGGGGAGCAGTTGTTTCTGCTTTATCAGCCTAAGGTGGAGCTGAAAAGCGGCCGTATCGTGGGGGTGGAGGCGCTGGTGCGCTGGCGCGGCGAGGATGGCGGGGTGATCCTGCCCGACAGTTTCATTCCCCTGGCGGAAAGCGCCGGTCTGATCGACGCCCTGACCGACTGGGTGGTGCGCGCCGCCTTCCGGCAGGCCGGGCACTGGCAGGGGCGGGGGCTGGACCTGCATATGGCCATTAATCTGTCGGCGGGCAATATTCACGACCGCCATCTGCCGGACAGCGTGGCCCGGCAATGCGCCGAGGCGGGGATTGCCCCGGAAAGCGTGACCCTGGAACTGACGGAAACCGCCTCGAGCAAGGACAGCGCCACCATGCTGGAGGTGCTGGGGCGCTTCCGCCTCAAGGGCTTCCGCCTTTCCATCGATGATTTCGGCACCGGCTATTCCTCGGTGGCGCAACTGTTGCGCCTGCCGTTCTCGGAACTGAAGATCGATAAATCCTTCGTTTCGGAAATCGGCCGCAGCCGCGAGGCCGATATCGTGGCCAAAACCCTGATCGACATGGCCCACAATCTGGGCCTGACCACCGTGGCGGAAGGGGTGGAAAGCCAGCGCAGCCTTACCGCCCTGCGGGCCTGGGACTGCGCCATGGCCCAGGGCTACCTGTTCTCGCGCCCGGTGGCGGCCGAGGCGGTGGAACAGATGCTGCCGCCGCAAGAGAGCGGCGCCTGAGCCGCGTCTTGCCCGATTGCGCCTTGCCTTGATCTCCTCCACAATCGGGGCCGAAACAACACGCCCCAAACAACGAGGACGATGGGATGAGCAAGGAAACGGCCGCAATGTCGCCGCAAGATCAGTTGAACACCCTACGCCATAGCATTGATAACATTGACGCCGCCTTGATTCATATGCTGGCCGAACGCTTCCGCTGCACCAAGGCGGTGGGGGTTTTGAAGGCCGAGCACGGCCTGCCGCCCGCCGACCCGGCCCGCGAGGAACAGCAGATCGCCCGCCTGCGCGCCCTGGCCCGGGATGCCGATCTCGATCCCGATTTCGCCGAAAAATTCCTGGGCTTCGTCATCCGCGAGGTGATCCGCCATCACGAGGCGGCGCAACGGCGGTGATCGCCACACGGTCCATGCCTCCGGCGACAAGCCGGACGTGCTGGATGGGGCGAATGCATGCGGAAGATCAGGACGAGAGGGCCATCACGGCGTCATGCAGAGTGTCGAGCGCCGCCAGGGCCTCGCGCACATCCTCGGCGGTCACGCCCAAGTCGCCTTCCAGATCGGGATAGCGGGTGGCGGTGGCCCAGGGCGTGAGATCGGTCACGGGGGCGACAGCGGCATGCAAGGCTGGAAACAGCGGCTCCACCAGGGCGGCCAAGCGCTGGAGGTCATGGCTCTTGGGAATCGCGGCCCCAGCCGCCACCAGCAGCGCCTTCAGCAGTTTCTCCGCGGCTTGCTGACAGTGATAGGCGGCAGGGTCCAGTAACGGCGGATCATCCCCCAACATCAAAACGGCTGACCGCCGATCCTGCCCGGCCTTCGTCACCCAGCGCAGGGCCTCGGCCCATTGGGGATCAGTGCCGCTCATAGACCACCACGCCTTCGCGCAGGACGGTATCGGCGAACGAACCGGTAGCGCGGGCCCGTTCCTGCAGGACGCCGGCCCGGCAGGGGATGATGTCCACCGATCCGGTATAGCCGCGGCGCGCCTCGTTGCGGCGGCGCCAGGACAGCGCCTCGGGAGGCGCGTCGTCGTCCAGAACCACCACGAGATCAATGTCGCTCTCAGGGCCCGCATCGCCCCGGGCCTGGCTTCCGAACAAAACGACGCGCCGAGGGGCGTAGACCTCGACGATGGTGCGCAGCAGGGGTTCGGGAACGGTTGCCATGGGGGCATGATAACTGAGGGGGGCGATGCTTGCTACCAGGAACGAAAAGCCCCGTCCGAGCAGGCTTTGGCCCGCCCTTCGTGCCGGGCTTTTTTTCTGGCGGATGGGGTGGGATTCGAACCCACGGTGGGCTTGCACCCACGGCGGTTTTCAAGACCGCTGCCTTAAACCACTCGGCCACCCATCCGGCTTTTGCGCGCGGCCATGTTTAGCCTGGGCGGCGGGGGAACGCAACCGCCCTCGCATGGCGGTGTTGTGGAAATCAGGCATTGTTTCATCGGTAAAAAGGCGCATGGTGTCTGACCTTGAAGTCAGGAGAGGTTCATGGCCAGGCACGTGGAGGGCGAGGGCGCCGAAAAAGCCCGGATTTTAAGGGCGTTCGCCTTTCAGGTGCATCGCAAGCAGCCCCTCGACGCGGTGGTGCTGGACTTTATCGAGCAGGAATTGCAGCGCGGGCGGCGCAAGGAATTCCGCCCCGCCGCCGAGGCTTTCAATGCCGAGGGGGTGACGGCGGCCATGGTGGCGCTGGGGCTGCTGGGCGGCGAGGGCGCCGCCCTGTTCCGGGTGCTGTCCGACGAGCTGCGCGATCACCGTCTGTTGTCTAACGTGCTGGAATCTTTGGCCGCCTACCACGAGGCCGAAGCCGCTTAGGATCAGCGTAGAAACAGCAGCACCCCGGCCATGAAGCCGAGAACGGCGGCGGCGGGCAACAGCAGGGCCATTTTGCGCCGGGTGCGCTCGTGTTGCTGCTGTTCGTGATGCCATTGCGCCTGGAAGCCGCCCGATACCACCCCCACCGAGGCGGCCTGCAGGAAATCGTTGAAGAAGATGCCGTCGAAGGCCCAGGGGGTGAAGCGGCCGTCGTAATATTCGTAGATCACCAGATTGATGCCCACGTTCTGGTCGGCGTGAATGTCGGACTGCCAGCGCTCCACCACGCCCGAACGCTTTTCCTTTTCGCTGCGCACGCCGATGGCCTCGAAGGTGTAAAGGCCGCCCCGGAACAGGAATTCCCGGGTTTTCGGCCGCGCCTGGGGCGGCGGCGCCTCGGGCTCCGGCGTCGGGCGGTCGTCCACCACCCTCAAGGTGGAGGGGCGGGTGCGCAGCAGCGCCTCGATGGCCTTGGTGCGCTCCTGCATGCGGTCCTGCTGCGGCACCAGTTCCGCTGTGCCCGTCCAGTCGTCGTTCTCGTCCGCGCTCATGGCGTCATCCCAGTTCTAGATCCTCGCCGGATCAGGATAACAAGAGCTGGGGGCGGGGACCAGCACTTGCCCCCGGCGGCGGCAAAGAGTAAAGCTCTAGGCCATGGTGTATCTGCTGTCAAAGATCGTCGGCGCCGTGCTGACGCCGGGTTTCGTTCTGCTGGTGGTGCTGCTGGTGGGCAGCGGCCTGCTGTGGATGCGCCGGTCCTGGCGCAGCGGACGGCTGCTGCTGTCGGGAGCGGCGCTGTTCCTGCTGGTGCTGGCGGTCCTGCCCACCGACGAGCTTCTGCTGGCGCCGCTGGAGAACCGTTTTCCCGCCAATCCGCCGCTGCCCCATCATGTGGACGGCATCATCATTCTGGGCGGCGCCATCAACCAGACCATCAGCAGCGCGCGCGGCCAGATCAATCTGACCGACGCCGCCGAGCGCCTGCTGGAAGGGGCCCGGCTGGCGCGGCTTTATCCCGAGGCCCGGGTGGTGTTCACCGGCGGCGCCTCCGATCCCTTCAATCAGACACTGCGGGAAGCGCCCTACGCCGTGCGCGAACTGGAGGATCTGGGGGTGGCGGCCGACCGTCTGGTGGTGGAGGACGCCTCGCGCAACACCTTCGAGAACGCCGTATTCACCCAGCGTCTGATGCAGCCGAAAAAAGGCCAGGTGTGGGTTCTGGTCACCTCGGCCAGCCACATGGCCCGCGCCGTGGGGGTGTTCCGGTCCGTCAACTGGCCGGTGATCCCCTGGCCGGTGAACTATTTCACCCCGTCGCGGCCGCTGTTCGGCAGCCTTGACATGCTGGTGGAGAATATGCGGATTTTGTCCCTGGCCTTGCATGAATGGGGCGGCTTGCTGTTCTACCGCCTGTCGGGCTGGACCGACGCCCTGTTTCCGGAACCCGAGAAGGCGGCGAAAGTTGGAAAATAGCGTGAAATCTGTTCTGGTCCTGCTGGCTCTTGTGCTGCTTGCCCTGGGCGCCGGTCCGGCCCGGGCCGCCGATAAACCGGACTTTTCCGCCTGGCTGACGGCCTTCCGCGCCGAGGCCGCCGATCGCGGCATCCGCCCCGAGGTGCTGGATGCCGCCCTGACCGGCTTGAAGCCCATCGACCGCGTGCTGGAACTGGATCACCGCCAGCCGGAATTCACCCTGACCTTCGATCAATATCTGTCGCGCGTGGTGTCGCCGCGCCGGGTGGCGCGCGGCCGGCGGATGATGGCGCGCAACCGCGCCCTGCTGCGGGCGGTGTCGCGCCGTTACGGCGTGCCCGCCGCCAATATCGCCGCCATGTGGGGCATCGAAACCGATTTCGGCCGCCTGACCGGCGGTTTTCCGGTGGTGCCGGCCCTGGCCACTCTGGCCTATGACGGGCGGCGCAGCCACTATTTCCGCGGCGAGCTGCTGAACGCCCTTACCATGGTCAATCGCGGCCTGGCGCCGCTGCCGCGCCTGCGCGGCTCGTGGGCCGGGGCCATGGGGCAGTGCCAGTTCATGCCCTCCACCTATCTGCATTATGCCCGCGCCTGGCGCGGCGGCCCCAGCCCGGATATCTGGAACGACCGCGCCGACGTCTTCGCCTCGGCGGCCAATTATCTGTCGCAGCTGGGTTGGGACCCGCATCAGCGCTGGGGGCGGGCGGTGCGGTTGCCGGCGCGCGGCATTTCCCCCACCCTGGTGGGGCTGGAGGTGCGCCACAGCCTGACGGAATGGCGCAAGCTGGGCCTGCGCCAGGCCAACGGCAAGCCCCTGCCGCGCGGCCGCATGATGGCCTCGCTGATCCGTGCCGGCGGCGGCCAGGCCGACGGCACCCACAGCGGCCCGCCCTATCTGGTTTATGATAATTTCCGCGTCATCATGAAATGGAACCGCTCGGTGTTCTTCGCGCTGGCCGCCGGAACCCTTGCCGACCGTTTGGCCAGCCGTTAAGGGGGGATGATGCGACGACGCCGTACCCTACCGCGTTTCAAATCTCCGAGCCGCGTGCTGGTGGTGTTGGCGGGCTGCGCCCTTCTCGGGGCCTGCGCCAGCCAGCCCGATATCTATCAGGTGCAGAACGCCGCGCCGATGGGCGCGCATGGCGGCGTCTACAAGATCGGCAAGCCCTATCAGATCGACGGCGTCTGGTACTACCCCTCGGACGATTACGATTACGATGAAACCGGCATCGCCTCGTGGTACGGGCCGCATTTCAACAAGCAATACACCGCTAACGGCGAACGGTTCGATCAGAACGAGGTGACGGCGGCGCACCGCACCCTGCCCATGCCCAGTTTCGTGCGCGTCACCAATCTCGATAACGGCCGTTCGCTGGTGGTGCGCATCAATGATCGCGGGCCGTTCACCCATGGCCGCATTCTCGATCTGTCGCGCCGGGCCGCCCAGCTTCTGGGCATGGAAGGCGCCGGCACGGCACGGGTGCGGGTGCAGATCATGGCCGATGAAAGCCGCCAGATCGCCATGCAGATGACCAGCGGCCAGATGCTGGCCGACGCCCCGCCGGTTTCGGCGGCGCCGCGCGCCAGCGTGATGGCGGAAAGCCTGCCGCCGCCCGGCGTGGCCGCGGCCCCGCAACCGATCGTTCGCGAGGCGCCGAAACCGCCTCCCGCCGCCGTGGCCCAGGATCCGGCGGTCAGCCCCGCCGCTCTGGTCCATCAGACGGTGGCGCAAGAGGCGCCCAATCCCGGCCATCTCTTCATCCAGGCCGGAGCCTTCCAGCGTTATACCAACGCCAACCGCCTGAATGCCGCCCTGCAAGCCTTCGGTCAAAGCGCCATCACCCAGGTGCAAACCAAGGAGGGCACCCTGTTCCGCGTGCGCCTGGGACCGTTCAGCGACATGCACGATGCCGACGCCCTGCTGGAAACCGTCATCAAATCGGGATATCCCGACGCCAAACTGGTCGTGGACTAGGAAGATCACCGTCTTTCCGTCCGCGTCATTCAACCGAGGACCATGCCGACCATGTCATTGCTTCCGTTCCGTCGTTCCGTGGCCGCCTGCGCCGCCGCTCTGGCCCTGCTGACAGGGGTGTCCGCCTCGGCGGAAACCATCGAAACCCAGGCACGCCAGGCCATCATCGTCGATTACAACACCGGCGCGGTGCTGCTGGACAAGAATGCCGACCAGTTGATGACCCCGTCGTCCATGAGCAAGCTGATGACCGTCTACATGGTGTTCTCGCGCCTGAAGGACGGCAGCCTGAAGATGTCGGACAAGCTGCAGGTCAGCGATACCGCCTGGCGCAAGCATTACCGCTCCGACGGCTCGATGATGTTCCTGCCGCTGCATGCCCAGGTCACCATTTCCGATCTTCTGCACGGCGTCATCGTCCAGTCGGGCAACGATGCCTGCTCGGTGCTGGCCGAGGGGCTGGCCGGCAGCGAGGACGCCTTCGCCGCCGAGGAAACCCGCAAGGCCCGCGAGATCGGTCTGACCAAGTCCACCTTCCGCAACGCCAGCGGCCTGCCCGAACCGGGCCATCAGATGACGGCGCGCGATCTGTCCACCCTGGCCCGTATCCTCATCAGCCAGTTCCCGCAGTATTACGAGATTTTTTCCGAGAAGAACTTCACCTTCAACAACATCAAACAGGATAACCGCAACCCGCTGATCTGGGAGAACATCCAGGGCGCCGACGGCCTGAAGACCGGCCATACCGAAGACGGCGGCTTTGGTCTGGTGGGTTCGGTGCTGCGCAATGGCCGCCGCGTCATCCTGGTGATGAACGGCCTGCCCACCAACAAGGCCCGCACCGAGGAATCCGATCGCCTGATCGAGTGGGCCTTCCGCGAATTCGGCGATTACGCCCTGTTCAAGGCCGGCGACAAGGTGACCGACGCCAATGTCTGGCTGGGGCAGAGCGCCACCGTGCCGCTGGTGGTGGGCACGTCGCTGGAGGCGACCATGCCGCGCTCGGCGCGCGACGAAATGAAGGTGGTGGCCTCCTATAACGGCCCCATCGCCGCCCCCATCCGCAAGGGCCAGACCGTGGGCGAGGTGATCATCACCGCCCCCGGCATGGCCGATCTGCACGTGCCGCTGCTGGCGGGGGCCGATGTGGCCAAACTGGGCTTCTTCGGCCGCATGGGGGCCGCCCTGCACGGGCTGGTGTTCGGCGCGCCCAAGCCCGCCGACACCACGGCGGCGGTGAAGGGCTGAGATAAGGCGCCATGAGCGGACGCTTCATCACCTTTGAAGGCGGGGAGGGGGCGGGGAAATCCACCCAGCTCCGCCTGCTGGCCGATGCCTTGCGGGGCGCCGGGATCGACGTGCTGGCCACGCGCGAACCCGGCGGTTCGCAAGGCGCCGAGGATATCCGCCGCCTGCTGGTGGAAGGCGAACCGGGCCGGTGGGACGCCACCACCGAAATCCTGCTGCATTACGCCGCCCGGCGCGATCATCTGGTGCGCACGGTGTGGCCGGCCTTGAGCGCCGGCCGCTGGGTGCTCTCGGACCGCTTCGCCGATTCCACCGAGGCCTATCAGGGGCGGGGTCATGGCCTGCCCCGCCACGCCATCGAACAGCTTTACCAGCTGGTGGTGGGGGCCTTCGCCCCCGATCTCACCCTGATCCTTGATCTGCCGGTGGAGGAGGGCTTGCGCCGCGCCGCCGGACGGGGCGGCCTCGAGGACCGCTACGAGCGCATGGGGCTGGAGTTCCATCAGCGCCTGCGCCAGGGGTTTCTCGAGATCGCCAAGGCGCAGCCCCGGCGTTGCGTGGTGATTTCGGCGGCAGCGGCGGCGGAAGAGGTGCATGCGGCGGTTTTGCGCGTTGTGCGTGAACGCTTCGGCGCGGTTGTGCCCGCATAGCGGGCGGCATTCGCGACAACCGACATATTTTGTGTGAAGGGTTTGAAAAATATAAGGAATTTCGAGATGGTGCCGTACATTCCCTGGTGAGGGGACGGCCGGATTGTTAGGATGGGCTGGGGTAGGATCTCAGGAGGGGATAAGCGGCATGCCAATCGTGTGGCGCGAGCAAATGAGTGTCGGCATCAAGTCGATCGATGAGGATCACCAGAGGCTGATCGCCCTGGTCAATCAGTTCGCCGACATCATCCGTCAGGGCGGCGGCGGATTGGGCGGACAGAGCGAAGGGGCGGTGCGAACCCTGTTGGGGCGGCTGCAGGCCTATACCAACGAGCATTTCGCCCGCGAGGAACGCATTCAGGATCAGGCGAACTATCCCGGCCTCAAGGAGAACCGCACACATCACGCGGCCCTTATCGTCGAATTGAACCGCAAGATCGAACGCTACGCCGCCGGCGCAAAGGCCGAGAAACAGCTGACCGGCGAGGAACTGTCGGCCTTCCTCAATAGTTGGCTGGTGGAGCATATCATCAAGGTGGATCTGAAAATGAAGGCCCACAAATTTTCCGGTGTGTGGTGAACGAGGGCGACGACGCCCCCCTCTCTCCGCGCCTGCAAACCGGGCTGATCGGGCACGAGGCGGCCGAGGCGGCCTTTCTTGAGGCCTGGAGCGCCGGACGGCTGGCCCATGCCTGGCTGATCTCCGGTCCGCGCGGCATCGGCAAGGCCACCCTGGCCTATCGCATCGCCCGTTTCGTGCTGGCGGGCGGCGGCGGCAGCGGCGGGCTGTTCGGCGATGTGCCGCAAAACCTGGAGATCTCTCCCGACAGTCAGGTGTTCCGCCGCGTGGCCATGGGCGGCCATGCCGATCTCAAGGTCCTGGAACGGGGATGGGCCGACGATAAGAAAACCCGGATGCGCGGCGAAATCCCGGTGGCCGACGTGCGCGAGGTGGGCGGTTTCCTGTCGCTGACCCCGGCGGAGGGCGGCTGGCGCGTGGTGATCGTGGATGCCGCCGACGAAATGAACCGCTCCTCGGCCAATGCCATTCTGAAGGTGCTGGAGGAGCCGCCGCGCAACGCCCTGTTGCTGCTGCTGGCGCACAGCCCCGGCCGTTTGCTGCCCACCATCCGCTCGCGCTGCCGCCGTCTGACGTTGCGGCCCCTGGCCGACGATCAGGTGGAACTGCTGCTGCGCCGCCACCGCCCCGATCTCGAGGCCGGCGATGCCGCCGCCCTGGCCCGGCTGGCCGAGGGCAGCATCGGCAAGGCCCTGGGGCTGGCCGAGGCGGGCGGCCTGCCGCTTTACCGCGACATGGTGGGATTTTTCAACGCCCTGCCGCGTCTCGACGTGCCGGCGCTGCATCAGTTCTGCGAGGCGGCGGCCAAGGCCGACGGCGCTTTCCGCACGGTGACCGAGCTGTTTTCCTGGTGGCTTGCCCGCGCCGCCGCCCAGGCCGGGCGGGCAGGGGCGGGGGCCGCGTCCGAGGCGGTTCCGGGCGAGGCAGGGTTGCAATCCCGCCTGGTGAGGGTTGCCGGCCTTGATCGCTGGGTCGAGCTGTGGGAAAAAACCAGGGATCTGTTCAGCCGCGCCGATGCCGTCAATCTCGATCGCAAACAGGTGTTGCTGAACGCTTTTTTCGCCGTGGAACGGTGCTGCCGTCCGTAACCGGTTTTTCGTTGGAGAACGTCGATGACGGGGCCCCGTCGCTATTACATCACCACGCCCATCTATTACGTGAACGACAGCCCGCATATCGGCCACGCCTATACCTCGCTGGCCTGCGACGTGCTGGCCCGTTTCAAGCGGCTGGACGGCTTCGACGTCAAGTTCCTGACCGGCACCGACGAACATGGGCAGAAGGTGGAAAAATCGGCCGAGAAGGCCGGGGTGCACCCCCAGGCCTTTACCGACGAGGTTTCGCAGCGCTTCCGCGATCTGGCCGCCTTCATGGGCTATTCCAACGACGACTTCATCCGTACCACCGAGCCGCGCCATATCGCCTCGGTGCAGGCGCTGTGGACCCGGCTGGTGGAGAAGGGCGAGATCTATCTCGGCAAATATGCCGGTTGGTATTCGGTGCGCGACGAGGCCTTCTACGGCGTCGACGAACTGACCGAGGGGCCCGGCGGCGGCAAGATCGCTCCCACCGGCGCTCCGGTGGACTGGGTGGAGGAGCCCAGCTACTTCTTCCGTCTGTCGGCCTGGGAAGACCGCCTGCTGCGCTTCTACGACGAAAACCCCGACTTCATCGCTCCCACCAGCCGCCGCAACGAGGTGATCAGCTTCGTGAAGAACGGCCTGCAGGATCTTTCGGTGTCGCGCACCAGCTTCAAATGGGGCGTGCCGGTGCCGAATGATCCGGATCACATCATGTATGTGTGGCTGGACGCCCTGACCAATTACATCACCGCCGTCGGCTATCCCGACACCAGCGGCGATTACGCCCGCTTCTGGCCGGCCGATTTGCATATGGTGGGCAAGGACATCGTGCGCTTCCACGCCATTTACTGGCCGGCCTTCCTGATGGCCGCCGATCTGGCGCCGCCCCGGCGGGTGTTCGCCCACGGCTGGTGGACCAACGAGGGGCAGAAAATCTCGAAGTCGCTGGGCAATGTCATCAGCCCCTACGATCTGGTGCAGCGTTACGGCCTGGATCCGGTGCGCTACTTCCTGCTGCGCGAGGTGCCGTTCGGCAACGACGGCGATTTCTCGCACCGGTCCATGGTCAACCGCGTCAATGGCGAACTGGCCAACGAATTTGGCAATCTGGCCCAGCGCTCGCTGTCGATGATCGCGAAAAATCTCGGTGGACAGGTGCCCGCCCCCGGCGCCTTCACCGCCGAGGACGACGAGCTTCTGGCCGCCGCCGCCGCCCTTTTGGACAAACTGCGCGGCAGTTTCGACCGCCAGGCTTTCCATGAGGGGCTGGAAGCCGTATGGTCGGTGGTGCGCGCCGCCAATGTCTATATCGACCGTCAGGCGCCCTGGGCCTTGAAGAAGACCGATCCGGCCCGCATGGGCACCGTGCTTTATGTGGTGGCCGAGGTCATCCGCCAGGTGGCGCTGCTGCTGCAGCCGGTGATGCCGGGCTCCACCGCCCGCATGCTGGATCAGCTGGCGGTGGCCGACACCGCCCGCGATTTCGCCGCCTACGGCCAGCGTTTGGCCGCCGGCACGGCGCTGCCCAAGCCGGAAGGCGTGTTTCCGCGCTATGTGGACGCCGATGAGGGGAGTCCTGCTTAAAATGTCGCTGGTCGATAGCCACTGCCATCTCAATTTCGAGGATTTCCAGCCGGATTTCGAGGATGCGCTGGCGCGGGCCCGCAACGCCGGGGTGGAAACCATCCTGACCATCAGCACCCGCCTGTCCACCTTCGACCAGGTGCTGGCCATCGCCGAACGGCACGACAATATCTATTGCTCGGTGGGGGTGCATCCGCACGAGGCCGGTTCGGAAATGGCCACGGTGGAGCAATTGGTGGATCTTGCCAAGCATCCCAAGGTGGTGGCGTTCGGGGAAACCGGGCTTGATTATTTCTACGAGAGAAGCCCGCGCGAGGCCCAGCGCGCCAATTTCCGCAACCATATCGCGGCGGCGCGCATCGCCAAACTGCCGGTGATCGTGCATACCCGCCAGGCCGATTTGGATACCGCCATCATTCTCGCCTCGGAAATGTCGATGGGGCCGTTCACCGGCTTAATCCATTGTTTTAGCTCTGGTCGGCAACTTGCTGAAAAAGCTATTAAACATGGCTTTTTCATCTCGCTTTCCGGCATCATCACCTTCAACAAGTCGGATGAGCTGCGGGCGGTGGTGCGCGATCTGCCGCTGGAGCGCCTGCTGGTGGAAACCGATGCCCCCTATCTGTCGCCGGTGCCCAAGCGCGGCAAGCGCAACGAACCGGCCTTCGTGGTGCATACCGCCCAGGCCCTGGCCGATCTGATGAAGGTGCCGGCCGACGAGATCGCCCGCGTGACCAGCAATAATTTCTACCGGCTGTTCTCCAAGGTGCCGCGGCCATGAAGCTTACCATCCTCGGCTGCGGTGGCGCGGGCGGCGTGCCCATGGTCAGCGTCGGCTGGGGGCGGTGCGATCCGGCGGAACCGAAAAACCGCCGGCTGCGTCCGTCGGTCCTGTGCCGGGAAGGGGCGTATACCTGTCTGATCGATACCGGCCCGGATCTGCGCCAGCAATTGTTGAATGCCGAGGTGCAGCGTCTGGATGCGGTGTTCTTCACCCACGGCCATGCCGATCACACCCATGGCATCGATGATCTGCGCGAGGTCAACCGCGTCATGCGGGCGGCCATTCCGGCCTACGGCACGGCCGAAACCCTGGAGGATATCCGCCAGCGCTTCGATTACGTGTTCCAGCCGCTGGATCTGGACAAGGTGCCGGTTTATAAGCCGTGGCTGACGCCGCAGCCCATTGAGGGCGAGCGTTTCCGCGCCGGTCCCTGGGAGGTGACGGCCATCGACCAGGATCACGGTTACGGCCGCACCACCGGTTTTCGCATCGGCAATTGCGCCTATTGCACCGATGTCTGGCAGTTTCCCGAACGGTCGATGGAGCTTTTGCAGGGGCTGGACTGCTGGGTGGTGGGCTGTCTGCTGGACGAGCCGCATCCCACCCACGCCGATCTCGACAAGGTGATCGCCTGGGCCGAGCGGCTGCAACCCAAACGCACCATCCTCACCCACATGTCCCCCCGTTTGGATTACAACGCCCTGAAGGCGCGCTTACCTTCGGGTATGGAGCCGGCCTACGACGGTATGGTGATCGACTGCGCCTGATCTCCTTCCGAAGATAAAAAGCCAAGGATTTGAAAGGGCATGGAAATTCCGGAAGAGGGATGGCATTATGTGATCTGTGGATCATCTTTTTCGGGCCCTGGTGTCCGGACAAGAACGGAAGGGCTCTGGATATGACCACGGTGAATTCGGTAAGCAGCTCGGCGCTGCAAAGTCTGTTGGTGGCCGAGGCCATGTTCTCGAATGCCGCCTCGCGGGTGGCCTCGGGATCGATGCTGGCCAGCGATAGCCCCGCCAATACGGCGGTGGCGGTGGCGCAGCAAACCTCGCTCAGCCAATATAACGCCGCCATGCAGAACAACGCCCTGGCTTCGGGTTCGATCGCGGTGGGGGCAGGGGCCTTGCAGTCGGCCAATTCCACCCTGGTGCAGATGCAGTCCATCGCCTCGGAGGCGATGTCGGCCAACGCCAGCACCCGGGCCACCCTGGCCACCCAGTACGATGCCCTGGCGCAGCAGGTGACCGGCTATGTCAACGCCGCCAATTTCAACGGCGTCAATCTGGTGTCGTCGTCCTCCACCTCCATGTCGGTGAACCAATATGGCGGCGGCACTTCCACGCTGACCGTCAACGGTAGCAACAACACCGCCAGCGGCCTGGGGCTGCAGCAGGCCACCGGCGCCTGGACCGGCGGCAGCGCCGGCACCGCCGCCATCCAGGCCAGCATGAATTCGCTGACCACGGCCATGGGGCAGATCTCGCAGTCGGTCGCCAATCTGGGGGCGGCGCAGTCGGCTCTCAACACGGGCGCGTCGGCCTTGCAGGCCTACAGCACCTCGGCGCAAAGCGCGCTGTCGCAGCTGACCGGCGCCGATATCGGCCAGCAGCTCATCAATATGAAGAAGGCCTCCACCCAGTATCAGATGTCGGCCTACGCCTTGGAAACCGAAAACAAGACCAAGGCCTACAGCCTGAGAATGCTGGGGTGATGCGCGCTTGATAAAAAAGGCGCGCATCCCGTTGATTTTTCAAAAAATCACAGAGCCATGATCAGCAGGCTCGACGTCGCCGAGGCGTAGAGTTTACCGGCTTTATCGGTAAGCCGCGCCTCGGTGAAGGCAACGCGCCGACCGAGGGAAACGATCTTTCCCTCGGCCCGGACCGGACCGGTGTCCTTGGTCATGGCCTTGTGATAGGCCACTTTCAGCTCGACGGTGGAAAAAGTCTGCTGCGGCGGCATCTTCGACAGCACGGCATAGCCGCAGGCGAAATCCAGCATGGTGGCGGAAAAGCCGCCATGGACGGTGCCCAGGGGATTATAGAGGTGCACGTCGGGCACGGCTTCCAGCACCACGCGGCCATCCTCGGCCTCGACCAGATGTATATCGAGTGTTTCGCCGATGCCGGGGCGCAGATCCTGCGCCAGCATGGCGCGTAATTGCTCGAGGCCCGACAGATGCGGGCCGATATGGTGCAGCAGGGTCATGGATACGCTTTCAAGATATGAAGCCAAGTGCTTGTTGTTCCTGGAAAGATGGGCGCTCGCCCACGGAACGGCAAGATGCCCGGGAACCCCGAAACAAAATTCACCATAATATACATTATGCGACAATTGGGTGTTTTCAAATGGGGCCGGCGGCACGCTCCCAGGCGTCCCTCTCGCCGTCGTCTTCGTATCGCCGTCGTCTTCGTATCGCCGTCGTCTTCGTATCGCCGCCGTCAAGCCTCGCTCATCAGGCTCGGAAAATGCCACCCTTTCAGGGCTCCTTTGCAATTCCGCGGGTGGACAGCGGCGGCAAAGCGGGCCGATCATGCCCTTTTCCTTCTTGTGCCCCAGGAGGCTTCATGCCGACGGAAACCCGCCTGATCGATCTGGTTTTTCCGGGAGATACCAACCATCACGGCACTCTGTTCGGCGGTGCCGGGCTGGCGGCCATGGACAAGGCGGCCTATATCGCCGCCGCCCGTCATGCCCAGGTGGATTTCGTCACCGCCTCATGCGATCGCATCGATTTTTCCGCCCCCGCCCATGTGGGCGAGATCGTCGAGGTGTCGGGCCGGGTGGTGCGGGCCGGACGGCGGTCGCTGACGGTGGAGGTGGATCTGGTGGCCGAGGCCACCATCAGCGGCGAGCGCCGTTTGTGCACGCGCGGCCGCTTCAACATGGTGGCCGCCGCCCGCGAGGCCAGCGTGCCGCCCCTGCCCGTTCCGGCGCCGGTTTCGCCCGATCCGTTACGGGCGGCAACGGGGCCGCTGGCGATGGTGGAACTGGTTTTCCCCGATCAATGCAGCCACCGGCATTCGCTGTTCGGCGGCTACGCCCTGGCGGCCATGGGCAAGGCCGCCTTCGTGGCCGCCACCCGCCATTGTCGCAAGGCGGTGGTGATGGCGGCCAGCAGCGGCATGGATTTCAAGGCCCCCATCCATGTGGGGGAACTGATGGAAATCACCGCCGAGGTGGTGCGCACCGGCACCAGTTCCATGCAGGTGGCGGTGCGCACCTTCGGGGTCAATCTGCAAGACGGCCGCCGCTGGCCGGTGGCCGAGGGCGGTTTCGTCATGGTGGCCCTGGATGAGAAACACCGCCCCACCCCGGCAATGGCGCCGTGATTTATTTCGGCGCGCCGCCCATATCCATGCTCTGCCCATGGGCCAGCGAGGCCAGATAGGCCTCCAGCGCCACCAGTTCGGCGCTGCCGTAAGCCGGGGCCTGCGCGCCCAGGCCGCCCTGGATGCAATGGCGGATCTGCGCGGCCAGGGTGATCACCCGTCCGGCGTTCTTGTTGTAGCGGGGGAAAATGGCGGCGGCGTTTTCCAGGCTTGGCAAGGGATGCCCCCCGGCCGCGCCCGGCCCCTTGCCGCCGTTCACATGGCAGCTGTCGCAGGTGCGGCCGGCGCCGCCGAAGGTGCTTTTGGCGAAGAGATTTTGCCCCTGGGCCACGGTCTCGGCCAGGGGATCGGCGGGCGCGGCGCTGGCGGGAACGGCGGCCGCGAACAGCAGGGCGCCGACGGCGGCGGTCAGGAAACGGATGGAGGGCATCAAGGGGCTCCTTCAGGGCTGGTTCAGGATGCGGATGCTGTCACATCCGCCCGACATGGCCTTGAGGATAATCCCATTTCCCGCAGCCCGGAATCAGCCATGTTTCCTGATATGCGCTGGATCCGCCGTTTCGTCCTGATTTTTGGCGTAGCGGCTCAGCGCCGGCACGTCGGCCGCATAAATGCAGCGGTTATGGGTGCGCACCCCCCGCTCCTTCAGGGTTTGGAAGGCGCGGGACAGGGTTTCCGGCGTCATGCCCAGGCGGGCGGCCAGCACGCTTTTGTCGTAGGGCAACCGGGTGTCGGCCTCGGTGGCGCCGGGCGGAAACAGTCCGGCCAGAAAGGCCGCCAGACGTTTGGGCGCCGACATCCAGTAGGCGTCTTCCAACTCGCCGGTGCGGATTTCCAGCTGCCGGGCCAGGTGGCGGGCCATCGACCGGGCCAGGGCGGGGTCGGCGGTGAAAGCCTCCATCACCGCGGCGCGCGGCAATTCCAGAACCCGGCTGTCCCAAATGGCCTCGGCACCCATTTTAGCGGGAATTTCCAGGAAAATCTGGGCCGCGCCCACGCAGTCGCCGCCATGGGCGATCTGATGCACGGTGAGCGATCCATCATTGCCGGTTTGATAGATCTTCAGGGAGCCTTCCAAAACGATGAACAGACTGGCCGGAGCCAGGCCTTGCGCGAACAGGGTTTCCTCGCGGTGGAGCGCCCGCACCACGCCGGATCGCAGCAGGGCGGCGAAATGATCTTCCCCCATGGAACCCAACAGCGATGTGGACCGCAGCAGGGCCATATCGGCGGGCATCAGCTTCTGGCGTTGACGTTTGAGCTGGGGCGAGCGGCGATAACGCGCCTCGCGCTGGCACAGACCCCGATCTTCGTCGCTGATGCGCACGCAGACATGGGCCACACTGGGCAGCAGGCAGGATCCGCAGGAGGTTTTCACCGACATCACCTCTTTGAACGACCGTGTAACCGTGGCGACCGGAACGGAGCAATGACGCAAGGTAACGAAATAGGACCGCTCCGCCCGGGATGGGGGGGCGGGAGGAGCGGTCCTGCCGGTACGATGCGGAGGGGTTCTCCCCCTCTTCTCCCGGATTGGTTTGCCCCGACGGCCCGGCCTTGCGGCACCAAGGCCAGACCGCCGGGGAAGGCAGGAGGTGCTTCCCGGATGGAACGACGTGATAAAGGCGGGATGCTTGGGGTCACAGCCGCGATCCTGATCACGTGAGCCGCCCCATCCGGGAGGGCTGCCGGGCACTGGGCGCTCGAACGGCCCGGCAAACCTTTTAAATCCTCCTGAGCCTAAGGCGCCTTTCGACGCTTTTTTTAGGCAATATCAACTGCCTAATGGATAATCCCTTCAACTTACGCCAGCCTTACAAGCCTTAAAAGAATGCGGTTTTTTTGGCGTCCTCCCTCAATATTCCGGTAAACCGGCCTGCCGATGCGGAACGGCGGCCACCCCTTCCACTTCCACCAGCCATTCCGGGCGGCAGACCGACCCTTTGACGATGACCGCCGGGATGCCGGGGCAACGCTGGCCGAGGGCGCGGCGGATGGCGGGGGCATCGCTGCCGTCGCGCAGATAGACGATGAAATACATCATGTGGTTCAGCTCGCCGCCGGCGGGTCGCAGGATGGCGGCCACGTTGTCGAGGGCGCGGTCGAGCTGGGCCTCCACATCACCCAGGTGCAGCACATCGCCCTTGTGATCGATACTGGCGGTGCCGGAGATGAAGCAGTGCGCGCGATCGGCATAGGCGATGCGGGTGCCCCGCTCGAAGGTGACGCGGTAGGCCCAGGTGGGGCACATGGCGTCGGTGTCGTTGAGAAAGCTCATCTGTTCGGGGCGCATCCCGACGATGGAATAGGCATCCATCAGCACGCCGTCGAAGCGGTTCGGTCCCGCCCCTTCGATCCCGGTACTGGCGATATAATGACTGTCGGCGGTGAGGCCATGCCGGTCGAAGAGGTCGGTACGGGCCTGCACCAGGGCGGGATAGAGGCAATCGACATCGCGCACATAAAGCCAGGTGCGCACGCAATGATCGCGCAGGGTGCCGTTTTCCGTTTCCAGGGCGTTCGTCAGCTGGGAAAACACCTCTTGGGTCTGTTCATAGGCGCCCTGCGGCGCGCTGGCCGAAGGTGTGAGGCCGGTGGTCCACAAATGCCGCAGTCCGTTGGCTTCCATCACCATGCCGCCTTGCGCCAGGCGACGTTTGCGGCGGGCGCTCCCGCCCGTCACATGACAGGCCAGCAGGCTGATTTTCGAACCGTCCAGCGGCGCCTGTTCCACCAGCGACACCGCCACCGGATGATCGGGATTTTCATCCAGAAGCCCGCTTCCGGCCAGGGCGGCGGCCTGGTTCTGGGCGTCGCTGACGAACAGGCGGCGGAACAGGGCGCTCTCCTCGCTCAAACCAAGGTCGGCGCAGGCTTTGCGATACCCCTCCGCGATGGCGCGGCATTGCGCGGCGAAACTCCCCTGCCCGTTCACGCTGACGGTCAGAACATGCTCGTCGGTGCCGTTCTGGCCGGTGAAGCTGCGAACGGCGACGGTGGCGGCGGTGGTGGACATGACGGCGGTCATCAGGCGCACCGGACCGGACGGTCGGGAAAACACAACTGGCCGCGGTCGCGCCAGCTGGGATGGACGTAGTTGATCTCCATCAGGCGGCGGATGCCGGCGATGGGGCGCTTTTCGTACCCATGCCAGGTATTTTCGCCGGGAATGAAGATGGTGGCGGAATTGAACTGGGAGGACGAGCGGCCGACCCAACGCTTCTGGTCGTCGTAGATGTCGGTGCCCCAATCGGCGGCATCGGGGCCGGTGCACAGATAGATCACCATGGAGAACAGTTTTTCCGGCACGTCGTGGTGGGGTTCCAGCCAGGCGCCGTCGATATCCTGGATATATTCGGCGCGCAAATAACTGCCCTCGGCCTCGAACCCGCAGGTTTGCGCCAGCAGCCGGGCGATATCCGACCCCTGCAGCGCCTCGGTCAGGGCGGAGAAGACCGGAAAGCGCGCCTGCATGTCGGGGGTCAGGAAGGTGCGGATGTTGTTATCCACATCGCGCACGCCGCGGCAATCCTCGATCAGCAGCGGCATGATGGGCAGGCCGATGATATTGAAGGCCACCGCTTCCGGCAGCATGTCGGTCAGCGACCAGTGCAGATAGGGGCTTTCGTCGCGGCGGCAATCCAGCAGGGCCCGGCGGAAATGACGGGCGATGTCGGGCACCGGGGGAAGATCGAACAGGCTCACCGGGGAACACTCCGAAACGAAGATCAATTACCGCCGCGGCGGAATTTGCGTGGCATCAGGCCCACCAGATTGCGCAGGCCGGGAATGGCCTTGGCAAAAGCGCTCAAGGAATGGCGGGCGTAGGTTTTCCAGACATAGGACCGGCTGTCGACCCAGCAGAACTGCAGGCTCATGCGCTGCCCCTTCTGCGGCAGGAAGCCGTGATAGGAGCGATCCGACACCTTGAACATCAGCATTTTGCCGAATTCGGGCGGGAACTCGAAGGCGCTGTCATCGCGGGAATTGCTGCGCAAAACCCGCAACCGGCCGCGTTCGTAAGGCCATTCCGGGCTGAAGCCCAGGATCACCGTCACGATCTTGTGGCGGCTGTCGGGATGGGCATAGCCCTCGTTGTAATGGCCGCTGGTGTTGCCCATCATCACGATGCTGGGATGGCAACCGGAAAGATCCACGCCGAACTTTTCCTCCACCAGCGCGCGGAAGCGCGGATTGAGCAGATCGTCCAGCACCGCCTTGAAACGGGGACCGTAGCGCAGGTTGGGAATACCGTAGGTGCCGCGATGCGGAATGCGCGGCGCATCGGCCAGAACCGCCTCCTTGTGGGAGAGCGGCATGGCCTGATCGACGAAGGCGTAATCGTAAGGATCGCGCTGCAAGGGGGCGGCGGCGATGCTTTTTTCATCCAGAACGGCAAAAGGCCGGGCGGCGGCACTCATGCGGGAACTCCAAGCCAAGGGTGTTACTGGGAACACGGCGTGGAGTGTGGCGATGTTGCTCTGGCAAAACCTTATCCACCGTCAAGATTTTGCCGCGATTTCCTCCAGAACCCGCAAAATCACAACATATTGAAAATTTTCCACCAAAGCGCCCAGATGTCGGCATAACGCCGGGGCATGGGGGCTTATGGCGTGCAGGGCCTCGTCGATGCGCGGGCGTTCCAGGCTTTCCAGGGCTTCGGCCAGGGCGGCCCGCAAGGGGGCGGGCACCGGGGCGAATTGCGCGGGCGTCAAGGCGATGGCGGTGTCGGGCGCCGCGTCGGCCGGCGGCGCCGCATAGCGGAATTCCACGCCCAGCTGGCGGGTCAGGCTGTCGTAGATTTCGCGGGAGCGGTAGGGCTTGCGGATGAAATCGTCCAGGCCCGCGCCCAGCATTTCGTCGCGCTGTTCGCGGAAGGCCGAGGCGGTGACGGCCACGATCTTCACGGCCGCGCCGCCCGGCCGGGCGCGGATCTGCCGGGCGCTTTCCAGGCCGTCCATCACCGGCATGCGGCGATCCATGAAGATGAGATCGGGATGCCAGCTGTCGAACAGTTCCACCGCCAGCTTGCCGTTTTCCGCCACCATCAGATCGTAGTTCAATGGGGCCAGCACCTTTTTCATCAGCAGCTGGTTCTCGGTCTGATCCTCGACGATGAGAATGCGGCGGCGGGGCTGGCCCTCGGCCAGGCCGATCACGTCGCCCTCGTCCCGCGCCACCATCCGGTGCACGTCGCTTTCGCTGGCCGCCGTCAGCGGCAGATCCACCCGGAACAAGGTGCCCCGCCCCGGCTGGCTTTCCAGGCTGAGACGTCCCTGCATCAGGTGAACGAACTGCTGGGTGATGCTGAGGCCGAGACCGGTGCCGCGGCTGTCGCTGGCATCGCCCAATTGTACGAAGGGCTGAAAGATGGCGTTCTGTTCTTCCTGTCCGATGCCGGGGCCGGAATCCTCCACCTCGATGATCAGATGGGCGATGGCGTTCTGGTGGGTGCCCAAACGCACCGTGACCCCGCCTTCCTCGGTGAATTTGATGGCGTTGCCGATGAGGTTCACCAGAATCTGCCGAACGCGCGCCTCGTCGCCCACGATGTAGCGGGGAAATTCCGAGGACTGGTCGTGCAGCAGGGTCAACCCCTTTTCGCTGGCGCGGATCCGCATCATCTCCATGATGTCGTGCACCAGGCCGCCCAGATCGAAGGGGGCGTGGGCCAGTTGCATCTGGCCGGCCTCGATCTTGGCCATGTCGAGAACGTCGTTGATGAGTTTCAGCAGATATTCGCCGCTGCGGTTGATGATGGAAAGCGTGCCGCGCTGTTCCTCCGAAAGGCCGCTATCGCGCCGCATCAGGGCGGAAAAGCCCAGGATGGCGTTCAAGGGTGTGCGCAGCTCGTGGCTCATATTGGCCAGGAACACGCTTTTGGCCCGGTTGGCGGCCTCGGCGGCGTTGCGCGCCACCACCAGATCGGCGGTGCGTTGTTCCACCACCTCCTCGAGGTGGGTTTTATAACGCTGCAGCTCGGCTTCCGCCGCCAGCCGCTCGCCGATGTCGCGGGCCGAAATGGTCAGATAGCGCTGATTGTCCATGTCCATGCCGCGCGCCACCACCTCCACATCCATCAGGCTGCCGTCGGCGCGGCGGTGGCGGCTGCGGTAAAGCGTGGGCGCGCCCTGGGCGGCCCGTTCCAGCGCGAAGAGTTTTTCCGCCGGATAATCGGGATCCCAATCGGCGGCGTTGAGGGGGGGCGGCGTCTTGGGGGAATAGCCGAGATTGCGCCAGAAGGAATCGCTGGCCTCCACCAGATCGCCGGAGGCGTTGATGACATGGATGCCGTCCACCGAGGTTTTCAGCAAGGCCTGGTAGCGTACGGCGTCGCGGGCCATGCCCGCCACCACCGACAGCCCGGCGACGGCGATCAGCACCGCCATCACCACCAGGACGCTGGCGGTGCCGATCCGGGCCCGGGCATAGGCGGCCAGAGCGGCGGTGACGCTGCTGGCCCCCGCGGTTTTGGCGCGGGCGATGGCGGTGAGAACGGGAGCGCGGGTGGCGGTGAAGGCCGCGTGCTCCTTGTGGGAAAACAGATCGATGGGCCCCTTGTCCTCGCCGCGCAGCAGCATCTCGGCCAGATCGCGGGTATGGGCCCGCCATTGCGGCCAGGCCTGGTCGAAGGCGGCCAGATCGGCCTGGGTGGCGCCATCGTCGGCCAGGGGGCGCAGGGCGGCGCGGGCGCTGGCGATGCGTTGGGAAATGCCGGTCAGGGCGGTCTCCACCTCGCTGATGCCGGCATAATCGTTGATCAGGCCATAGGCCAGCAGACGTCCCTCGGCCAGACGATATTCGTCCAGGGTGTTGTTCAGGGTGCTCAAGGCCACGGCCAGCGGCAGGCGGCGGTTGCCCAGATGTTCGGCGCGGGTGCTGATGTCGCGCAGGGTCATGCTGGCATAAAGGGCCAGCCCCACCACCAGCAGCAGCAAACCGGCGAACAGGCCGGTGATCCGGGCTTTGCGGGAAAGGGTGCGCCACCGTTCCATGGATTGCCTCCAATCCGGCCTCTGCTGCCTTTGGCCGCGTTCCCTCCGGAAACGGCGTGGCTATGGGCCCGAAAGTTCGGGCATGGTGCCGCTTTACGTTGTGTTAAAGTAAAGAGGAGTTCAGTCTGAAGCAGTCTGGCGGTGCTGTCAGTACGAAAAGTGATCTGCGTCAGGGTCATCGGGTGAACGCGCGATCGTTGCCCGCTTGAAGGGGCTTTTCGCCGCGTTGGCCCATTGAGGGCCCGCGCAAGCGTTTGCGCGAAAGCCAAGCTGGCGGCCGGCCCGCGCCCGGCGCCTGAGCGGACATGTGAAAACCAGGGCAATCGGCTTCGCCCGATTGCCCTGTGATCTGCGCAGACGGGAGGTGGACGTGGGGTGGAATTGGCATCCTCTGATCCGGCCGCGCGCCGGCGGTGCGGCCGTGATGTGCCTGCTGCTGGTCATGGCGCTTCCGGCCCATGCCGATCATCTGGCCGACGCCCGCGCCGATCTGGCCCGCTATACCAGTCATAAAACCCGGTGGGACGGGCCCACCGACGGCCCCCGCGCCGCACGGGGCAAAAGCATCGCCATCATCGCCGCCGATCTGCGCAATGGCGGGGTGATGGGCGTGGCCGAGGGTATCCGCGAGGCGGCCCACGTCATCGGCTGGCAGGTCATGCTGTTCGACGGGCACGGCAGCGCGCGGGGCCGGAGCATCGCCATGAAACGGGCCCTGGCCATGAAGGCCGACGGCATCGTCATCGATGGTTTCGACGTCAACGAGCAGCGCGCCGCCCTGGCGGCGGCGGCCATGGCGCATGTCGCGGTGGTGAGCTGGCATGGCGCCCCCGGTGTCGGTCCGGTGCCGGGCACCCCCCTCTTCGCCAACGTCACCACCACGGTGCGCGACGTGGCCCGGGCGGCGGCGGAATGGGTGCTGGTGGACGGCAAGGGCCATCCCGGCGTGGTGATCTTCACCGACAGCTCCTTTTCCATCGCCATGTCGAAAGCCCGCCGCATGGCCGAGATCATCGACGCCGACGGCGGCAAGGTGCTGTCGGTCGAGGATGTGCCCATCGCCGAGACCGCCGAGCGCATACCGGTGCTGACCCATCTGCTGTTGCACATGTACGGCCCGGCCTGGACCCATTCCCTGGCCATCAACGATCGTTATTTCACCTATACCGGTCCGGCCCTGGCCGCCGAGGGCGTGGCCGGAAACGCCCCTCCCATCGCCGTGGCGGCGGGCGACGGCTCGCCCCAGGCCTATCAACGGGTGCGCGACGGCCGCTATCAGGCGGTGACGGTGGCCGAGCCCCTGTGCCTGCAGGGCTGGCAATTGGTGGACGAGCTCAACCGCGCCTTCGCCGGACGGCCCTGGTCGGGCTATGTGGCCCCGCTGCAGGTGGTGACCCGGGACAATATCGACCGCGACGGCGGGCGCGATAATCATTTCGATCCCGACAACCAGTACCGCGCCCATTACCGGGCCATTTGGGGACGTTGACCGGGACCGCGCGACATGCGGGATGCATTTTCAGGATCAACATCGTTCGGGTGACGCCATGACCTCTTCCGCCACGTCCTCATTCTGCGGCAACATCCTGATCGTCGACGACCTGCCGGCCAATTTACAGCTGCTCTCCGATATTCTGCTGCGCGAGGGCTATGCCGTGCGGGCCGCGCCCGATGGCCGCATGGCCCTGAAGGCGGTGGCGCAGCGCCTGCCCGATCTGATCCTGCTGGATGTGAAGATGCCGGAAATGGACGGGCTGGAGGTCTGCCGCCTGCTGAAGGAGAATCCGGCCAGCCGTCATGTGCCGGTGATCTTTCTCAGCGCCTATCAGGAAACCGCCGACAAGCTGGCCGGTTTCGCGGCCGGCGGCGTCGATTACATCGGCAAGCCCTTCATCGCCGAGGAGGTGCTGGCCCGCGTGCGCACCCATGTGTCGCTCTATGATTTGCAGGTCCGTCTGGAAGAGCGGGTCATGCAGCGCACCCGGGCCTTGCGTATGCTGTCGGCGGGGAATCTGGCGTTGGCACAGGGACGGACCGAGCCGGACCTGCTGGAGGCCATGGCCCGCGTCATCGTCGAGCAGGGGCAATATCCCGCCGTCCGTCTGCGCTTGATCAGCGACGAAGGGGTGACCTTGCGGGCGGCCGAGGCCGGCGACAGAAGCGTGCTGGCCGTGGCCCCGCTCGACGGCTTCGGCCGCCCGCCCGCCCTGCGCGGCCTGCACGAACTGGCTCTGGACGGCGAAAGCCGGGCCCGCTTCGCCCGTTTCGGCATTCACGCCCTGCTCACCCTGCATCTCGGCGGCGACACCCTGCGCGGCGCCATCGGCGTGCTGACGGTTTTTTGCGCCAAACCGTTCGCCGATATCGCCGAGGAGGAACGCGCCCTGCTGGTGGAACTGGCGGGCAATCTCAGCTATGGCCTGACCGCCCTGGCCGCGCGCCGCAAGCTGGAGCAGATGTTTGAACAGACCATTCAGGCCATCGCCGCCACGGTGGAGAAGCGTGATCCCTACACCGCCGGTCATCAGCGCCGGGTGGCGGGCATCGCCACGGCCATCGCCCGCCAGATCGGCATGGACGAGCACCAGATCAAGGGCGTCTATCTGGCCAGCATCATCCACGACATCGGCAAAATCGGCGTGCCGGTGGAAATCCTGACCCGCTCGGGCAAGCTCAGCAGCCACGAAATGGGATTGATCCAGGAACATCCCCGCATCGGTCACGATGTGGTCAAGGAGATCGAATTTCCCTGGCCGGTGCCGGCGATCATCCTGCAGCACCATGAACGCATCGACGGCTCGGGCTATCCCTTCGGTCTCAAGGACAACGAGATCGTGCCCGAGGCCAAGATCGTGGCGGTGGCCGACGTGCTCGACGCCATCTCCTCGCACCGGCCCTACCGCCCGGCCCTGGGGATGGATGTGGCCATCCAGGAACTGCTGACGCACAAGGGCGCCCTTTATGATCCCGGTGTCGTCGAGGCCTGCATCGCCGTGGTGAACGAGGGCGGCGTCGCGGCGGGGCCGTAATACCAAATTGCAGTGATCGGAACCGATCACTGCACCCTCATGCGCCGGGCGGGTTTCTCCGAAACCCTTGGCGTCGTGCCTGATGGCGCGCTTTGCCTCACCGTGCCTGATGGCGCGCTTTGCCTCACCGCGCCATCAGGCGCGCGTCGCCTTGCTCCTAACCGGCGTCGCGATGAGTCAAACTCATCGCGACTTGGTATAAGCGCTCCTCACTCCTGCCGGGGCAGGCGGTCGTGTTGCAGAATGTCGATGAAGGTCTGGATCGGACAGGGTTTGCGTAAGACCGCGGCGAACCCCGCCTGCCGGGCCTCGTCGGCGATACTGTCCGGCGGTACGGCCGTCAGGGCGAAAATCCGCCCCTCCTCCATGAGCGGGCGGATTTTCCGGGCCACGTCCAGGCCGCTTTCCTGGGCCAGACGGATGTCGAGGAAAGCGATGTCGGGTTTGAACTGCCGGACGATCTCCTCGATGGCGGTCCCATCGTTTTCGCCGCGCACGTCGCATCCCAGGCTTTCCATCAACTGGACATGCAATTTCAGGGTCAGGGGATTGTCATCCACGATAAGAACGCGATGCAAGGGCATACCTCGGCTGGGGGATCGGTTTTAAAAAAGCTCAATGTCCGTATCGTCGTCGGGTTGCGGCGTTTCCTCCCGGGCCTGCCGCTGTTGCTGCCGTTTGGCCTCAAGCCGATTGCGGCAGGCCTGCAGAACGGCATCCAGGCGGTTGCGGATGGCGGTATTGATATCCTCGAGCGACATCTCCTGGCGCGCGCTCATCTCGGCCACCGATTGATCGATGGCGGTGATGATGCCTTCGAAGTCCTCCACCATATCGCCCAGATGGTCCTTGATGGCATCCTGGAAATTAATCCCGGACATCATCTCCCGGATCGGTTCGGCCAGCCGTTCGTTCTCCTCGGTCACTTTCAGCAGCGAGGTTTCCTCGTAGGCGATCAGATCGCGCAGATTGTCGGCCAGCCCGTTGACGGCGGAGGAAATGGCGGCGAACCCCTCCTCCTCCTTGCCGTTGCGGTCGAAGATGATGGCCTGCAAACTGGATGTCACCGCCGCTTCCAGCTTGGCGATGCCGTCGCCGATCTGCACGGCGGCCTGATCGGAGCGCTGCGACAGATCCTTCACCTCCGCGGCCACCACGGCGAAGCCGCGGCCCATCTCTCCGGCCCGCGCCGCCTCGATGGTGGCGTTCAAGGCCAGCATGCGCGTGCGGTGCGACAGGCTGCGCACGATCCCGACGATCTGCCCCAGATCGTTCACCAGCCGCCCGATATCCTCCGAGGCGGTTCGCACCCTTGCGGCATCCCGGGCGCGATTTTCCGAAAACGCATCGATCAGGGCGCGGCTGTCGGCCACCTGATCGTTGGCGGCGCTGATGGTGTCCATGAAGTTCTGACGCGAGTTGGTGGTGAAATTCAGCACCCGCTCCATGCCGGTCTGCACCATGCACAACTGGCTCATCAGGCGTACGTCGTTGTCGCCGGTATCGCGCACCACCCCGGCCACTTCGGTGCGCAATTCCTCGGAAAATCCCCGGAACGAGGAGAGAATCTCGGCCACCGAGACCGACATGGCGAAAACCTGCTCCGACATGACGGCGCCGACGGGCGGCGACGGCGCAGCCATCGGGGGGGCTGCGGCGGCAAGGACGGAATCAGTCGGGAGGGGGGCGGTTTCCTGGCGGCGAATTAGAAAAAAAGCGGCCGGTGTGAAAAGGCAGAAAAATATAACAACTTGTATAAAAACGAAATAAACAACATTTAATCTAAAAATCTGGGCGCAAATAGCGTCTGAGCACAAAACTGATAGTATGGAAGCTGCGGTCATGAGGACGGATAATTTGATTTTACAATTTATCCGAGATGTGCAGTTCATATGGAGCTCTCTTGCCGGGAATGTTTTTCATTCCGATCGGCACCTTGTTTGTTGCAAGAATTTTATATATTTTTTGTGGGTATACGGCAAGAAACATTGAGGGAGATCCTCTCTATCTTCCTAACGATGGCCCCCATTCCTTGGTTTTAAGGGCTCTTCCAAAGGGTGGAGGGTGAATTGCTTATTTTCAGGAATACGGCACAATCCAGCGCAGCGCTGGTGAGTGGGACTTGGCCTCGCATGGACGTCATCTATTTTTCCCTGGGCACGGAGTGGGCAACGGAAGATCCGCCGCTGGCCCCTTGCGCGCATTGCGCCCCCTCGCCGCTCGAACGGGTGGAAACGGCCTTGTGGCAGCATCTGGCGCCGTTCCGCCTGGAGGAATATGCCTATGTGGGCAACGACCTGCTGCCGGTGGAGCGGGCGCTGTTCGGTTTTCCCGGCGGCTTGATGTGCGATGCCGATGACGCGGTGCCCGCCGCCTGGGTGTCGGCGCTGGCGGCTCAGGCCTTAGCGGCGCCGCCGCCCTTGCCGATCTTTCTCTATCTCAAGATTGCGGAACCGGTCGCGCGGGAGCAGACCCGCGCCTATGGCCTGATGCTGAGCGCGCATCTGGACCGGGTTCTGACCGGCTTTGTTCCGGCGCCCGACGGCGCCTGGTGCCGCTGGCGCTTTGTCCCGGACGGCGGCGCCATCGACGAGGGACCGGCCTCGCCGCGGGACCGCGACCGCTTGTTGCCGTGGGCGGCGTTGCGCGCCGGCATCGAGGGGGAGGACGCGCCGGATGCGGAGGGACGTTGGGCGCGGTTTCGCTTCGGGTTCGAGGATCGTCAGCTGGAATTTTCCGACCAGACGCGGCGCGACGCCTTCCTGAGCTGGACCGTGGCCGCCACCGACGCCCTGTTCCGCTCCCCGGCGCTGTCGCTCCCCGATCTGGTGCAACCGGCGAACGCGGCGGATGTCCGTCTGCCCGGCCGCTCCAAGGTGCGCCTGCCCGCTCCCCCCGATTGGGTCGAAGGCGATCCCTGGGATTTCAGCGGAGGCAAGGACGGCAAGGTGGGCGCCGAAGCCTACTGGGCCCATGTGCGCGGCCTGCTGGTGCGCAGTTGCGGCGCTCGCCTGCCCTGGTCGCCCGCCTTGCGCGGCGCCGTGTCGCGGCGGCGCGGCGAGGTGCCGCCGCGATGACGCCCCCCTCCTCCCGCAAACCTCTGCCGGCCCATGTGGTGGTGACCGGGAATGAGAAAGGCGGCTCGGGCAAGACCACCGTCGCCATGCATCTGGCCGTCGGGCTGTTGCATCTTGGCTTCCGGGTGGGCTGTATCGATCTCGATTCCCGCCAGCAATCCCTGGCCCGCTACATTCAGAACCGCCGGGATTGGATCGAAGAGCACCGCCTGCCCCTGGCCATGCCGGAGAGCGCGGTCATCACCGCCAGCGCCGCCGACTCGCGGCAAGACGCCGTCCGCGAGGAGCAGGAGGCCTTCGCCCAGGCCCTGGCCGGATTTTCCCGAAGCTGCGATTTCGTCATTATCGACTGCCCCGGATCGGATTCACCGTTGGCGCGCACGGCGCATATGTTCGCCGATACCCTGATCACCCCCATCAACGACAGCCTGCTGGACCTTGATTTGATTGCCCGTCTCGATCCGGTGGATTGGCAGTTGCGGGGGGCCGGCGTTTATTCCGATCTGGTATGGACGCTGCGCGGCAAGCGCCGCGCCGAGCGCCGCACCGGGATCGACTGGGTGGTGACCCGCAGTCGCGTCGGCGCCCTGGCCGACCGCAACAAGCAGAAAATGACCGAGTCCTTAAATCGTATCCAGCAGGTGCTCGGGTTCCGCCTGGCCGAGGGATTCGGCGAGCGCATCATCTACCGCTACCTGTTTCTGTGGGGGCTGACGGTGCTTGATCTGCGCGGTGCCGGGCTGGATATCGAAATGACCCGTTCCCATCTGGCGGCGCGCCAGGAGGTTCTGGCCCTGATCCGCATGTTGTGGCTGCCCAATGTGGATGAACGGCTGGATCGTCTGCTGGCCGAGAACCCGCTCTGAAATCCGGCCGGGCGGTATCAGAACAGCACATCCTCCTCTTCGTCCGCCGTTTCGTCCGCCGCCTCGCCCTTCAGGGCGGCGCTCAGGCGCTTGCGCCAGGCCGCCAGGGTGACCGCCTCTTCCTGACGGCGGCACCATTCGGTCCAATCGGGCGGCGCGCTGCCGTCGTCGGCCAGGCCGCAGGTTTCGGCCACCTCGGCCTGCTGGCGCAACAGTTCACCGATGACGCTGGCGATCTGCTGCAATTCCTGGCGGCGCCGGTCCACGCTTTGCAGACGGACCACCAGTTGGGTGATGTCGCCCTGCAGGGTTTGATCGCCGCGCCGCCGGGCGTCCTCGGCCAGCCGCGACAGCACGCCGGCGGCGCCGTCGGTGCTGTCCTCGAAAGCCAGCCCGGTGGCTTCCAGCTCGGCGGCCAGAAAAGTCAGCAGCCGTCGTTCGAACTGGGCGAAATCCCGCCAGCGTTGCACCGGCGGTTTGGTTTCGAGGCTCATGACGGCACTCCCTTGCGTCCCGGTTCGCTGCACAGGCGCAGGATTTCCGAGGGGATCAGCGGTAGCGGCAATTCAAACTGAACGGCGCCCAGCTCTTTGGCGGCGCGCGGCATGCCGTAGACCACGCAGCTGGATTCGTCCTCGCCGATGGTGGCGGCGCCGGCCTGGCGCATGGACAACAGGCCCTGGGCGCCATCGCGCCCCATGCCGGTCAGGAGAACCCCCACGGCGGCGGCGCCGCACATCTCGGCCACCGAGGCGAACAGCACATCCACCGAGGGCCGATGGCCGCTGACCAGGGGGCCGTCATGCAGGCAGGTGACATAGCTGGCGCCCGAGCGCCGCACCGTCAGATGACGGTCGCCGGGCGCGATATAGACATGGCCGAACATGATGGGCTGGTTGTCCTCGGCCTCGCACACCGAAACCGCCGCCATGCCGTCGAGGCGCTGGGCGAAGCTGGCGGTGAATTTCGGCGGCATGTGCTGGGTGACCACCACCGGCGGGCTATCGGCGGGCAGAACGGTAATGATGTCGCGCAGCGCCTCCACCCCGCCGGTGGAGGCGCCGATGGCCACCAGGCGGTTGTTGGTGCGGTAGACGTCGGCCACGCGGGTTTGCGGACGGGCGCGCTCGCCCAGGGCGCGCACCCGGGCGCGGGCGGCGCTTTTCACCATTTCCACCAGTTGCGGCCCCATTTCGGCCAACGTGCGGCTTTCACCGGCGGCGGGTTTACAGAAAACATCGACGGCGCCGAGTTCCAGGGCCCGCAGGGTCACATCGGCGCCGGTCAGGGTCAGGGTCGAGACCATGACCACCGGCATGGGATGCAGGCTCATCAGCCGTTCCAGAAAGGCGATGCCGTCCATGCGCGGCATTTCCACATCCAGGGTCAGGACGTCCGGATTGAGCGCCTTGATCTTTTCACGCGCCACATAAGGGTCGGGCGCCGTGCCCACCACCTCGAGGGCGGAGTCGGCGGCCAGCAGGGCCGAAATCATCTGCCGCATCAGCGCGGAATCGTCCACCACCAGGACGCGGATGCGGTTGGAGGGCGCCATGATCATCCGAACAACTCGACTTCGCCTTCCACCGGCGTTTCCTGCAACTGCCGGCGGTAGCTGATTTCGCGGGAGAGAACGGCCTGCTCGATTCCCTTACGCAGGAACAGTCGCACCACCTTACCAGTTTGAGGAAAAAAGTGAATCCTTCGCGGATGGCGGCCGCCCAGATCCTCGGCCGCGATCGCCAGCTGCTCCTCGTCCAGGTAGCGGCGGACGAAATCGGCGTTGCGCTCGCCGATGGCCAGGGTACCGCCGCTGTCTCCCATGGAGGCGAGGACATTGGCGCCGCCGAACACCTTGATCTCCAGACGGTCGCGCTGCCCGCCCCGGCGCAGGACGTCGTTCAGCAGCGCTTCCATGGCGTAATTGCCGTAGCGCCGCGACCGGGTCACCGGTCGTCCTTCCTGTTCGTTGGATTCCGGCAGCATGAAATGATTCATGCCGCCGATGCGGACGACCGGATCCCACACGCAGGCGGCCACGCAGCTGCCCAGCACCGTCACCACCATTTCGTGGGGATCGCGCGAGACGTAATGTTCGCCGGGCAGCACCTTGACCGCCATCAGCTTGAAGGTGGGGTCGAACCAGCGGCGGCGGTTCTCCTCCGCTGCCGGCAGGCGGGCGGCGCAGCCGGTCATGGCAGCCGCCGGTAGGCGGTCTTGCCCGCCACGTCGAAGCGTTCGGAAACGCCGATCAGGGATTCGGCATGGCCCAGGAACAGCAGGCCGCCCGGCCTCAGGCAGTTGGCGTAGCGGTCCACCAGGGCGCGCTGGGTCTTCTTGTCGAAATAGATGGCGACGTTGCGGCAGAAAATGACGTCGAAGAGGCCTTTCATCGGCCAGGGTTCCAGCAGATTGAGACGGCGGAAACGGATGCATTCGCGCACCTCCTCGGCAATCTCGAGGTATCCCTCCTCGTCCTCGACGCCGAGGAAACGGCGGCGGTAGCCGGGAGGCAGACGCTGCGTCGATTGGGCGGAATAGCGGCCCCGGGCGGCGCGGTCCAAAACGCTGGTATCGATATCCGTGGCCAGAACCAGGGCGTCGCGGCGCTGCGCCGGCGAGAGCGTATCCACCAGGGTCATGGCGATGGAGTAAGGCTCCTCGCCCGTCGAACAGCCCGCCGACCAGATGCGCAGCCGTCCGGGTCCGCCCGGCCGGGCGGCCAGGCGCTTCAGTTCCCCGGTCAGCAGGGTGAAATGATGCGGTTCGCGGAAAAACTGGGTGATGTTGGTGGTGATGGCGTTGACCACATGCTCCAGTTCGGACTCCGGATCGGCCTCCAGCAGGGCGCAATAGTCCTTGAAGTCGTCGAGGCCCAGGGCCCGCAGCCGCTTGACCATGCGTCCGCGCACCATCTCGCGCTTGTTGTCCGGCAGAACGATGCCGGTATGCGACGACAGGAAGGCGGAGAGAAATTTGAACTCCTTGCTCCGCAGCGCGAAAAGCTCGTCGTTCCCGTGGGGATGGGTCATGTTTTTCCGTGGATCCGTCAGGCGGCGTCCTGGGCCACGGTGTCGGCCAGCAGCAGCTTCTCCAGGTCGAGCAACGCCACCATGCGGCCCTCCATATTGACCAGCCCCGACAGGAATTGCGCGTCCTTGCGATGTTCGAATTCGGGCAGCGGCTGCACATCGGTGACCGCCACCGTCAGGATATCGGCCACCGCATCCACCAGGACCCCCATGATGCGTTCCTTCATGCTGACCACCATGATGACATGGTGCGCCGAAGGCTCGGTCATGGTGCCCGAAAAGCGCATGCGCAGATCGAACACCGGCACCACCGCGCCGCGCAGATTGATCACGCCGCGAATATGCCGGGGCACGTTGGGCAGCGGCGTGGCCGGTGTCCAGCCCTTGATCTCGCGGATCTCCATGATATCGACGCCATATTCCTCGGCGCCGATGGTGAAGGAGATGAACTGCCGCATCTCCTGTTCCCGGGAGTCCGTCGTTGCCGTTTCCATCGCCGTTTCGGATGTCATGCCACAGTCCTCTCGTTTTTCACTCGGCCGCCAGGGGCGCGGTGCCGCCGCCGTCGCGGTCGCCCTCGGCTTTCAGCGCCCCCACATCCAAAATCAGGGCCACGCGGCCATCCCCCAGGATGGTCGCGGCGGAGACGCCGCGCACCGGGCGGAAGTTGGATTCCAAACTTTTGATCACCACCTGCTGCTGGCCCAGCAACTCGTCCACCAGCAGGCCCACGCGGTCGCCGCCCTCGGTTTCCACCACCACCACCAGGCCCTTGGTGGGATCGGTGACGGCCCCTTCCACGTTGAACAGGCTATGCAGGGCCACCAGCCGGATATATTCGCCGCGCAAGGTCAGCATGTTGCCCACATTGACCAGGGCGTGGGTCTGTTCCGGCTTGGGGCGGATGCTTTCGACGATATTGGTCAGCGGCAGCACGTAGCGTTCGCCGCCTACCGCCACCAGCATGCCGTCCATCACCGCCAGGGTCAAAGGCAACGACATGATGAAGCGCGCCCCCACACCGGGTTGGGACTGCACGCTGACGCGGCCGCCCACATCCTGGATGTTCTTGCGCACCACATCGAGGCCGACACCGCGTCCGGAAACGTCGGACACCGCGGCGGCGGTGGAAAAACCGGGCGCGAAGATCAGTTGATCGATCTGTTCGTCGCTCAAGGTTTGACCGCGCTCCACCAGCCCCTTTTCGATGGCTTTCTCCAGCACGCGGCGGCGGTCGATGCCGTGGCCGTCATCCTCGATCTGAATGATCACGCGGCCTGAACGGTGTTCGGCGCTGAGATGGATGGTGCCTTCCGCCGGTTTGCCCCGGGCCGCGCGTTCCTCGGGCGTTTCCAGCCCGTGATCGAGGGAGTTGCGGATCAGATGCACCATGGGATCGGACAATTGTTCGATCACGGTTTTGTCCACCTCGGTGCCCTCGCCGCTCATCACCAGACGCACCTGCTTGCCCAGACGCGCCGAGAGATCGCGGACGATCCGAGGCGCGCGCGAGAACAGCGTCTTGATGGGCTGGGCGCGGATGGCCATCACGCTTTCCTGCAACTCGCGGGTATGGTGCGACAGTTCCTGCAGGCCCATGAACAGTTCCGGGTGGCTTTCCGCCGAGAAGCGGTTGGATTGCTGCCCCAGCATGGCCTGGGTGATCACCAGTTCCCCCACCATGTTCACCAGCCGGTCCACCTTGTCCAGCTCCACGCGGATCGAGGCGGTATGCACGCCGCCGGCGCCGGGTTTGTCCTCGGCCCTGAGGCGCAGCCCGCCCTCGGCGGGATGGGCCGCATCGGCGGGATGATCGAGGGAGACGGGATGATCGTCGTGCGCGGGCGCTTCGGGCGGCGGCGCGGCTGGAGCATGCGCGACGGCGGCGGGCGGGGCCGCGGGTTCCAAGACCGTTTCCGCGCCGACGGCCTCCACCGAGACCTCGGCGCAGTCTCCGGCCACGAATTCGAAGACGTCCAGAACCGCCTGGCGCCCCTGCTCCGTGGTGATGCGGAAGCTCCATGCGAGATAGGCGTCCTGGGCCGCGAGATCCTCGAGGCGGGCCGGCAGTCGCGTCAGATCGGCGCGGATGTCCAAGGCGCCCAGGCCGGCCAGTTCCCGCACCATCATCAGGGGGTCGTTGCCGGTGCGCAGCATGTTGGCGGCGGGCGTGAACCGGACCAGGAAGCTTTCCTCGCCCGATTCCGGGGCCGGCGCCGGTGTGGCGCTCGCCGCCGCCTTGGCATCCGCGCCGCCCTGGCCGGTCAGGGCGTTCAGCACCTGGGTCACGCGGTCGCCGTGGTCGGGCGGCAACACCACACCCTCCTGGGCGGCGCGGACGAAGTCGCCCAGAATGTCGTTGCCGCGCACCAAAACCTCGGCCAGGGCGGGCGTCAGCCCCACCCGGCCCGAGCGCAGGGCGTCGAGAGCGGTTTCGAAAACATGGGCGAAACGCACCAGATCGGTGAAGGCGAAAGCGCCGGCGCCGCCCTTGATGGAATGGACGCACCGGAACACGGCGTTGCAGTCTTCCGGATCGTCGCTGCCCTCCTGCAGGCGCAGCAGACATTCCTCCGCCGTGATCAGCAGTTCGGCGCATTCCTCGAAATAGGTCGTCTTGAAGCGCGACAGGTCGTTCGTCGAGGACTCTTCGGTCATGCTCGCGGACTCCGCAGGATGGTGGTCGGCAGATGGCAGGGAGGCACCAGGGCCCTTACGGGCAGACCTTGGCCACCACCTGCAAAAGCTTTTCGGGCGAGAACGGTTTGACGATCCAACCAGTGGCCCCGGCGGCGCGTCCCTCATCCTTCTTGCTCTGATCGGATTCGGTGGTGAGAACCAGGATGGGCGTGCCGGCGTGACCGGCGGTGGCGCGGATGCGGCGGGTCAGGGTCAGACCGTCCATCTGCGGCATATTGACGTCGGTAATGACGCAATCCACCTTTTCGCGGCCCAGCATCGACAGTCCTTCGACGCCGTTCACGGCTTCCACCACCTTGTAACCGGCGCCGCGCAAGGTGAAGGCCACCATCTCGCGCATGGTCTTGGAATCGTCAACAGCCAGAATGCACTTGGTCATCTTAAATCCTCGTTCTCTCACGCACCGCTCAGGCGGCGCACATCTCGGTCAATTGCGGGTCCAGCCCCAGCACATGAAAGGCCTTGCACAGGGCTTCGGAGGGCGAGAGCAGCCGCAAGCGGCCGCCTTGGGACCGGCAGTCCGCCGCCGCCGTCAGGAGAACCTGCAGACAGGCGGTGGAAACCCGGTCGACGGCGTCGCCCTCAAGCCGCACCTCCCCGCCGCCCCCCTGCCCCAGCCGCTCCAGCAGGGCTTGCCGGAGCGGTTCGGCGGCCGACAGATCCAGGATTGCCGGCAGGCTCAGCGCGGTCTCGGTCATGGCGTTCCCTTTCCTGGCCGGGGGCTCAGAACTCTTCCCAATCGTCTCCGGCGGCCTTCTTGGCCAGGGCCGGACGCTTGGCCGGAGCCGGCTTGCTCTCCTTGGCGGAATGCAGCTTGTTCAGATGTTCGTGAGCGATGGCGGCCTTGGCCGGAGTCCGCGCCGGAGGGGCGCGCCGGGTTTCCACGGCATGGGCGCTTTCAGGCGCCACGCGGACTTTACCGGTCTGGAAGAAGCCCATCAGACGGTCCAGTTCCTGGGACTGATCCTCGAGGGCGCTGGCGGCGGCCGAGCTTTCCTCCACCAGGGCGGCGTTCTGCTGGGTCATTTCGTCCATCTGGGTGACGGCGGCGTTGACCTGCTCGATGCCGTCGGCCTGTTCCTGGCTGGCGGCGGCGATTTCGGCGACGATATCGGCCACCCGCTTGACGCTGCCCAGGATGTCGTCGAGGGTGGTGCCGGCCTTTTTCACCAGATCGGCGCCGCCCTTCACCTCGGTGGTGGACTGGCCGATCAGCCCCTTGATCTCTTTGGAGGCCTGGGCCGAACGCTGCGCCAGGCTGCGCACCTCCTGGGCCACCACGGCGAAGCCCTTGCCGGCATCACCGGCGCGGGCCGCCTCGACGGCGGCATTCAACGCCAGCAGATTGGTCTGGAAGGCGATTTCGTCGATCATGCCCACGATGTCGCCGATGCGCTGCGACGAGGCCTCGATGCGGCCCATGGCGGCGATGGCGTCCGAGACCACCTGCCCGCCCGAGGCGGCGACGTCGCGCGCCCCCGAGGCCAGCTGATTGGCCTGCTGGGCGTTGGCGGCGTTCTGCTTGACGGTGGCCGACAGTTCCTCCATGGAGGCGGCGGTTTCCTCAAGGGCGCTGGCCTGCTGTTCCGAGCGCTGCGACAGATCGAGATTGCCGGTGGCGATCTCGCCGGTGGCGCTGTTGATGGAATTGGCCGCCGCCGTGATGGTGTCGACCATTTCGAACAGCTTGTCGATGGTTCCGTTCAAAGCGCTTTTGATCTGGGTGAAGGTGCCTTCGTAGTCCTGGGTCATCTTCTTGGTCAGATCGCCGGCCGACACCGCCTTCAGCACGTCGACGCATTCGGTCATGCCGCGCTCGTTTTCCATGCGGTTACGCACCATCTCGCTGACGTCGGTGGCGTATTTCACCACCTTGAAGGGCTTGCCGTTGAGATCGAGGATGGGATTGTAGGAGGCCTGGATCCACACTTCGCGGCCGCCCTTGCCGATGCGCTTATATTCCGCCGCCTGGTATTCGCCCCGGTTGAGGGTGGCCCAGAACTGCTGGTAATCGGCGCTGGCGCGGAAGGCCGGGTCGACGAAAATGCTGTGATGCCGTCCCTTGACCTCGTCCAGAGTGTAGCCCAGGGCGTTGAGGAAGTTTGGATTGGCCTCGATGATGGTGCCGTCCATGTTGAACGAGATCACCGCCTGCGACTTGTTGATGGCGTCGATCTGGCCGGCATAATCGGCGTTGCGCAGTTTCTGCTGGGTGACGTCGGTGGCGAACTTCACCACCTTGAAGGGCTTGCCGTTGAGATCGAGGATGGGATTGTAGGAGGCCTGGATCCACACTTCGCGGCCGCCCTTGCCGATGCGCTTATATTCCGCCGCCTGGTATTCGCCCCGGTTGAGGGCGGCCCAGAACTGCTGATAGTCGGGGCTATTGGCGTAGGCGGCCTCAACGAAGATGCTGTGATGCTTACCCTTGACCTCGTCCAGGGTGTAGCCCAAAGCGTTGAGGAAGTTGGCATTGGCCTCGATGATGGAGCCGTCCATGTTGAACGAGATCACCGCCTGCGATTTGCCGATGGCCTCGATCTGGCCGACATAATCGGCGTTGCGGATTTTCTGGCTGGTGACGTCGGTGGCGAATTTCACCACTTTCACCGGCTTGCCGTTGGCGTCGAGGATGGGGTTGTAGGAGGCCTGGATCCACACCTCGCGGCCGCCCTTGCCGATGCGCTTATATTCCGCCGCCTGGAATTCGCCCCGGTTGAGGGCGGCCCAGAACTGCTGATAATCGGGGCTGCTGCGATAGGCGGCCTCAACGAAGATGCTGTGATGCTTGCCGCGGATCTCGTCCAGGCTATAGCCCAGAAGGTCGAGGAAATTCTGATTGGCCTCGACCACCGTGCCGTCCATGTTGAAGGTGATCATGGCCTGGGACTTGCTGATGGCCTTGATCTGCCCGGCAAAGTCGAACGCCTGCTGGCGCACCGAGGCGTCGCTCCATTCCACCAGGGTGCCGGTGCGGCGGCCTTGGCCGTCGAACAGGGGCGTGCTGGTCAGATCGAACTGGCGCGATCCCACCGTGATGCTGCTCTGATGCGGCGCGGTCAGGCCGTCCAGCAGGCGCCGCTGATGGCCGGGCGTCTGGTGGAAGATGTCCATGCTTTCCCCAACCAGGCGCGCGGCGGAGAAATTGGGCAGATCCTTCTGCATGTCGCCTTCGGCGTCGCGGAGGAAAGCCTTCATGGCCGGATTGACGTAGACGATCATATGGTCCGCATCCGCCAGCATGACGTTGGTGGTCACTTTATCGAGTGCATCCAGCTTGGCCAGATCAACGGCGCCGGGGCGGTTGGACGACAGGAAAGAAAACATGGCGAAACCTTTTCTGCTAGACGTTGGCGGTCTTGGCATTGGACTGGAAAATTAAAAAACACATGTGAGTCAGGCCGCTGTGGCGCCGACGCTGTGCGCCGCGGCAATACTTTGGGAATCGAACAGATCGTCCAGCCCCAACAGGGTGACCATGCGCCCCGTCGTGATGACGATCCCTTGGATGTAATGATTTTGCCCGTGATCGACCTCGGGAACCGGGCGGATCTCATCGGGCTGCACCGTCAGGATATCCACCACGGCATCCACCAGAATACCCAGCAGCCGTCCATGCACAGCCATCACCACCACCACATGCCGGGGCGACGGTTCCGTCAGGATACCGGTAAAACGGGCGCGGAGATCAAAAACGGGAACAATGACGCCGCGCAGGTTAATCACGCCGCGCATGGAGGCTGGCATTTCCGGCAATTCCGTCACCATGGTCCATCCTTTGATTTCCCGGATGGCCATCACATCGAACCCGTATTCTTCGGCGCCGATCGTGAAGGTGATGAATTGACGCCCACTATTCGTGGTCATCGGTGGCTGTCCTTGTTCAGGCTCTTTTCACAAAAAATTTAGGGGATGGTACCACCTTTCCGGGCGGATAGAAGGGGCGCGGGCCGAATTGCGGAGGGAAAATGGCGGTTTCATACAAAATATTTATAAGGAATCATCCTTTTGATGGAGCCCCTCTTGTTCCAAGTGAGGGGATGTTCTCTTTGGGTCAATCCCAGAGTTCATCCTCTTCAATCTGAGTATTTTGCTGGGTTTTTTCCGGTGTTTGTTCCGGGATTTCGGCGATCACCGTTTCCAGCCGGGCGGACTGCGCCGGAGTGGGGTGGAATTCCACATGCAGGCCCGCGGGAGAGAGCTGCACCACCACGGCCTCGAGGTGATCGACCCGGCCGATGGTGAGGTGCAGGGTATCGCCCACCGCCACACCGGCGGGTTTTTCGTTCAGGCAGGCGCCGCCCGGGGAAACGTCGGTCAGGCGCGCCTCCAGGGCGCGGTCGGCCAACTGCAGGCGCACCGGCCAGTCGACGGCCCGGCGCGGATGCTTGCGGCGGTCGTGCACCAGGGAATTGCGCAGCCGGTCCACCAGGCGATCGCTGATGGCTTCCATCTCGTGGCCGATGGATCCCACCACCGATCCCAGCAATACCGACATCTGTTCGGTTTCGGAGGTGGTGCTGGAGATGGTGGCCACGGCGTTGGAGACATCGCCGGCCGCCTGGGCCGCCACATCCGCCAGACGGGCGATCCGTTCCGCCGACTGTTCCTGCTCGGCCGCGCTGGACACGATGCCGCCCGACAGGTCCGATACCTCGCGCATGCCGGAATCGGTGGCTTCGATCAGGGTGACCGTGGCGGCGACGCCGGTCTGGATGGAGGAGATCCGGGTGGCGATCTCGCCGGTGGCCTTGGCCGTCTGATTGGCCAGGTTTTTCACTTCGCCCGCCACCACGGCGAAGCCCTTGCCGGCGTCGCCGGCCCGCGCCGCCTCGATGGTGGCATTGAGGGCCAGAAGGTTGGTTTGGGCGGCGATGTCGTTGATCAGCTGCACCACGTCGCCGATCTGGCGCGAGGCCTCGGCCAGGGCGGCAACCTCGGCCAGGCCGGCCTTGGCCCGCGCGGCGGTGGCGGTGGTGACGTCGAACGAGCGTTCGGCATCGGCGCGCATTTGCCGGATGGCCTCCAGCATGGCCTCTCCGGCCCGGGCCGCCTGATCGATATTGCTGCGGGCGGTTTCCGAAGCGGTGGCGGCGCATTGGTTCTGCTGGGCGACGGAGGCCGATTGCTCGCGCAGGTTATCGGCCACATGTCCCAAGGTGGCCGAGCGCTCGCCCATGGCGCCCACGCCGTGGGCGATCTCGCCTTGCAGATCGGCCGACAGCGTGAAGAACATGGAGCGCAGTTCGGATTCGGAAGAGCGGCCGATCCGGTTCATCTCGGCCTGTTTGACCGCGGACAGGGCCGTGATGCCCTGCAGGATCCTGATCTGAAACAACAGGCCGTCCACGTCGGCCACCGGCGAGGAAAGCTTCAGCTCGTCGCCCTCCCGGTTGGCGAGAACGGCGTTGAGGGTCGCGCCGATGGCGGCCAGCGGCCGCATCACGGCGCGCTGCGCCCCCAAGAGCAGCAGTGCCGCCACGGCGGCGGCGGCGGCGATCCCGGCCGGCGCCACCCCTGGAGCGAACAGCGGGACGGCGGCACAGGCCAGGATCAGGACCAGTCCAAGCGCCAGCCAGCCCATTGCCGCCAGACCGCGGCGGCGCGGCACGCGCCCCGGTTGCTGGATGGCGTTGATGCCCAGGCTTTGAAAATAAGGGGTGTAAAGGCTGTCCTCGTTGATGGTGTGCCCCAGCAGCCAGTCGCGCACGAAGTCGAACAGATCGTCGCCGATGGTGTCGGCGCCGCCCTGCTGGAAGGCCGTCTCCAGTTCCGCCAGCCGGGTCAGGGCGCGCTGATGACTTTGCGTATGTTCGGCGGCGGCGGGATAGTTCCATTTGGCGAACAGCGCCTCCTCGCGGGCGAAGTGGCTGGCGCAATGCTCTTGCAGACGCGCCAGGATCCGGCGCAGTTGCCGGGGATCGTCCCGGCGCTCGTTGGCGTCCCACAGGCTGTTCAGCAGCGTGATGATTTCGCGATGGTCGTCGTCGAACTCGGTAACACCGACGCTAAGGCCTTCAGACCAATCCAAAAAAGCCATGGGACTCCCCCTTTTTCTTCCTCCAGAAGATCGGTCCGGAACCGGGGTGCCGATGGTTTGCGCGGCACGCATTGGGTCGGAGTGTTGAAATTCTGAAGATGTATTTCCCTTAACACATTATGCGCGAAGGCGATGCTCAGCAAGACGTCGCGGATCGGGCCCGATTGGGCTGGCCCGACGGAAGGGGCCTTGTTACAGTCGCCCTCTGCCCCGTAACGGCGCGCCCCTGCAGGCGCCCGGGACGGACCGTTTCGCAAGGATACTCAACGCATGTCCCATCCCGGTTCCGGCATGTCGCGCCTGCTGGCCATCATGTCCCGCCTGCGTGATCCCCGGGGCGGTTGCCCCTGGGATCTGGAACAGACCTTCGCCAGCATCGCCCCCCATACCATCGAAGAGGCCTACGAGGTGGTGGAGGCCATCGAAAGCGGCGACCGCGCCGCCCTGCGCGATGAGCTGGGCGATCTTTTGTTCCAGGTGGTGTTCTACGCCCAGATGGGCCGCGAGGAAGGCTGTTTCGACTTCGAGACGATCGCCGCCGCCATCTGCGACAAGATGGAGCGTCGCCACCCCCATATCTTTCTCGATGCCGACGCCCCCAAGGTGGCCGACGCCGAGGCCCAGGTACGGGCCTGGGAGGAGACCAAGGCCGCCGAACGCGCCGCCAAGGCCGCCGACGGCGTGCTGGATGGGGTTTCCACCGCCCTGCCCGCCATCACCCGCGCCCTGAAACTGCAGGGGCGCGCCGCCCGCGTCGGCTTCGACTGGCCCGAGGCCGCCGATGTTCTGGACAAGATCGAAGAGGAAATCGGCGAGGTGCGCCAGGAACTGCCCGGCGCCAGCCCCGACCGTCTGGAGGACGAGGTGGGCGATCTGTTGTTTGCCTGCGTCAATCTGGCGCGCAAACTGAAGGTGGACCCGGAAAGCGCCCTGCGGCGCTGCAACCGTAAATTCGAAACCCGCTTCCGCCATATCGAACGGGAACTGGCCAAGGCCGGGCGCAGCCCCGCCGAGGCCGACCTCGAGGACATGGAGCGGTTGTGGGTGGCGGCCAAACAGGAGACCGGAGCATGATGTCCGCGCGCAAGATCCTCGTTCCCATGGCCTGCCTGCTGCTGCTGACGGTGCTGGCCGCCTGCTATCTGCCCAATCATTTCAAATCCGAGATCCGCCTTGGCGCCAACGGCGATTACGCCATCAGTTTCTATGGCGATCTGACCTGGGCGCCGCTCTATCGCGCCATCGCCCAGGGCAAGATCTCGCCGGCCGACGCCGCCAAGGAAAATGCCGCCATCGAGGCCGACCTGCGCCGCGATCCCAGCTTCAAATCCATCGAGCCCCTGGGCCAGGGCCGTTTCAAGGTGGCCTACGAGCGCCAGGGACATCTGGGTCTGAACGACATGGTGACCTTCGTGCGCCGCAACGCCATCATTCTGGAGATCACCTCCAAGCCCGACGGCCGCATCATCGTCAACGGCAATACCCTGCGCCCCGGCGACGCCCAAAGCCTGACCAGCGCCGGCATGAACGTGCAGGGCCAGTTCCGCATCATCACCAACGGCCTGGTGAAGGAGCAGAACGCCTCGACGATCCGCAATTACGACGGCTATCTGGTCTATATCTGGGATATTGAAAACGCCTTCTCCCCCGCCCCACATTTCGTCATGCAGCGCGAGGGGGTGTTCCCCCAGGGCGGCAAGACCCCTCATTGAGCCCAAGGATGTAAGATGAGCCTTTCCCAGGACACCACGGTTTTCATCACCGGCGCCAGTTCCGGTTTCGGCGCCGCCGCCGCCCGGCTGTTCGCCAAGGACGGCGTGCGGCTGGTGCTGGCGGCACGCCGCCAGGACCGGTTGGACGCCCTGAAGGCGGAGTTGGACGTGCCCTGCCATGTGCTGACCCTGGATCAGCGCGACCGCCAGGCGGTGGCCCGGGCCTTCGCCGCCCTGCCCGAACCCTTCGCCAAAATCGACGTGCTGGTGAACAATGCCGGGCTGGCGCAGGGTCTGGAGGCGGCCGACAACGCCGATCTGGATGACTGGGACCGCATGGTGGACACCAACATCAAGGGCCTGATGTACTGCACCCGCGCCGTACTGCCCGGCATGGTGGCGCGCAAACGCGGCCATATCATCAATATCGGCTCGGTGGCCGGGCGTTATCCCTATCCGGGCGGCAATGTATACGGCGGCACCAAGGCCTTCGTCGAGCAGTTCTCCCTGAACCTGCGCGCCGAACTGCTGGGCAAGGGCGTGCGGGTGACGGTGATCGAACCGGGGATGTGCGATACCGAATTTTCCCTGGTGCGCTTCAAGGGCGACGGCGCCAAGGCCGACAGCGTTTATGCCGGCATGACGCCGCTTTCGGCCGACGATATCGCCAACTGCATCCATTGGGTGGCCGCCCTGCCCCCGCATGTGAACATCAATACCCTGGAAGTGATGCCCACCGAACAGGCCAATGGCGGCTTCGCCGTGCATCGCTGCTGAATTCGCAAATCGCAAGGCGCTCTTTTCGCAATTTGCGGCGCAGATCACGAAAAAAGCCGGAATGTTCCGCTTCCGGGCCGGAAAAAATCCCGTAATTCCGCGCCTCCGATAGTTGGCATGCTTCGTGCTTTGTAGTGGGCATGTCCGCTCCGGGGAGTTCCCAACCCCCCAGCCCTACTCTCCGGCGCGTTCAAGACAGGGGCCTCCTTCGGGAGGCCCCGATGCTTTTAAGCGGGGAAGCGCTCTATCAGAGCGCGGGAAATCGTATTATGCTGCGGCACACCGTGTTCAAAGCCGCGCGCCGAAGGGTTTCCCCACAATGATTCATCTGGCCAATATTCTGATCGCCTCCGATGACGCCGTCTTTTGTCAGGACCTGTTGCGGATGGTGCGCGGATACGGCTATGTCGGCGATGCGGTGGCGTCGCTGACCGAGGCGGTGAACTCGACGCGCAACGAACATCCCGATCTGCTGCTGCTGGGGCCGACCTTGGCCGGAGGATCGCCCCTGGCGCTGGCGCGAACCTTGCGCCAGGACGCGGCGTGCCAGGATATTCCCCTCTGTCTGCTGACGCACGCCTGCCCGCCCAGCGAAAAGCGGGCGGCGCTGGAAGCCGGAATCGACGACGTGGTGATCGCGCCGTGGTCCGACGACAAACTTCAGGCCCATCTGCGGCCGCTGGTGCGCATCGCCACCATGTATGTGGAATTGCAGCAGCGCGCCGGGGCGGCCCACGGCATGGGCGTCCAGGCCGCCACCGCCGTGCCGCCGCTGGATCTGCCCGCGCGCTGTTCGCTGCTGATGGTCGGCGCCGTTGCGCCCGCCCTGCGAGCCGCGCTCGAAGGCGATGCCGTGGTGCAGGCCGCCGATCCCTTCGTGGCCGAGGGATTGCTGGACGACAGCAACTTCGATGCCGCCATTCTGGCGCTGCCCGCCGATACCGACAGCGGCCGGATCCAGCCCTATCTCGATCTCTGCTCCCAACTGCGCAACAATCCCCGGCTGTTCAATCTGCCGGTGGTGGCCATCAGCGACGCCGCCGTCTTCGACGAAACCACCGCCTACCGCCACGGCGTCAGCGCCTTTTTCCCGGAACGGTTCGACCGCGACGATCTCAGGGTGACGGTGCAATCCCTGGTGCGCCGTCAGCGGCTGCGCTGGGCCATCCGCCAGGCCATCGCCCGCACGCAGGGCGAGGCCAGCCTGGACCGCGGCACCATCGCCTATTCCCGGGCCTTTTTCGACCGCTATCTGGCCGATCGCCTGGAGTTCGCCGCCCGGCACGGCCGCCATCTGGCTCTGATGTTCTTCCGGGTGCCCGATATCGAGGGGGTGCGCCAGCGTTTCGGCGATGAGGCGGCGGCGCATCTGCGTTTGCAGGTGTCGCAATGGATTATCAGCCTCTTACGCGGCGAGGATCTGACCGCCCGCACCGACGAGAACGAGTTTTGCGTGGTGCTGCCCGATACCCCCCGGGAAGAGGCGGCCATCGTCATGCATCGTATCGCCGGGGTGCTGGCCTATACCGATTTCGCCGTCAAGGATGTGTATCAACCGGTAAAGGTGTGGGTGCGGGTCGGCGCCTCGGACTATCACCCCGGTGACGATGTGGCCGCCCTGGTGGGCCGCGCCCATCAGGAAATGCTGTAACGCCGCGGGAGGACGCCACCGATGAAGATCGACGTGGTGTTCGATACGGTCTGCCCCTGGTGCTTCATCGGCAAGCGCCGCCTGTCCCGCGCCTTGTCCTTGCGCCCCGGCACCCACGCCGAATTGCGCTGGCGGCCCTTCCTGCTCAATCCCGACATGCCGCTGGAAGGCATGGACCGGGCCTATTACCTGGAGCGCAAATTCGGCAGCAGCTACCGCGTGCAGCGCATTCAGGCGGCGGCGCAGCTGGCCGGCGAACCCGACGGCATCGCCTTCGCCTTCGACCGCATCGCCCATATGCCCAGCAGCATGCAGTCGCACCGCCTGATCGCCTGGGCGGCGGCCCAATGTCCGCCCGATCAGGACTGCGCCTCCCTTCTGGTGGAGTCCATCTACCGGGCTTTTTTCGAACAGGGCGAGGATATCGGCGATATCGCCGTGCTGCGCCGCCTGGCCGAGGCGGCCGGGCTTTCGGGGCGCGCGGCGGCGGCGTATCTGGCCGGCGATGCCGGATTCTCGGCGGTGGAATCCGATAATTCCCGTCTGCATCGTCTGGGCGTGTCCGGGGTGCCCTGCTTCATCCTGAACGGCACCTATGCCGTTTCGGGCGCGCAGGAACCCGATATGCTGGCCCGCATGATCGACATCGCCCGCGAAAGCGATCCCGGCGGCGTGTCCGCCGGATGATCCTCACTCTTTGGAGGTCCGGCTATGAACGAACGGCGTGATATCCTGTTGTTTTCCTACGGCACCTTGCAGCAGGACGCGGTGCAGCTGGCCTCGTTCGGCCGCCTGCTGGAGGGCTTCGACGACGCCCTGCCCGGCTACCGCCAGGCCTTGCTGGAAATCACCGATCCCGAGGTGCTGCGCCACAGCGGCAAGCGCTTTCACCCCATCGTCATGCCGTCCGACGATGCGGCCGATGAAATTCCCGGCAAGGTGTTCCTTATCAGCCGCCGCGAACTGGATGCCGCCGACCGCTACGAGGTGGCCGATTACAAACGCATCGCCGTGGGCCTGGCCTCGGGCCGCGCCGCCTGGGTTTACGTCAAAAAATAAGGGGACGGGCCGAAGCCCGCCCCCTCTCCCGCGTGGTTTTCCGCCTACATGGCGGCCTTGTAGATGCCTTCGATCTCGCTCTGCGAGGCCGGGCGCGGGTTGGTCAGGCCGCAGGCGTCGTTCAGGGCGTTGGCGGCCAGGGTGGGGATATCGGCGGCCTTGACGCCAAGCCCGGCCAGACCGGCGGGAATGCCGATATCGGCGGCCAGGGCGCGGATGGCCTTCAGGCAGGCGGCGGCGCCCTCCGTGGCCGAGAGGCCCTTGACCTCAACGCCCATGGCGGCGGCGACATCGCGCAGCCGTTCGGCCGAAACCCCGGCATTGAACTCTTCCACATGCGGCAGCAGCACGGCATTGCACACGCCGTGCGGCAGATCGTAGAAGCCGCCCAGCTGGTGGGCCATGGCGTGCACATAGCCCAGCGAGGCGTTGTTGAAGGCCATGCCCGCCAGGAACTGGGCATAGGCCATCTGTTCCCGGGCGGCGAGATCCTGGCCGTTCTTCACCGCCTGGCGCAGGTTCTGCGCGATCAGCGACACCGCCTTCAGGGCGCAGGCGTCGGTGATGGGGGTGGCGATGGTGGAGACATAGGCCTCCACCGCGTGGGTCAGGGCGTCCATGCCGGTGGCGGCGGTGAGCGACGCCGGCTTGTTGACCATCATGGTGGGATCGTTCACCGACAAAAGCGGCGTGACATGACGATCGACGATGGCCATTTTGATGTGGCGGCGCTCGTCGGTGATGATGCAAAAGCGCGTCATCTCGCTGGCGGTGCCCGCCGTGGTGTTGATGGCCACCAGGGGCAATTGCGGCTTGGCCGATTTGTCCACCCCTTCGTAATCGGCGATATTGCCGCCGTTGGCGGCGCAGAGCGCGATGCCCTTGGCGCAATCGTGCGGCGAGCCGCCGCCCAGCGATACCACGCAATCGCAGCCGTCCCGCTTCAGCAGGGCCAGACCGGCCTCCACATTGCCGACGGTGGGATTGGGCTGCACGCCGTCGAACACGGTGGCGGCAATGCCCTTGCCGCGCAGGGCTTCGGTGATCTTGCCGGCCAGGCCGATCTTCACCAGGATGGTGTCGGTCACAATCAGCGCGTGTTTGAAGCCGTGTCCGGCCATGGCGTCGATGGCGGCGCCCAGGCAATCGGCGCCCATGAGATTCATGCTGGGGATATAGAACGTGCTCTGGGTCATGAACGGTCTCCCTGTTGGAAAGTGCGGCCAGACCGGCCCTTGACGGGCTTTTTTCCTAACCGGCACCTTGCCGGTCCGATCTTGCCGAAACACAACCTACAGGAAAATTTTCCATTCACGAATGCGACTTTGGTCGATGCGACTTAGGTCGAAAGCGCGGACTACGGCATCTCGGCCAGGGCTTTCGCCACCTGCCGCACCACTTCGGCCCAGTCGCCGTGGCGGGGTTGGCGGAACAGGCGGAGGGTGGGATACCAGGGGCTGTCGTCCCGCCCCTCCAACCAGCGCCAGCAGCCGTCGAAGCGCGACAGCAGCCACACCGGCTTGCCCAGGGCTCCGGCCAGATGCGCCACGGCGGTATCCACGGAAATCACCAGATCCAGCGCCGCCACCAGGGCGGCGGTATCGGCCATGTCGCCCAGTTCGGCCGTCCAGTCGTGCAGCGCCAGGCCGCGCTGCGCCGCCGCCGGTCCCTTTTGCAGGCTGACCAGGCTGATGCCGGGCACGGCGGCCAGAGGGGCCAACTGGTCGCGGCGCATGCTACGGCGGCGGTCCAGCAGATGGGCGATCTTGCTGAAGGGGCGCGGATCGCCGGCCCACACCAGGCCCACCTTGCGCCCCGGCAGGGCGGAAAGGCGCTGCCGCCAGGCCGCCGCGGCTTCGGCGTCGGCCGTCAGAAAGGGGGCGGGCAGGAATTGATCGGGCATCAGGCCGGGCAGGCTCATCAGCGGCAGATGCGCGGCGCAGGCGGGGACCGGCTCGTTGCGGCCCACCACCCTCACCCGTGCGCTGTTCAGGCCGGAAAGCAGCCGGGTCAGTTCGGGCGGCACCTGCAGCACCACGGCGATCCCGGCGCCCTCGGCCAGGGCCGGCGCGTAGCGGCAGAAGTGCAGGCAATCGCCCAATCCCTGCTCGGCATGCACCAGCAGCGGTTTGTCCAGCGCCCCGCCGGTCCAGGGCGGCAGATCGGCGGGCAACCAGGGCGGCGGCAGGCGCGGCAGCAGGCGCCGCGCCTCGTAGGAGGCCCAGCCTTCGCGGAAATTTCCGCGTTTCAGCAGCACGGCGGCAAAATTCAGGGCCATCTGGGCATCCCGGGGCGCCAGGGCCAGGCCCTGGCGGAAGGCCGCTTCGGCCTCCTCCAGCCGTCCCAGGGCCAGCAGGCTGTTGCCCAGGGTGTTGCAGGCCGGGGCGAAACCGGGATGACGGTCGAGGACCGCCCACGCCGCCTGCATCGCCTCATCGAAGCGTTCCAGGTCGTAAAGCAGTCCGGCCAGATTGACCCCGGCCTCGGCCGAATCCCCGGCCTGGCGGAACGCGGCTTCGGCCTCCTCCAGGCGGCCGTCCAACAGCAGGGCGTTGCCCAGGCAGTTCAGGGCCGCTCCATGGGCGGGGTCCCGCTCCAACACCTGGCGGCAGGCGGCGATGCAGCCGGCCGGATCGCCCAGTTCCAGCAGGCAGGCGGCCAGATTGCTCAAGGGCTGCGCATGATCGGGAGCCAGGGCGGCGGCGCGGCGGAAAGCCTCGGCGGCTTCGGCCAGACGGCCCGTCTTGCGCAAGACATTGCCGAGATTGTTGGCGGGATCGGCCAAAGCGGGCGCCAGATCGGCGGCGCGGCGGAAGGCGGCCTCGGCTTCCGTCAGACGGTCCTGCTCCAGGCACAGACAGCCCAGGCTGTTCTCGGCTTCGGCCAGGCCGGGTTTTTGCGCCAGAACGTCGCGCAGGGCCCGCTCGGCCTCGGCGCCGCGGTTCAGGCCCTGCAGGGCGATGGCCAGATTGACCACCGCCGCCGCCGCCTGGGGCCTTAGGGTCAGAACCAGGCGGTAGGCGCCCACCGCGCCTTCGAGATCGCCCTGCTGATGGCGCAAGACCGCCTGTTGAAACAGTTGATCGATGCCATCGGGTTCGCTGGTCATGTCACGTCTGCTCGGCCAGTGTCGCCAAGCCCTCCATCAAGGTCTGGACGCCCTTGACCCGCTGCGGAGCCTCGTCCCAGGCGCGGCCGAACACCAGCTTGTGATCGGGGCGCAGCTTCACCGTGCCCAGCTGCTTGCCGATAAACTGCACCAAACCGGCGGGATTGGCGAATTGATTGTGGCGGAAGGTGATCACCGCCCCCTTGGGCCCGGCATCCACCTTTTCCACCCCGGCGCGGCGGCACAGCACCTTGATGGCAACGATTTCAAGAAGGTTTTCAACCTCTTGCGGCAGTTTCCCGAAGCGGTCTATCAGTTCCGCGGCCAGGGCGTCGATCTCGTCGCGGCCGATCAGGGTGCCGATGCGGCGGTAGAGTCCGAGGCGGATGGACAGATCCGACACATACTGTTCGGGAATAAGCACCGGCGTGCCCAGGGAGATCTGCGGCGACCACTCCTCGGCGGCCTCCTCGGCCAGCCCGCCTTTGGCGGCGGCCACCGCCTCTTCCAGCAGGGTTTGATAAAGTTCGATCCCCACTTCCTTGATATGGCCAGATTGTTCGTCGCCCAGCAGGTTGCCGGCGCCGCGAATGTCGAGATCGTGGCTGGCCAGGGTGAAGCCGGCGCCCAGGCCATCCAGGGTCTGCATCACCTGCAGGCGTTTTTCCGAAGCCTTGGACAGGATCTGGCTGGGCGGCAGGGTGAGATAGGCGTAGCCCCGGGCCTTGCCGCGCCCGACGCGGCCGCGCAGCTGATAAAGCTGCGACAGACCGAACATGTCGGCGCGGTGCAGCACGATGGTGTTGACGCGCGGCATGTCGAGGCCGCTTTCCACGATATTGGTGGAGAGCAGCACGTCATAGGCGCCATCGGCGAAGGCGGTCATCACCGCCTCCAGCTCGGCCGGGCTCATGCGGCCATGCGCCACCGCGGCCTTGACCTCGGGCACCAGGCTTTCCAGCCGGTCCTTGACGCGGTCGATATCGGCCAGGCGCGGGCAAACATAGAAAACCTGCCCGCCGCGATATTTCTCGCGCAGGATGGCCTCGCGGATCACCACGCCGTCGAAAGGCAGCACGAAGGTGCGCACCGCCAGCCGGTCCACCGGGGGGGTGGCGATCACGCTCATCTCGCGCACGCCGGTCAGAGCCAGCTGCAGGGTGCGGGGAATGGGGGTGGCGGTCAGGGTCAGCACATGCACGTCGGTTTTCAGCTGCTTCAGCCGTTCCTTGTGGCTGACGCCGAAATGCTGCTCCTCGTCGACGATGAGCAGGCCCAGATCCTTGAAACGGATATCCTTGGCCAGCAGGGCGTGGGTGCCCACCACGATATCCACCGTGCCCTCGGCCATGCCGGCCTTGACCTCGGCGGCCTTTTTGCCGGTGACCAGCCGCGACAACTGGCCGATGCGCACCGGCAGGCCCTCGAACCGCTCCTGGAAGGTGCGGAAATGCTGGCGGGCCAGCAGGGTGGTGGGCACCACCACCGCCACCTGGCGGCCATCCAGGGCGGCGACGAAGGCGGCGCGCAGGGCCACCTCGGTCTTGCCGAAGCCGACATCGCCGCAGATCAGCCGGTCCATGGGGCGGCCCGAGGCCATATCGTCGAGGATGTCGTTGATGGCCTTCAGCTGGTCCTCGGTCTCGGCATAGGGGAAGCGGGCGCAGAATTCGTCCCACAGGCCCTCGGCCGGACGCAGTTCCTCGGCCTGGCGCAGGCGGCGCTGCGCCGCCACGGCGATCAGGGCCTCGGCCATGTCGCGGATGCGCTTTTTCAGTTTGGCCTTGCGCGACTGCCAGGCGGCCCCGCCCAGGCGGTCGAGCTGCACCCCGGCCTGTTCCGAGCCGTAGCGGCTTAAAACCTCGATGTTCTCCACCGGCACGAACAGTTTGTCGCCGCCGTCGTAGAGCACGCGCAGGCAATCGTGCGGCGCGCCCGAAACCTCCAGGGTGGTCAGGCCGTCGTAGCGGCCGATGCCGTGCTCCACATGCACCACCAGATCGCCCTCGGCGATGCTGGAGGCCTCCACCAGGAACTGTTCGGCACGGCGGCGCTTGCGGGCCGGGCGCACCAGGCGGTCGCCCAGGATATCCTGCTCGCAAAGCACCGTCAGCCCTTCGGCGGTGAAGCCCTTTTCCAGCCCCATCACCGCGATGCCGCTCTGGCCCTTGGCCAGGGCGCGGGCCTCGGCCCAGTTTTCCACCGGGCGCAGGCCGCCGGCGGCGCCATGGTCGCGCAGCATGGCGCCCAGGCGCTCGCGCGAGCCCTCGCTCCAGGCCGCCACCAGCACGGCGCGCCCGGCGCTTATTTCGGATTCGATATATTTTCCGGCGCCGTCATAGACGTTGGCCCCCGGCTGGGCGCGCAGATCGGCGAAATCGCGGCCCGGACGGCCGCCGGCGTCGATACTGTCGGCGGCGCCCTCCACGGGCGGGAACGGCCAGAGCTGGGCGTGCGGACGCAGCGCCGTCAGGGCGGCCCATTCCCGCTCCTCGATCTGCAAAAGCCGCGGCGGCACCGGGTTGTAGATCAGTCCGGCCTCGGCGATGCCCTGTTCCTGAATGGCGCGGCGGGCCTGGTAATATTCCTCGATCTGAGCCAAACGGGCGGTCTTGGCCTCATCGACCTGGGGATCGAGGGTGAGATAGGCCTGGGGCAGATAGGCGAACAGGGTATCGAGGCCATCATGGAACAGCGGCAGCCAATGCTCCATGCCGGCGAATTTCACACCGGCCGACACCGCGGCATAAAGCGGATCATCGCCGCTGCCGGCCCCGAACAATTCGCGGTAATTGGTGCGGAAACGCTGGATCGACACCTCGTCCAGCAGCACCTCGCTGGCCGGGGTCAGCTCGAAGCGCCGCAGGGTGCCGGTGGAGCGCTGGCTCATGGGGTCGAAGCTGCGGATCTGCTCCACCTCGTCGCCGAACAGATCCAGGCGCACCGGTTCGGGCACGCCGGGCGGGAAGATATCGACGATACCGCCGCGCAGGGCGTATTCCCCCGGCTCCATCACTGTTTCGGCGCGGGTATAGCCGTTGCGTTGCAGGAACGATTGCAGTTTTTCGGCATCAAGGCTGCCGCCCGCCGCCACGCTGAAGCAGACCTCGGCGAACATGGCCGGGCTCGGCACCCGCTGCAGGGCCGCCGCCACCGTGCTCAGCACGATGCGGGGCGGCGCCTTGGCCGGCCGCCCCTCGCCCAGGCGCGACAGGGTGGCGATGCGCCGGGCCACGATCTCCACATTGGGGGAAACGCGGTCGTAGGGCACGCAATCCCAGGCCGGGAAGGTCAGAACCTCGCAATCGGCGGCGAAGAACTGCAGGGCCTCGGCCAGGCGGGCCATGCGGGCATCGTCGCGGGCGATGTGCAGAATCTCGCCGCCGCTCCGGGCCAGACGGGCCAGCACCAGGGCGTCGTAGCCTTCGGGCGCTCCGGCGATGAGGGTGCGGCCCGCACGGGCGGGCACGGTGGCCAGGATGTCTTTGATGCTCATGCGTCTTTCTATCAGCGCCGCGCCTGGGCCAGGGTGTAGGAGCGCAGCATTTGCAAAACGTCGCAGTCATGTTCGGGCGGCACCGGCTTGGCGCCGGTCACCCATAAGAACAAATCGGGATCATTGATTTCAAGCAGTTTCTCAAAACGATCCAGCTGCTCCTTGGAAAGGCTTTCCAAAGTTTCCTCGGCGAAGGCGCCGAAAAAAATGTCGTTCTCGTTGGTGCCCATATGACGGGCGCGGTACAACAGGCGTTTTCTTTGAATATCCATCAGGAGGCTCGGCGTGGCTGGTCGATCAGAATGGGGTAGGATATAAAGGCTTTAAGCCCGTCTGTCAGCCATGGCGTCGTCGATCCCTGCCCCATGCGTCCCGAAAAGCTCTATCCCCTGTTCACGCCCGTTGCCGATCTGCCCGGCTTAGGGCCCCGTCTGGCGCCCCTGGTGGAAAAGCTGGTGGGGCCGCTGGTGGTGGATCTGTTGTGGCACAAGCCCTATGCCCTGGTGGACCGCCGCTTCATGCCCCCCGCCGCCCAGGCCCCCGAGGGCCGGGTGGCCACCTTCAAGGTGCGGGTCGATCAGCATCTGGTGCCGGAAACCAGCCGCCGCCCCTACCGGGTGCTTTGCTCCGACGACAGCGGCCCGCTGCATCTGGTGTTCTTTCACGCCAAGGGCGACTGGCTGGCGAAACTGCTGCCGGTGGGCGAGGTGCGCATCGTCAGCGGCCTGGTGGAGCAGTTCAACGGCGTGGCCCAGATCAGCCATCCCGACCATGTGGTGCCGCCGGCGCAACTGGACGAGGTGATGACGGTGGAGCCGGTCTATCCGCTGACGGCGGGGGTTAGCGGCAAAATCATGACCAAGGTGGTGCGCGCCGCCGTGGCCCGCGCCCCCGAACTGCCGGAATGGCAGGACGAGGCCTATCGCAGCCGCCAGGGCTGGCCCGGCTGGCGCCAGGCCCTGGCGGGCCTGCATGCGCCGGAAGACGAGGCCGCGCTTTCCCCCTTGAGTCCCATCCGGCAGCGCCTGGCCTATGACGAACTTCTGGCCAACCAATTGGCCCTGGCCCTGGTGCGGGCCAGCCTGCGCAAGCAGACCGGGCGGGTTCTGACCGGCGACGGCCGCCTGCGCGCGCGGATCATCGCCGCCCTGCCCTACCACCTGACCGGGGCGCAGCAACGCTCGCTGGCCGAGATCGATGCCGATCTGGCCGCGCCCGCCCGCATGCTGCGCATGCTGCAGGGCGATGTGGGGGCGGGCAAAACCGTGGTGGCGCTGCTGGCGATGGCGGCGGCGGTGGAGGCCGGCGCCCAGGCCGCCCTGATGGCGCCCACGGAAATCCTGGCCCGCCAGCATCTGGCCACCCTGGAAAAGCTGGCGGCGCCCGCCGGCCTGCGCTTGGGGCTTTTGACCGGGCGCGACAAGGGCAAGGCCCGGCAGGCGCTGCTGGCGGCGCTGGCGGCGGGCGAGATCGATATTCTGGTGGGCACCCACGCCCTGTTCCAGGAGGATGTGCTCTATCACGATCTGGCCCTGGCGGTGATCGACGAGCAGCATCGCTTCGGCGTGCATCAGCGCCTGGATCTGGCGGCCAAGGGCCGGGCGGTGGATATGCTGGTGATGACCGCCACCCCCATTCCCCGCACGTTGATGCTGACCGCCTACGGCGACATGGACATTTCGCGCCTGGACGAGAAGCCGCCGGGGCGCAGCCCCATCGATACCCGCGTGCTGCCCCTGGCCCGCCTGGACGAGGTGATCGGCGGCGTGCGCCGCGCCATGGCCGAGGGCGCCAAGGTCTATTGGGTGTGCCCTTTGGTGGAGGAGTCGGAAAAATCCGATCTGGCGGCGGCCGAGGAGCGTTACCGCGACCTGAGCGGGCTGATGGGGCCGCGCGTCGGGCTGGTGCACGGCCGCATGAAGGGCGCCGAGAAGGACGCGGCCATGGCCGCCTTCGCCGGTGACGGCCTGGATCTTCTGGTGGCCACCACGGTGATCGAGGTGGGGGTGGACGTGCCCGCCGCCTCGGTGATGGTGATCGAGCACGCCGAACGCTTCGGGCTGGCGCAGTTGCATCAGCTGCGCGGCCGCATCGGGCGCGGCCGGGCCAAATCCACCTGCCTGCTGCTTTATGGCGGCCCGCTGTCGGAAAGCGGCAAGGCCCGCCTCAACATCATGCGCGAAACCGAGGACGGTTTCCTCATCGCCGAGGAGGATCTGAAACTGCGCGGCGGCGGCGAACTGCTGGGCACCCGCCAGTCGGGCCTGCCGGAGTTCCGTCTGGCCGATCTGGCCCAGCATGGCGAATTGCTGGCCACGGCGCGCGACGACGCCCGGTTGATTCTGGCCCGCGATCCCGATCTCGAAAGCGCGCGCGGCCAGGCCCTGCGCACCCTGCTCTATCTCTTTCAGCGCGACGCGGTGGTGAAAACCCTGCGTTCGGGATAAACTGCCGCCATGATGACGCCCGACCGCCCTTCCGCCGCCGTGCTGGAGATGCTCGAACGGCTGATCGCCTTCGACACCACCAGCGTTCGCTCCAATCTGGATGCCATCGCCTTCATGCAGGCGCATCTGGAGGGCCTGGGCGCGGCGACCCGCCTGACCTTCAACGACGACCGCCATAAGGCCAATCTCTACGCCGTGTTGGGCGGCGAAGAGACGCCCGGCGGCATCATGCTGTCGGGCCATACCGACGTGGTGCCGGTGGAGGGACAGGATTGGAGCACGCCGCCCTTCACCCTGAGTGAGCGCGACGGCAAGCTGTTCGGGCGCGGCACCGCCGATATGAAGGGCTTCGTGGCCCTGGCTTTGGCCCTGGCGCCGGAGTTCGTGGCGCGCGGCCTGCGCCTGCCCCTGGCCTTCAGCCTGTCCTACGACGAGGAGGTGGGCTGCATGGGGGTGCGCCGCTTGATCGAGGATCTGGACAACATCCCGGTCAAACCCGGCCTCTGCATCGTCGGCGAGCCCACCGGCATGAAGGTGATCGCCGGGCACAAGGGCAAGAAAAGCCTGCGCTGCCATGTGCACGGCAAGGAATGCCATTCCGCCCTGGCGCCCCAGGGCGTTAACGCGGTGGAGGCCGCCGCCGAGGTCATCGCCCATATCCGCGGCCTGCAGCGGCGCATCCGCCGCGACGGCCCCTTCGACGAGGCCTACGATCCCCCCTTCACCACTCTGCATACCGGCGTGGTGCAGGGCGGCCGGGCCTTGAACATCGTGCCGCGCGATTGCTGGTTCGATTTCGAGATCCGCTCCCTGCCCGCTCAGGGCGGCGACGGCCTCTATGACGAGATCGTGGCCTTCGCCCGCCGGCAGATCGAGCCGGAAATGCGGGCGGTGGACGCCGCCACCGGAGTGGAGTTTCAGGTGGTGAACGACACCGCCGGCTTCGATCTGCCCGACACGCATCCGGCGGTGCGTTTCGTGACCATGCTCACCGGCGACAACCGGGTGGGCCGGGTCAGCTTCGGCACCGAGGCCGGTTTGTTCACCCAGGCCGGCGTGCCCAGCGTGGTGTGCGGCCCCGGCCATATCGAACAGGCCCATAAGCCCGACGAGTTCATCAGCCTGGATCAATTGGCCCAGGGCGAGGCTTTCCTGCGCCGCCTGATGGCGCGCATGTGCGGCGAATGACGCGGGGGGAGATCCCGCCTCCCCCCGCCTTGCGTCTCACCGGCGCCGCGATAGCCACGCGCATCGCGGCGTGGTCTTAAACCCGCTCCACATCCACGTCGTGGCAGCGATGGCCGTATTTATCGGTCAGGGCCGCGCCATCGGGGATGATGTCCTGCAGGCGGAAATGCACCGGATGATTCAGCAGCTTGGCCTGCTGTTCGATCAGGGTGTCGTACATGACGAAGGTGTTGCGCCACATCTTGATCCAGCTTTCGCACAGGGACAGCTGCACGCGCCACAGGGCTTCCATGGGATTGTCCATTCTTCCCTCCTCTTATTTCAGGGACCCCGCCTCATATTTCATGGACGGAAGAATCTTATCACAGTGGCGAAAAGGTGATAACTTTTTCCCTCCGGCGGGCTGGTGGCACGGCTGCCGCGCCGGGCAGGGCAATGGACTGTTAAAGGGTGGCCTTCCGTCATGTCAGACGATCGTACGCGTCTCCGTAAAATCGCCAGCAATCTGTCCGAGGACAGCCGCAAGCAGCAGCTGAGCGCCGCCGCCGATGTGCGCCGCGATATCGAGGAAACTCTCGGCTTCGATATCGTCAACCAGGATGCCCTGGTGAAGCTGGCCGACGCCATCTGGTCGAACGTGCCCCTTAACCAGCGTTCCAGCTATACCGCCGAGGACTGGCAGCGCGCCATCCACGACCGCTGCACCGCCGCCCTGATGCGGGCCGAGCAGCGGTTGGAGGAAAACAAGATCGACGAGAAGATGCATCTGGCCAAGATCAAGGTGCTGCGCCACACCTTCAGTCAGCAGGTGGTGCGCGCCATGCACACGGTGGCCGAGAAATACAAGAAATAACCGCCCTTGGGGCTTTGACCATGGAAAGCGGCCCGGAGAGATCCGGGCCGCTTTTTTTCATCAGCGCAGATTGAGGGGCACGATGATATTGATGCCCGAGGGCGGCGGAGCCACCACCATCGGCGGCGGCACATAGACGGCGCCCGGCGGCGGCATCACCACCACGGGCGGCGCATAATATCGATCCTCGTCGAAACGACGATGATAGTGATCGCGCCACTCATGGTCACGCCACTCATGGCCGTGCCAGCCATGGTCGTGGCGGCCATGATCGTGCCAGTCGTCGGCGAAGGCCGGTGTGCCGCCCATCAGGCCGATCCCGAGGAGGACGGCGGCGAGAACGGCACTTCGCCGTCCCAGACCAAGACGAGTGCGAGCGTTCATGATGTGAAATCCTTACTGAGCGGCGGCGGGCTGCTGTTTTTGCAGCTCGGCGCGCATGTGCCGCCGATGGGCGCGGAAAGTCTCGTCGGCAACCTTCTTCTGGCTGTCCGACATGCTGGCATAGAGGGTCTGGAAGGCGGCGGCCAGTTTCTTCACGCCGTCGGCATGGGTCTGGGCGATCTCGGCATAGGCGTTGAGATCGTCGGCGGCGCTCATGGTTTCGGCCTTGGCGCGCTTGGCGGCCACCAGATCGTCGTGGGTCTTGACGTCGTCGCGCATGATCTGCGCCACCACGCCCCACTGCGCTTCCTGCGCCGGGGTGATCTGCAATTCCTTGTGCAGCGTGGCGATGCGCGTCTCGACCCGGCTTTCCATCTTGTGGTGATGCGCCATCTTGACCGGGGCGGCGGCCTGGGGCGCCTGTTCGGCGGCCAGAACCGGCGTGGCCACGGCCAGAGGGGCCAGCAGCACGGCGGCGGAAACGGCGTGCATCAGCGTTTGGGAGAGCGGCTTCATCATGTACCCCTGTCGTTTAAGGAAACGGTTTTCTTTGTAAGGCAAGTATCCGACCGTAAGTGTACTGGGTGCGCTGGCCTCACGGGAAAACAATATGGGGGAGGATTGTGAAAAAATTTTGTCAAACCGGCGGTGCTTTCATGTCGCCCCGGCCAGTGACAGCAAAAAGCCCCGAAAAGCATGGCTTTTCAGGGCTTTGAACTTGGTGATCCGGGCGGGACTCGAACCCGCGGCCACATGATTAAAAGTCACGTGCTCTACCAACTGAGCTACCGGATCTCATAGGGGCGCTCACCATAGGGAGGATGGGCGCCCAGGTCAACAGTTACTCTTTCTGATCCTTCATATCGGCGGCGACCTTCATCCAGACGATGCTGTCGGGATCATTGACGAAGCCGTTGGCCCCCTCGCCCTTCTTGATCTGATCCACATATTGCATGCCCGAAATCACCTGACCCCAGATGGTGTATTTACCATCCAGTTCGGGCTGCGGGGCGAAGCAGATGAAGAATTGGGAATCGGCGCTGTCGGGATCCTGGGCGCGGGCCATGGAAACGGTGCCGCGCTCATGATGGACCGCGGAGAATTCCGCCTTCAGTTTGAAGCCCGAGCCGCCCCGGCCGGTGCCGGTGGGATCGCCGCCCTGGGCCATGAAGCCGGCGATGACGCGATGGAACGGCGTGCCGTCGTAAAAGCCCTGGCGCACCAACTGCTTGATGCGGGCCACGGTATGCGGCGCCAGATCGGGGCGCATGGCGATAACCACGCGGCCGGTCTTCAACTGCATGACCAGGGTATTTTCCGGGTTCGGAGCTTGCGTGGCGGCTTGCGCCGGAGCGGTCGCCAGCAGGCCCGACAGCATCAGGGCGCAGGCCAGGAAAAGCTTTTTCAACAACGGCATGGGCAACATTCCTTCAAGGCTTATTCAGCGGAAGCGTCGGCGGCGATCTGCATGCGCACGATCTGGTCGGGCTCGGACACCTGGCCGCTGCCGCCCGATCCCTTCTTGATCATATCGACGAACTCCATCCCCTCGCTCACCTGGCCCCAAACGGTATATTGGCGGTTGAGGTGCGGCGCCGCGTCGAAGCAGATGAAGAACTGGCAATCGGCGCTGTTGGGGTTCTGGGCGCGGGCCATGGAACAGGTGCCGCGCACATGCTTTTCGGCCGAGAATTCGGCCGGCAGTTTCTGCCCCGAGCCGCCGGCGCCGGTGCCGGTGGGGTCGCCACCCTGGGCCATGAAGCCGGGAATGACGCGATGGAAGGTAAGACCATCATAGAAGCCGGAACGCACCAGTTCCTTGATGCGGGCCACATGTTGCGGGGCAAGATCGGGGCGCAGCGTGATAACGACGCGGCCGTCCTTCAGGTCCAGCCACAGGGTGTTTTCCGGATCAGACGCCGACATGGAAAAACTCCATCCAAAGAATAATTAAAGGATAAAGAACCGGGATCAGCTCCCGCTGGGCAGGCTGGCCCAACGATCTTCAAGCCGTTGCTTGACCAGCGGGGAGACGAACGAGGAGATATCGCCGCCCAAGCGGCCGATTTCCTTGATGAAACGCGAGGAAATGAACTGGCAGCGTTCGGACGCCATCAGGAACAGCGTTTCGATCTCGCCGCTCAAGCGCGCATTCATTCCGGCCATCTGAAACTCGTATTCGAAGTCGGAAACGGCGCGCAGGCCGCGAAAAATCACGGTGGCGCCGCAGCTTTTGGCGAAATTGATCAAAAGATCGTCGAACGGGCGGACCTCGATGGTGGCGCCGTGCGGATTAACGAGGCCGCTCATGTCGGCCCGGGCCATCTGCACGCGCTCTTCCAGGGTGAACAACGGGTTTTTCCCGGCATTGCGGGCCACGCCCACAATCAGGCGGTCCACCGAACGGCAGGCGCGCTGAATAATATCCTGATGACCATAGGTCATGGGATCGAAGGTACCGGGATAAACGCCAATCCGTTCAGTCACCGCTGCTCTCCTGTTCGCCGTCGGACTCCTCTCCTTCGTCGGAGTCCTCGCCGTTCCCCACATCGCCCAGGCGGGCGGCCGAAACCACATGCTCGTCCTCGGCGGTGCGCACCAGGGTCACGCCCTGGGTCTTGCGGCCCACCACGCGCACATCGTCCACCGGAATGCGGATCAGCTTGCCGCCGTCGGTGACCAGCATGATCTCGTCGCTGTGCTCCACCGGGAACGAAGCCACCACTTTGCCGGTTTTTTCGGTCATGTCCAGATTGGCGATGCCCGAACCGCCGCGTCCGGTGATGCGATATTCATAGGCCGAGGTGCGCTTGCCGAAGCCGTTTTCACTGATGGTCAGGATATGTTGTTCCAAACCGGCCATACGCTCGCTGTCCTCGGCGCTCATGTCGCCGCGCAGGTAGGCGTCGCGGGTTTCGGAATCGAAGTCGGCATGGGTCAGCATCGACATGCTGATGATGGTGTCGCCCTCCTCCAGGCGGATGCCGCGCACGCCGGTGGAATCGCGGCCCTTGAACACGCGGACATCGGTGGTGGAGAAGCGGATGCATTTGCCGTTATGGGTGGCCAGCAGCACATCCTGCTGTTCCGAGCACACCTGCACGGCGATCAGGCGGTCGCCCTCGTCCAGCTTCATGGCGATCTTGCCGTTGGCGCGGATATCGGTGAAGTCCGACAGCAGATTGCGGCGCACATTGCCCGAGGCGGTGGCGAACATCACATGCAGTTCGCTCCAGCTGGCCTCGTCCTCGGGCAGCGGCATCACCGTGGAAATGCTTTCGTCCTGATCCAGCGGCAGCAGATTGACCATGGCCTTGCCCTTGGCCTGCGGGCTGCCCAGCGGCAGGCGGTACACCTTCATCTTGTAGGCGATGCCGGTGGAGGAGAAGAAGACGATGGGGGTGTGGGTGTTGGCCACGAACACCTGGGTGACGAAATCCTCTTCCTTGATGGTCATGCCCGACCGGCCCTTGCCGCCGCGCCGCTGCGTGCGGTATTCCGACAGGGGCACCCGCTTGATGTAGCCGGTGTTGGTCACCGTCACCACCATGTCCTCGCGGGCGATCAGATCCTCGATATCGGCCTCGAACTCGTTTTCCTCGATGGAGGTGCGGCGTTCGCTGCCGAACTGGGCGCGCATCTCCACCAGTTCGCCGCGCAGGATCTCGTAAAGACGCTCGCGCGAGCCCAGGATATGCAGGAATTCCTTGATCTGCTCGCCGATCTCGGTCAGCTCGTCATGGATCTTGTCGCGCTCCAGGCCGGTCAGGCGGTGCAGGCGCAGATCGAGAATGCCCTTGGCTTGGGCTTCCGACAGGCGATAGCAGCCGTCCACCACGGCGCGGCCCGGCTCGTCGATCAGGGCGATCAGCGGCGCCACGTCGGCGGCGGGCCAGTCGCGGGCCATCAGCTGTTCGCGGGCGGTGGCCGGATCGGGGGCGTTGCGGATCAGCTGGATCACCGGATCGAGATTGGCCACGGCGATGGCCAGGCCCACCAACAAATGGGCGCGGTCGCGGGCCTTGCCCAGCTCGAAGATCGTGCGGCGGGTGATCACCTCCTCGCGGAAGGCGACGAAGGCCTGCAGGATGTCCTTCAAGGGCATCATCTGCGGGCGGCCGCCGTTCAGGGCCAGGGCGTTGACGCCGAAGCTGGTCTGCAGCGGGGTGTAGCGGTAAAGCTGGTTCAGCACCACGTCGGGCACGGCGTCGCGCTTCAGCTCGATCACCACGCGCACGCCGTCGCGGTCGGATTCGTCGCGCAGATCGGAAATGCCCTCGATACGCTTGTCGCGCACCAGTTCGGCCATCTGCTCGATCATGCGGGCCTTGTTCACCTGATAGGGAACCTCGGTCACCACGATGGCGGTGCGGTCCTTGCGGATTTCCTCGAAATGGCAGCGGCCGCGCAGGATCACCGAGCCGCGCCCGGTGCTGAAGGCCGAGCGGATGCCCGAGCGGCCGAGAATGATGCCGCCGGTGGGGAAATCCGGTCCGGGCACGATCTCCATCAACTCCTCGACGGAAATCTCCGGCCGGTCGATCACGGCGCAGCAGGCGTCGATGACCTCGCCCAGGTTATGGGGCGGAATATTGGTGGCCATGCCCACGGCGATGCCGCCGGCGCCGTTCACCAAAAGATTGGGGAAGCGGGCGGGCAGAACCGTGGGTTCGTGGGTGGTGTCGTCGTAGTTGGACTGGAAATTGACGGTATCCTTGTCGATATCGTCCAGCAGGGCGGCGGCCGAGCGGGCCATGCGCGCCTCGGTGTAACGCATGGCGGCGGCGGGGTCGCCGTCCATCGAGCCGAAATTGCCCTGGCCGTCCACCAGCGGCAGGCGCATGGAGAAATCCTGCGCCATACGCACCATGGCGTCGTAAATGGCGGAATCGCCGTGGGGGTGGTATTTGCCCATGACGTCGCCGACGATGCGGGCCGACTTGCGGAACGGCTTGTTGAAGTCGTAGCCGCTTTCCTTCATCGAGAACAGAATGCGCCGGTGCACCGGCTTCAGACCGTCGCGCACGTCGGGCAGCGCGCGGGAAACGATCACGCTCATGGCGTAGTCGAGATAGGAGCGTTTCATCTCCTCTTCGACGGTCACCGGGGTGATATCGAAGGACGGCGGAGTGGGAGCGACAGTCAATGCATCAATCTCGACGGTAAGGGGGAATCCGCCCGGAAAGGACGGATATCACAGAAGAACTTTGCGCGGCGCACGGTAGCAGATATCGCCCTGGGGAACAAGGCGAAGCACTAGCCCTGGGTGGACGGCGCGCCCCGGCCCGCCGCCATGGCGCGGATGACGCGGCATTCGGAAACGTTGTGGCGTTCGCCGCAGATCATGTGGCGCAGTTCGTCGCGCAGGGCCAGCAGATCGGCGATGCGCCGTTCCACCTCGGCCAGATGGCGGGCGGCCAGGGTATCGGCGTCGCAGCAGGCCTGGCCGGGATGCTCGGCCAGATCGAGCAGAGCGCGGATGGTGTCGATTTCGAAGCCCAGATCCCGCCCCCGGCGGATGAAACGCAGCCGCGCCGCGTGGGCCGCCCCATATTGACGGTATCCGGCGGGCGTGCGCCGTGCCGGCGGCAACAGGCCGATTTTTTCGTAATATCGGATGGTTTCCACTTTAACTCCGGCGGCCTCTCCCAGCCGGCCGATGCTCATGTCGGCGTCCGTCGTCTGCATTTGCCCTTGACCCTGTAGCGACTACAGGGTTCATGCTGCCATCAAATCCTCCGTTATCGCGAGTACAAAATGCCGGGTCCGCAGCACGATCACCACGACCACGACCACGACCACGATCACGACCATCATCATGGGCATCACCACCATCACGGCCCGGCCGACTACAACATCGCCTTCGCCGTGGGCACCCTGCTCAATCTGGGCTTCGTGGCGGTGGAGGCGGGATACGGCGTTTGGGCCCATTCCCTGGCCCTGCTGGCCGATGCCGGGCATAATTTCAGCGACGTCATCGGCCTGGTGATGGCCTGGGCGGCGGTGTGGCTGTCGGGGCGGCGCTCGTCGCGGCGCCATACCTACGGCTATGGCCGCACCACCATCATGGCCTCGCTGATCAACGGCACCCTGCTGCTGCTGGGCATCGGCGCCGTGGCCTGGGAGGCGGTGCTGCGTCTGGCCCATCCCGAGCCGGTGTCCGCCCCGGTGGTGATGGGCGTGGCCGGGGTTGGCATCGTCATCAATGTGGGTACCGCCCTGATGTTTCTCTCGGGCCGCAAGGGCGACCTTAATATTCGCGGCACCTTCCTGCACATGGCCTCCGACGCCCTGGTGGCGGCGGGCGTGGTGGTGGCGGCCTTTCTCATGGGGAAAACCGGCTGGCTGTGGATCGATCCGCTGGTCAGCCTGGGCATCGCCGTGGTGATCCTGCTGGGCACCTGGGGGCTGTTCCGCGAATCCCTCGATCTCGCCCTCGACGCCGTGCCCGAGGCCGTGGACCGCGACGGGGTGGAGGCCTACCTGCGCGCCCTGCCCGGCGTAACCGCCCTGCATGATCTGCATATCTGGCCTTTGAGCACCCGCTCGGTGGCGCTGACGGCCCATCTGGTGGTGCCCGGCGCCGTGGTGGACGATGCCGCCATGGAACGCATCGCCGCCGATCTGGCCGAGCGCTTCGGCATCGATCATGCCACCTTGCAGCTGGAAACCGGCGAAGACGGCATTGCCTGCCGCCTCTCGGAGGTGCATGCCTGCTGAGGGTCTTACCGTAAGAAAACGGCGGCCAGGGCGAACAGGCCGTAGAGCCAGCCGCTCTGGGCCAGCCGCAGCCCCGACACCCGGCCGGAGCGGAAGGCCAGGAACAGCAGCAGGATGGAGAGACTGGTCACCAATGCCGCCGCCAGCAACGGCGCATCCAGCCGCCATGGGGTGAAGAACAGGCCGAAAGCGGTGGGGATGCACGCCTGGATCATCATGGCGCCGCTGATATTGGCCAGGGCCAGCCGTTCCTTGCCCTGGCGCACCCAGATCACGGCGTTCATGGTTTCCGGCAGTTCGGTGGCGATGGGGCTGAACAGCAGCGCCGTCAGCTGCGGCGACAGGCCAAGCCCCTGCCCCACCGTTTCCAACTGGCCGACGAACAGCCGCGAGGCGGCGAAAATGACGGCGGTGGCGGCCAGGGTTTGCAGCAGGATCCAGCCCAGCGCCGGCGAGGGATCGCGCCGCCGCAGAGCCAGGGGTTCGGGGTCGCCCTCCTCGGCGTCGTCCCCGTCCGTCATCTCGCTGCGGAAATACCAGGCATAGGCCGCCAGAAAGGCCCAGCCCAGCCACGGCTTCCAGGCGAAAGCCACCAGACCCAGGGCCACCTTGCCGGCGAAAATCAGCAAAAACCAGGCCTGATCGCGGCTCAGGCGGCGGCCGTCCACCTGCACCAGCCGCCGGCCCAGGCGGCGGCCATAGAGCAGCAGGCAGAGCCCGACCACGCCATAGGCAATGGTGGAGAGCACCAGCGGCCCGCCCAGGGCGGCGCCGATGCCGATCTCCTTTTGCGCGGCGTGGGTGCCGAAGGCGGTAGCCACCAGGGTGACCACGCTTTCCGGCAGGGCGGTGCCGAAGGCGGCGAGAATGCTGCCGGTGGCGGTCTGGCTCACCCGCAGGCGGCGGCCCAGCCATTCCACGCCGTTGACGAACAATTCGCAGGATAAATAGATCACGCCGGCCGAGGCCAGCAGCAGCGCAAGGGCGGTCAGCATCATTCTTCAGGGGGGCTCAAAATGGGGAAGGCCGCGGAACGGGTCCGCGGCCTTGGGAGTGTCCTGAAAATCCTCAGAAGGGAATT